>CAZVEZ010000123.1:0-5401 GCA_964626135.1 uncultured Nitrospira sp.
AGCACCACATGGCCTTCCGTCAAACGCTTACCGAATTTTGCGGCAAGGTCTCGCAAGCACGGAACACGTGCTGCCTTGAGAAGGTGAGGACTTCTGGATCTGGATGACTTCAGTACTGTCCCAACGTTGAAGATAATGCCAGTTCTATCTCGCAAGTGACTGATTCGGCTAGGTATGAATTTCAGCGCGTGATTGAAGTCGGCACCAGGATGAGAAGTTGCGAACATCAAGCCAATTAACGTGTTCCGTCCATCGATGACACAAACGTTGGGACAGTACTGGGATTACTTGAAAAGCAACGGTTGGTTGCGGGGGCTCAGCAGAAGCTTTAGCTATCTTCGAGTCTTCATTTTCCAAGGAAGATCGGTAGCACTCGCCCGCTACTCTGTTTCGAGTTCTTCAGCTGCCTTGCGGTGGATTTCAGTCAATTCATTGAGTTTCCCGCATCGGCATGGCGAATCCCTCTGTCCAAGTATTATAAAGTGTGGAGCCTCAATACCAGCGGATTACTCGTCAGTGGCGGTGAGCACAAAGACACAATTCCTTTCCAGTGTGTCACACAAAGAGTATGCTTAATCTTGGAGAATTGTTTTTTCACATCAGGTTGGAACATGTAGCCCGATGCGTTTCTGTAATATAGAGGCCTGCCCCAATGACCGAGCCATCAGCCACACATTGCCAGCCTGATTTTCGCACACTCTTCGATTCTGCTCCAAACTCGTACCTCGTCCTCACTCCTTCGCTGATCATGGTAGCGGTAAGCGATACCTATCTGCGGGCCACGATGACCAGGCGGGAGGAGATTCTGGGTCGACACCTCTTCGACGTGTTCCCAGACAATCCAGATGACGCCACAGCGACTGGAGTGTCGAATCTCCGAGCATCGCTAACACGGGTCTTACAGCATCGCGTACCCGATGCCATGGCCATCCAAAAGTACGACATCCGCCGTCCGGATTCCGAGGGAGGGGGATTTGAAGAACGGTATTGGAGCCCGGTCAATTCGCCAGTCTTCGGAGTCAGCGGGGAGATCACCTATATCATTCACCGGGTAGAGGACGTCACCAACTTTGTCCGCCTCAAGCAAGCAGGGGGCGAACAACATCGGATCACCGAGGAGCTCCGTACACGGGCAGGGGAAATGGAAGCGGAGGTCTTTCGCAGGGCTCAGGAGATCCAGGCCGTCAACAATCAATTGCGAACAGAGCTGAATGCTCGTAAGCAGGCAGAGCAGGACGTGGAGCGTTTCTTTGCCCTCTCACTCGACATGCTGTGCATCGCCAAGTCAGACGGCTATTTCAAGCGCGTAAGTCCGGCCTTTACTCAGACACTCGGCTGGAGCACCGACGACATGCTGGCGCGACCGTTTCTCGACTTCGTACATCCTGACGACCGCGTGGCCACGCTCCGCGCGGTCGAGAGGCAGGCTACCGGCGGCGAACAGGTACTCGAGTACGATAACCGCTATCAGCACAAGGATGGCTCGTGGCGCGTATTGTCGTGGAAATCCGTGCCTCAGCCGGATGGGCTGATGTACGCCATCGCGCGCGATGTCACGGACCGTAAGCGCGCGGAACAGCAGTTCAGGGCTCTATTGGAGTCTGCGCCGGATGCCCATGTGATTATCAATCAAACCGGCATGATCACGCTCATCAACAGCCAGACCGAGAAGCTCTTCGGCTATACCCGGCAGGAGCTGTTAGGGCAGTCGATTGAGCTTTTGGTACCGGAACGGTTCCGAGGGAAGCATACGAGCCATCGGGCCGGCTTCTTTGCGAATCCGCAGGCTCGAGCGATGGGGACAGGGCGCGAGCTGTATGCACTGCGGAAAGATGGCAGCGAGTTCGCGACCGAAATCAGTCTAAATCCCTTGGAAACAGACGAAGGCCCCTTGGTCATCGCGGCCATCCGCGACGTCACTGAACGCAAGCGGATGGATGCAGCACTGCATCGAGCGCACAGCGAATTGGAAATGCGCGTGCAAGAGCGCACCATGGAACTTCAGCACAAGAATCGCGATCTCGAGACGCTGCTCTATGTGACCTCGCATGATTTACGCGAGCCGCTCCGATCCATCGAGAATTTCTCGCGCATGGTCTTCGACCGCTATGCCGACCGCCTCGACAACAAGGGGAAAGACTTTCTCCGGCGTGTCGTCCTCGGAGCCCAGCGCATGGACCAACTCATGACGGATGTGCTTGCCCTCTCACGCGTGCAACGCATGGAATTGCCGGCGGAGGAGGTCGAGGGGGAACACATCGTTCAAGAGGCCTTGCGGCGCCTGGCTGACAAGATCAAGGCTACCGGCGCGACGGTGCGAATGGTGACACCCCTTCCTCGATTCCAGGCCAACAGTACCTGGGCGACGCAAGGGGTCTACAACCTCATCGCGAATGCGCTGAAGTTCTCACGACCGAATGCCGCTCCCGACGTGGAGATTGCACCCTATCATCCAACTGGCAAGGCGACTGCGACGGTTGGCCTCGTGGTTCGCGATCGTGGACCGGGCGTGGAACCCGACCATGCGGAACGCATTTTTCAGCTGTTCCAGCGGGCGGTGGGCCGGGAAGTCGAAGGGACCGGCGCGGGACTCGCGATTGTGCGACAGGTCGCTGAACGTCATGGCGGACGCGCCTGGGTACAGCCGCGCGAGGGGGGTGGTTCGGAGTTCATTATCACATTCACCTCGGTGGAGAGCGGAGAAAGGACTCACGCATGAACAGGGCTCCGATGGAGATTCTCCTGGTCGACGACAACGAAGACGATATTATCATCGTGCAAGAGGCCTTCGCCGATGCCGGACAGGCGAACATCATGCATACGGTTCGGGATGGAGAAGAAGCCCTCATGTATTTGCGACGTGACGGCCCCTACAAAGAGATGCAGCAGCCCAATCTCCTGCTGCTGGACATTAATATGCCGAAGAAAAATGGGTTTGAGGTGTTACAGGCCATGAAAGCCGATCCACACTTGCGGTCCCTTCCCGTCATCATGCTGACCATGAGTGAGCGTGAAGAAGACATCCTCCGTTCGTATGCCTTCGGCGCCTGCTCCTACATCCGCAAGCCGGTGGATCTGAATCAGTTCCGTGCTGTCATCAAACAGTTTGACGTCTACTGGACCATGGTCTCACGAATCCCCACTCATCCTTCCTTTGCATAAAAAGGATGTTGTTATGCGTGTGCTCCTCATTGAAGACAACGAAGACGACGCCATTATCATTCGCGAAATGTTAGCGGAGAAACAGGAGCTCTGTATCGAGCTGGAGTGGGCCGACTGCCTCAGTAGAGGACTGACACACTTGGCCTCAGGAACGATGGATCTCGTGTTGCTCGATCTCTCGCTGCCGGATGCGCAGGGACTTGAGACGTTCACTAGAGTCCAGGCCCACGCGCAGGATATGCCGATTGTGATGCTGACAGGGCTCGATGACGAAGCGTTGGCGAGCCAGGCCGTGCGCAGGGGGGCCCAGGATTACCTGGTCAAAGGGCGATTAGACAGCTACCTGCTGACACGTGCCGTCCGTTATGCGGTCGAACGCAAACAGGCGGAGAGAGCCCTCCGTGCGAGCGAAGCACAGTTGCGCCAATCCCAGAAAATGGAGGGCATCGGGCAACTGGCCGGTGGGATCGCGCATGACTTCAACAACCTCCTGACCGTCATTAACAGTTACAGCGATATGTTGTTGGCTGAGACGGGATTCGACAATCCCTTTGCGCGGAACGGGCTTGACCAGATCAAGGAAGCCGGCTATCGCGCCGCGTTGCTGACCCGCCAATTGCTCGCCTTCAGTCGTCGACAGGTCTTACAGCCGACCGTCATGGATTTGAATGAGGTGGTATCCAACATTGTGAAACTGCTTCGCCGGCTGATCGGCGAAGACATTCGGATGGTGCTCTGCCTCTATCCCGCGCTGGGGCGGGTGAAAGTCGATGCCGGGCAGATGGAACAGATCATCATGAACCTGGCTGTGAACGCCCGGGATGCCTTGCCCGGAGGCGGTGAGATGACCATCGAAACCATGAACGTCGAGCTGGACAGCGCCACAGTGCGCACACATCCGTCTATCGAGCCTGGTTCGTACGTCATGCTGGCGGTGAGCGATACCGGCTGCGGGATGGACGCGGACACGCAAGCCCGGATCTTCGAGCCGTTTTTCACCACCAAAGAACCTGGGAAAGGCACCGGATTAGGTCTGGCAACCGTCTACGGGATCGTCGAACAGAGCGGCGGAAAGATTGATGTCCAGAGCACCCTGGGCCAAGGAACCACACTGAAGATTTACCTCCCGCGCGTGGAAGAGGAAATTGAGCAGGTGGAATCGACGTCCACTCTGGACGAATCTCTCCGCGGCTCGGAAACGATTTTACTGGTGGAGGATGAGGAAATGGTGCGGTCGCTCGCTCAGGTGCTCCTGGAACGAAACGGATATACGGTGCTCGCCGCACGGAATGGCACGGATGCTCTGCGTATGGTTGAACAGGGGACAAGGATGATCCACCTGCTGTTGACCGATGTGGTGATGCCGGGGATGAACGGACCAGCATTGGCAGAACGCATTCTCGCCATTCGACCGGCGACGAAGGTGCTCTATATGTCCGGCTATACAGGTAGAGAACTCACGTCCGCGGCAGCATGGGAAACCGGACCCGCCATTCTTCAGAAGCCTTTCACGCCACAGTCGTTGGCGCACAAGGTCCATGAGATGCTGGTGAGTCCACAGCTGAATCCCAACGCACGAGCGGCATAGTACGAGCTGATTCAGCCGCTCCCGGGAGGAGACCGATGGCAAACATTCTGGTCGTGGATGATGATGAGAAGATCCGTGGGTTGCTCCACACGCTCTTAACGCGCAAAGGGCATCAGGTCCTCACGGCGAACCACGGGCAAAAGGGTCTTGACCTGTTTCGGAAGGACCGGCCTCACGTGACAATCCTGGACTTCGAGATGCCGGGCATGGATGGCCTAGCCGTGCTCAGAGAGATCCTCGCGATTGATCCGCAGGCCCCGGTCATCATGCTCACAGGGGCTGGCACAGAGGAACGGAAGCGACAGGCCCGTGAATTAGGCGTCACCCATTTTCTAGCCAAGGGATTTTCGCTTCATGAGCTTGGGGCAGCGCTGAATTTGGTCTTGCTCCCTCCCGATCAGGACAGTAGCAGGACCGTTCGCCGTGCATGAGAAGCCACAGGCCCACCTGTTCAGCCTGAAGACCATCTCGGGAGACGACGTCCATGTTGAGTGAGCCGATAGAGCTGCTCTTAGTAGAAGATAATGAAGACGATATTGTCCTGATCGAAGAAGCGTTCGCCGACGCGAAGTTGATGAACGTGATCTTCAAGGTTCGCGATGGCGAAGAAGCTTTATCCTACTTACGGCAAGCAGGACCATACGCACACGT
>CAZVEZ010000123.1:5501-8112 GCA_964626135.1 uncultured Nitrospira sp.
ATGGTCTCGCGAATCCCGTTGCAGAAGAGTTGACGAAATTCGCAGTCCATTCATTGAAGATCACGAATGCGCCACGCGCATCCGAGAGACGCTGACGGAGTGGGGAACAGGCGGGAAGGCGATGAGCGGTTATTGAAGAATGTCGTCGCTCCATTGACACCCTTCCGGACTGCCTACTGGAACAAACTAGGCCGGAGGTAGACGTATGCATGCACCGATAACCAAAACCAAGATTCTCGTCGTAGACGATGAGGACTATATCCGCAAACTTGTGCAGGCCACGTTGAATCGTGATGGACGTCATATCCTTCTGGCGGTGGGGGGCAAAGATGCGATCACCGTGTTCCGGCGGGAGCGTCCAGCTATTACGATCCTGGACCTGGACATGCCGGATATCGACGGACTGACTGTCCTCAAACAGATCCGAAACATCCGTCCCGACGCGACCGTCTTCATCTTCACCGGGACCGATAACCCGGAAGCGGAACGACAGGCCCGTAACCTGGGGGTGACAGAGTTCCTCCAGAAGGGATTCGCGCTGCCGACTCTTGCGGAAATCGAAGCTCGGGCGCAGGGATCACCGGAGCCCACCCCTGCTCCATCAACTGGCTCATCATGGTGGAAACTGAAGATATAAGCCTGCCGGCCTTTCGGGTCTGTGAAGCTGGTCGATGGCTCATACGCTTGGCTTCGATGATGAACTACTACTCACACAGTCAGTATTGAGATTGTGGAGTGTAGAGGATCGATTAATGACTAGAACAAGCAGACGGCGTTGGCGCTGGCCATCGTCTATGGATTGTCCGCACAGCTGTGTTCTCCCGCTCAGAGCGCACGAGTCAGAAGCAAACGAGAACCTCGAAAAGGAGAATGATGGTTAAGATACTCACGATCGATGATGATGAAAAGATCCAGACCCTCCTCGATGTGGTCTTGACGCGCCGCGGACACCATGTACTCAAGGCGAGCAGCGGGTCGGAGGGCATATCAGTGTTTCAACGGGAGCGCCCGCTCATCACGATCTTGGATCTTCAAATGTCGGACATGAACGGCTTATCAGTTCTCCAACAACTTCGCGAATGGGATTCCGCTGCCTACGTAATCATCTTGACTGGAGCCGATACGGCGCTACTCGAACAGGATGCCCGAAGGCTGGGCGCGACGGAAGTCCTCCAAAAGGGCTTCTCGTTACATAATATTGGCGACATCGTGCGCCGGATGCTGACTCTGGTGAATCCGGTGAAAAACGTTCCGCCTCCAAGCGAATCGAGTAACGGCGAGAAGTCTCACGAAGATCGACGAAAGCAGCCGCGCATCACCGTTCAGCTTCACGCCGCACTGTCTAGACACGGCATCGCCCTAGGAGATGGAGAGGTCGTGGACCTATCGACAGAAGGTTGTGCCCTCAGAACCAGCATGACGATTTTGCAAGGGGAGTATCTGGCGGTAGAACTCACTTCATCTGCTCGCGAGTCGTTTACTCCTATCACCGTCGAATTAGCCGCGGTCCGCTGGGTCCATCAAGCGAAGTGCGGATTGGAGTTCATTATCATGACACCGGAGAATCAAGGTCGACTCCGTCGGTATGTCAAATCGCTGCAGGACCGGGCGCCTTCGACGACAGCGTTGCCGTAATCCTTCACTAAGAGGGGTGCCATGGAGTCGATTCTCCTGATTGATGACGACGAGGCCCTCAGGATCGCCCTCCGTCTGGCCTTAGAACGTGCAGGGTACAGCGTGATGGTTGCCCGCGATGGGCGAGAAGGGCTACAGTTCTTTCGGCACCTCCCCACGGACCTCGTCATCACTGACCTGGTGATGGATGGACAGGAAGGGATAGAAACCATCCGAGCATTGCGCCGTGAGACGCCTGGAGTAAAAATCATCGCGATGTCCGGGGGAGGTAGCCACCACGACATCACCTTTCTCGATGCCGCGAGACTCCTAGGCGCACAGCAGACGTTGGATAAACCATTCGCCCTCCAGGATCTACTCACTGCAGTGCGCGCGGTGTTGCACCCGACAGCGAACCCTCTCTGACGCTGTCAAGGGCGTGGCGACAGGGATCGCTGCAGAGCCGTCTCTTGACGATTCTTTCGCGTTCGCGGTACCAAGCCTCACCATTGATCAGGGTCACCCTACTCACATTGATAAATAGTGTTGCGAACAGATGTACACAGTGTCCTGCGACGCTTCATTTTTGACAGCTCGTTCCTCCTTACTCACGACTACCTTTCTTGAGAATGGATTTGAATAAATTTACTGCGTTACCTGCTTCCACCTGACTAAAACCTATCTCAAAATTGGCAGAGCGCTACCCTGGTGACGTCGTGCTGGAAAAGCACATGCTCGTAACTCTTATTTTTCCAATGAATCTGTGATTTGTTCATGCTTCGGTGCACAGCGGACATGCGAAAGTTTCTCATAAATCGATTTTGAGATTGGTTCCAATCTATCTATTCAAATTTCAAGTGGGACAGAACAGAGGCGATTCTTATTCTACACTGGCTCTCGATTTGAAACTCGTTAGATGACTGTTAGATGGAAAAAATCAGGGGCCAGCCGGTTCCGGCTAACCCCTTGAAAGTTCTTGCTGGTCTTGGTTGCGGGG
>CAZVEZ010000124.1:0-8081 GCA_964626135.1 uncultured Nitrospira sp.
CTCCATGGAGGACACGATCGGCTGCCGTCATAGACGTTCATGAAAGGTCCGGCTTAAAAATGGGAAACGAGGGTGCTCAGCGTTTCTTTCAGTTGCCTGCGCTCCACGATCATGTCCAGCATGCCATGCTCCAACAGAAACTCCGCCCGCTGAAATTGATCCGGCAACTGCTGTTTGATGGTCTGCTCGATCACACGGGGACCGGCAAACCCTATCAGTGCTTTCGGTTCTGCAAGAATCACATCCCCCAGCATGGCGATGCTGGCTGTGACACCTCCGAAGGTCGGATCGGCTAACAGACAAATAAACGGAAGCTTCGCTTCACCAAGCTTGGCGACGGCGGCAGACGTCTTGGCCATCTGCATCAGGGAGAAAATTCCCTCCTGCATCCTGGCTCCTCCGGATGTCGTGACCAGAATGACCGGCAACTTGGCCTCCAATGCGCGATCGACTGCCCGGCACATCTTCTCCCCGACGACCGATCCCATGCTGCCGCCCATAAAACTGAAGTCGAACACACAGAACACCATTCGACGACCGTTCATCATCCCTTCGCCGATCACCATGGCATCTTTTCGTCCGGTCTTCCCCTGATGCGCCTTCACACGGTCCTTGTAAGATTTCGTGTCCTGAAAGCTCAATGGATCCTGAGGGCTGAGTTCTGCGTCCCACTCTTTAAACGTCCCAAGGTCGACCAAAAGCGTAATGCGCTCCATGACAGAAATCGGAAAGTGGTAGTCGCACTTCGGGCAGACCTTGCTATTCCGCTCAACTTCTTTGCGATACACGATCTCTCGACAGTGATTGCACTTGAGCCACATCCCTTCCGAAACTTTTGATCGTTTCGGAGATTCAGGCTCGGTCGCTTTCTGTTTTTTAAACCAGGCCATACCGCGTTCCTTCTCGTCGCGAGCGAGACTCGCGAGATCCAGCATGATCTTTAGTTCGTTTGGTGCCTCAAAAATACTACCTACACTAAACAAACCGGATACACTTATTCGCGCGCACCTTGCCTGCCTCACACTCCATTCATGAACGACGGCAAAGAGAATGCCAGAATACCATAGCCGCCCTCATGACGCACGTAGATTTCCTATCGAGAACGGTGCGCGAGAATGTCAAAACAGCTTGCCGCCGAAGGCGATGTGGAACATCATCGTGAGCCCGACAGCCACGCTCCCAAGGCTGGCCAACCCCTGGACAGCGAGAAAGACAGGACGCCCGAGGTTCACCGACCATAATACCGGAAGGCTCACGACGATCCCGACCAGCATCATCCCCATGATCGAACCAAGCCCGAACACCGTGATATAGACCAGTCCCTCCGACACCGATTGCGCAGACGACAGCACGATCAACAAAAGCGCCGCCGACCCGGCCAGACCATGGGCCATACCGATACAGAACGGTCGAACAGAATCACGCCACCAATGTCCATGCCCGTGATTGTCAACCAACGCATGACTGTGCAGGTGCACGTGCTGTTCACCGTCATGTTCGTGCGCATGCACATGCCAGCGTTCTTTGACCAATCGCACCGCGAGCATTCCGCCGAGAAGGACGAGCATCGCACCGACGCCGAACTCGGCTGCCAATTCGAGGGGTTCAGGAATCTGCACGCGGAGCACTAATACCACGGCTCCGACCAACAACAACACCACTGTATGTCCAAGCCCCCAGCTGAATCCGATCATGCCGGAGGCGCGGAGCGAAGGCCGTTGGGTGAGCAGCGTGGATACGGCAGCCAGATGGTCCGTGTCCAACGCGTGGCGAAGCCCCAACACCAACCCGAGCCCTAACACGGTGAGGAATTCAGTACCCAGCATGCGGATACCAGCAGGAATTGGCCCGGTGGCACAATCGGCGGCAAGATGGGACGTCAGCCGCCTCGGGCGTGCATCTCAAGGTGTGGGTTTTCGCGAAGCCTCTCAATATCAATGAGTCCTCCGGTACGCAATCCGTCCCGCTCAAGCGCCTTGCGCTCTTCTGCGCCTCGGTCACGGCGGCCTTCCCAGCCGGCCCGGAGCAGACCCCGCACCTCGTCCGCCGTTGCGCCGGCGCGAAGCGGTTTACGCAAATCCGTTCCCGACGTCGCGTACAGGCAGCGATACCACATCCCATCGGACGTCACCCGGCTACGGTCGCAGGTGGCACAGAACGGGGTGGTCGTCGAAGGAATGATCCCGAAGATCGCCCCATCCGGCAACCGAAATCGCTGGGCCGGCGCAGAGCCCCGCTCAGGCATCGGCTCAATGGCTCCATAGTGCTTGCTCAACAGCGCGAGCATTGCGCTTTGGGAACATACTTGCTGCTGAGACCATTCATTCGCGCCACCGACATCCATATATTCGATAAATCGAACTTCTGCCTGCACGTGCTTGCCAAACTCGATCAACGCGACTAACTCATCGTCATTGAAACCCCGGATCACTACCGTATCGAGTTTCAAACCGGCGAATCCAACGCGCACCGCCGACTCAATCCCTTCCAATACGCGCGCATACTCATCGCGGCGGGTCAGTTGGCGAAATCGTTCAGGTCTTAGCGTATCGAGGCTGACCGTCACACGGTGGAGCCCTGCTTCATACAGCGCCTCAGCCTGGTCCGCCAGGAGAATCCCATTCGTCGTCAAGGCGATATCCATCACCCGACGGTTTTGAAGCAAGAGACGAATCAGCCGGGGCAGCCCGCGCCGAAGAAGCGGCTCTCCACCCGTCAACCGCACGCGATCCACGCCCAGTTCAGTGAAATAGCCGGTCAGACATGCCATTTCCTCATGGGTCAGCACATCCTCGCGCGGCAACCAGACATAGTCCTCCTCCGGCATACAATACTTGCAGCGGAGATTGCATCGATCCGTCACGGACAAACGCAGGCTTCGAAGCGGCCGGCCAAACACATCGCCGACTGGCACTATGGAATCGCTGGCTATGACGTGATCCAACAGCCTCCCCCTTGCATCCAAACACGATTCAACCCTAGCCCTTCACCCCTCATGTCTTTACGGATGTTCCTCAACCCAGACTTCACCTTCCGGTGTATGTTCGAGTTTCCAGATCGGCGTGATACGCTTCAATTCATCGATCGCCCACTTGCAGGCACGGAACGCCTCGGCCCTGTGCTCAGCTCCCACGACAATCAGCACAATGTTGTCGCCGATGCCGATTTCGCCGTACCGGTGGAGGATCGCCACCTCAATGATGTCGAAATCCTTCAACGCCCGCTCGCGGATTTCGCGGAGCTTCTGCTGCGCCATCCCTTCGTAGTGCTCGAAGGTAATACTGGCGACATCGCGCCCTTTGGAGCGATCCCGCGCCGTCCCGAGGAAAATTGAAATCCCGCCGATACGTTTCGACCGGCCTCGCACCCGATTAATCTCCGCATCGACAGAGAAATCCTCCCGTTGCACACGAACAAACTGAGCATCGCCACTATCTGGATCCATTGGTGCTCCACCGGCGAACGGCGGCAAGAGGGCTATTTCGTCGCCGTCTCGAATCTCTGTCTCCTCATGGGCAATCTCCTGATTCACCGACACCAGAACTTTCTTTTTATGGATCAACTCCCCGATCAACGGATATCCGGCGCTCAGAAGCTCAACCAAATCTTTTACTTTCTTTCCATTCACCGCTTCCAGAGAGATAGAATCTTGATTCCCTGCCAATGACTTTGTCATGCCGAACAATCTGACCGTGATCATCTCCCCCCTCAACCTTCTCTTGTGTACGTACCCGACTTTCCTCCGGACTTTGCTAAGAGGCAGACCTCGCTGAAACTCATTCCGCGATCGATCGCTTTGCACATATCGTAGATCGTGAGTGCCGCCACCGAGACCGCCGTCATCGCTTCCATCTCCACCCCCGTCGGCCCGGTCGTCTTGGCGGTTGCCACAATCGTAATCGAACAGCGACCGTCACGATCAGGCTGAGATTCTTCCTTGAATGAAATGTCGACACTGGTGAGAAGAATCGGATGGCACATGGGAATAAGATCGGGAGTCTTCTTGGCTCCCATCACACCGGCGACCTGCGCCACAGACAAAACATCGCCCTTGGCAATCTTGCCCCGTTGAATCTTTTCAAGGGTTTCCGGCTGAAGAAACACTGTAGCCTGAGCTGTCGCAGAACGTTCCGTCGAGTCTTTGGCGCTGACATCCACCATTCGCGCCCGTCCCGACTCGTTGAAGTGTGTAAATTCCGCCATTTTTTTAGCCCGGGCTATTCATGAATACCTGCTACGTCGTCCGATCCTCTCGCCCGGCGGGGCTTTTCTCGTTCAGCCTCCTCGATGGACTGCCGGTACGCCTGCGTCGGCCTCACTTGCGAGAAGCCCAGGCGGGCTTCGGTCTCGAACACCTCGCAACGGCATTCATGAAGAGTCCAGGCCAGCTAAATCAGCCGTTTGTAGAGGAAAAGTGAGGTGATTATAGAAGCCGCTGGAAAGGGCAGTCAATAGAGAATGGGCAGTCTGTTGGTCTCCTGTGCTCGCGCAACGCGCGGTCTCAGAAGACCCTCGTTGGACGCGCGCAGTAGGAGACCAAACAGACCGCCCCCTAAGAAAGAAAAAGATGTAGTGGGAAAATCTGTGTGGCCCACTGCTCGCAGAACGCGCACGATGAAACGGTGCTCGTCCGATGCGCGCAGTGAAGGCCAGCAGGCTAAGCTGTCCTGGATCAAGAAATCTAACCCGGGATGGATATATGGCGGGTCGAGATCTGACTACGGAATCAAAGTGGTCGGTAGTCTTTTCTCGACTCTTCCCACATAGCCGCGTGATCCAGCTCGCCTAGAAGCGTGACAGAAAACTAGCTACCTGAGGCCAGGGGTCTTGGCTCACCTTAGAAATAGGAGTCAAGCTTTTGGTGGAGACTGAGAGTCGGTTGGGTAGTGGGGTCAGCAGCCGGCTAAACTATTACACCTGCTGCTGACCCCACCGGGGGGAGCCGAGTGTTATGACAAATTACTTTCCTGCAACCGTGCCCATACCCATCGCCAGCGCTCCGACAAACACGGCGATCGAGAGTCCTGCATATATCACGACGTTGATCAACGTGACAGTCATCATGGTGTTCCTCCTCCCTGAGGACTTTGTATCCGTACTCACCTCAGGTTATGAGCTGAATAGTGTGTACAGTACCGATGATCAAGCACAGACCATGCCACTCTATTCTCATTCAACACATCAGATATAACATATTGAAATAAAAGATATATAATCCGTTATTTTTATGATCACCTGACAAGGTCCGTGAGTAGCCCACGAATGTTCGTGGCCTGTCGTGGGTTCAACCCACGACAGATCGTGGGCTACTCACTCTGAGGGTGTGAGGAGAGCGGGCGAAATGGAGATTTGGCGCTTTAACCGGCAAACGGTCGCTTTATTCCGAACTGTTTCATCCGGCTACGCAGTGTGCTGGGAGGAATTCCCAAGCGCGCAGCAGCGCCATCAGGGCCTTCGATGTGCCAATCTGTCAGGGTGAGGGTCTGGAGAATATGCCGACGTTCGAGTTCTTTCAAATCAGCCACAGGCGGCGCCATGAAGGTGGCGGCCTGCGACCCCAAGACCTGCTCATCGACCCGCAACACAGAGGTATGTGAGAGAATCAACGCCCGCTCGATCACGTTTTCCAGTTCACGGACATTGCCGGGCCAAGTATAGCGCATCAATCGTTCGAGAGATTCCTGATCGATGTCCTTGCATGAACGATTGAATTTTATGCAGTAATGTTCAAGAAAATGTCGAGCGAGCGAGGGAATATCCTCCGGACGATCCCTGAGTGGGGGTAAGCCGAGAGGAAAGACATTCAACCGATAAAAAAGATCGGCGCGAAAGGTGCCGTGCTTGACGGCCGCGGGCAAGTCGCTGTTCGTCGCCGCAATCACGCGCACATCGACCGGTACCGGCTGTTTTCCTCCCAGCCGATCGACCATTCCGTCTTGTAAGACACGAAGCAGCTTGGCCTGTGTCTCCAACGGCATTTCCCCGATTTCATCCAAAAAGAGGGTGCCGCCATCAGCCAGTTCAAAGCGGCCTTCGCGCGCGCGGTCTGCGCCGGTGAAGGCGCCTCGTTCATGTCCAAATAATTCGCTTTCGACCAGCCCCGCAGGAAAGGCAGCGCAATTGAGCCGGACCAAGGGTTTCCGGTGCCGCGGACTCCAATCGTGGATCGCTTGAGCAATCAGTTCCTTGCCCGTGCCCGTTTCACCTATGATGAGCACGGTCGTAGGGGTCGGCGCCACCTCGCGCACAAGGACCAAGACATTCTGAAAAGCCTGGCTCTTCCCCACCAATGTGCCGCTGTTCTTCGTAAGCTTCAGTTCTTCGATAAGGTACACATTTTCTTTGGCCAGCTGCTTTCGCAGGCGATCGATCTGTTCGTATGCTTGGACATGATCGATGGCATAGGCAATCTGCATCGCCACCTGCGTCAAGAACTCGAGATCCCCTGGATCGGGAACTCCCGACTCGATACTGCCGATATTGAGAATGCCGAGACATTTGTCTCCTACGAGAAGCGGAAGATTGATGATGCGTCCGAGACCTTCTTGAACGTACAATTTATCTTCAGGAAAGATTTGAGTCTGCTTCAGATCCGAACGAATGTGGGGGGTTTTATGATCGTAGGCCCACCCCATCCCGCTTCCAACACGGGGGATCACCGCGTCGCGCTGGAGGACGACCTGCGCCATCGTCGTGGCGATGACATAAAACCTGAACCCATCCGCCTCAGGATCGTAGAGGGTGACAGTCGCTCGCGCCCACGAGACTACCTTCGTGATTTCAGCGGTAATCGCTTCCCACAGACTCTGCATCTCGCGCTGTGAATTGAGTACGACCGCAACGGCCAGGAGAGCTCGATAGTTTATTTCAATCCGGTTCATCGGCATGTTCGCACTCTCCAAGATGGCAGATTGAAACACAGACATTGCGATTATGTCTATTATGCCTATGTGTTCATCAACAATCACGCCGCTTGTCGATTCGCATCGGCCTGCGGATTCGCCGTCTCTCACAGTCGGTAGAACGGCACTAACGATTGAACAAATAGTCGATAGTCAAGTAAACTTGCCGTCCAACGGACCATGCGAACGAACGTGCTACGATTAGGAGACAGTCCCCGGCAGACTGACTCGTTCGATGGACGATGTGGGAGGCACCGGCATGAGCGACGATGACCAGATTCTGAGAGCATATGCCGTCATTACCTCGATTCGGGCTAACGTTCCGGAGCGACACGAGGTCGAAGAGCGGTGGGTCAAAGAGTTCAACGGTGCGATTGCAAAGCTTGAGAAGTCGCTGGACATTGATCTGGAGGAATTCAAGGTGCCTGAAGATGCGCTAAAACGATTTGTCGCTTCGTGCAACAGTCTGACCAATGACGTGACATATCTCGAAGGCCTCTGGTGCGAGCGAGCCATTCTGATGCAGAAGCTTGACTCAGTGCTGGTGTACTTCACGGGCTTGCAAGACCGGGAAGAGACTAAGATTGGCTTTCACCCATTTACAGAAGGGCAGTGAACCGGGGGCCGTATTTGACTGCTTACCGTGCAACCGACGATCAGCCTGAGCAACCACGATCCGATCTGTACTGCTTCCCCCTCTTCCTCCCCTGCTAAAGGCCTGGATGAGACTGCGCCCTCACAGGGTAAATTCTTAAAAGATTCCAAGGGGTCACACATGTAACGGTCGCCCCGAAAGATAGGAGAACCGCTCCGCTTCTCCCTCGCACACCCCACAAACGATTGGTTGACAGCCGGAAATCCAATCCTTGAGAATGCCCTTATGTCTGGGAAAATCATCATCGAACGGTTGGAGTTTCAGGGACGCTGCGGCGTGACCCAGGAGGAACGTCGGCGGCCTCAGCCGCTGGCAGTGGACCTGGAACTGGAGTGCCAGCCTGAACAGGCAGCGATTTCGGGTGACATCCACCAGACGGTCGACTATGCGCAGGTGGCAGACCGGGTGATCGAGATCGGGGCAACGCAGGATGCTGCGCTGCTGGAAACATTCGCGGAGCGCCTCCTCACCATGCTCTTTGCGGAATTTCCCATCGAACGGGCCAAGGTGTGGGTGCGGAAGCT
>CAZVEZ010000125.1:0-6383 GCA_964626135.1 uncultured Nitrospira sp.
GCAGGACACGAGAGATTGATGAGAAACACGTGTATTCAAGATTAGCCCGCGAGAGTGATGGAGACGACGGTGGTGGGTGGACAACGAGTGATGTTGTGGGCCGGGATCAGCCTCGTGATAGGGGCTGCCTGTATTGGTGTGGCGGAACCACAGCCTTCGAGGGGTGATCAGATTGTTTCATCGGCCGAAGTCGGTCGAGGACGGGATAACGCTTCGATGGTCTTCATCGCCGCCGGTCCGTTTACCATGGGGAGCAACAACGGCCTCTTAAACGAACGGCCTGAACACACCGTGACGCTTGATGCCTATTACATCGATACGTATGAAGTCACCCTCAGCCTCTATCGAAAGTTTTTGGAAGAGGAGCAACATGAGTCCCCACCGACATGGGACGATGAGGCGGCAATGACGGTTGGAGATCGTCCGGCCATCGGGATGCGATGGGAATCGGCTGACGCCTATTGCCGATGGGCAGGAAAACGGCTTCCGACCGAAGCTGAATGGGAAAAGGCGGCACGAGGGACCGACAGACGACGGTATCCATGGGGAAACATGCAGCCGTTCATCGACATTGCGAACTATGACAGAGGAATGTGGGTGAATGAAGCCGTCACGCTGGCGCCGGTCACGAGCGGTCTCGAGGGAATGAGTGTGCGACATGGGCTCAAAGGGGGCGGGAAGAGTCCTTTCGGTGTCTTTCACATGGCGGGGAATGTAGCGGAATGGGTGGCGGACTGGTATGAGCGGGACTATTATCGAACGAGCCCAGGGAAGAATCCGCCCGGTCCTCCAACTGGTGAGAAGCGAGTGTTGCGAGGCGGGTCATGGGCAGATGTACCGTCTGCACTGCGCGTGACGGCACGGTTCTCGGCCGAGCCGGATTTCGAAGATCGGACGATGGGATTTCGTTGCGCCATGAGTGCGACGAAGTGACGGGCTTCGGTCGTATGTAGCCTGAAGACTTTTAGCGATGCAGTATCCAGCGGTCGTGATTTCTCTCGCCACGGTCTTGCCGTATTTTTCATGCGACCGGCTCCATGCCTGAACGATTGATCACACCCCTCATCATCGTTGTCCTCATAGTGGGCACGCTACTGGCCCTCCGTTCCACGCAGTCTCCTCCGGTGACGCCGGTATCTGTGCCACCGGTGGTGGCCCTCGTCCCGGAGATGGTTCCGCTGGTCACGGGAGACGAACCGATTAGAGAGATCTTTACGAAAGCCGGCTGCGCGGTGTGCCACATCGTTCCGGGTATTCCGGGGGCCGATGGGCGTGTAGGGCCGCCTCTCCAGTTGCGTACCACGGGGCCTGTGCGATTGGCTGATCCCACTTACCGGGGCCATGCGACGACGGTGCATGAGTATGTAGTGGAATCGGTCATCGAGCCGGGAGTGTTTGTCGTGCCGGGATATCCGGCCGGCACGATGCCGACATGGTATGGCGCAAAACTCAGCGCTCTCGCGCTGGAGAAGATTGCATTGTATCTTGAGCAGCAGGGGGCTGCGGTAGCTCGGTAAACGCAGTGATCCGCGGCCGGATTGCGGCGAGAGGCGCGGTGGCGTGGAAGGGTCATCGTTTACGCAAGGGGGTCACTTTTCCTGCGCCGCTTCCCTGGATCTTGAAGGCGCCGGTCGTAGATTCGCCTGATTTCTTGTCGAGCAGGGCGTTGATCGCATCGTCCCCTCTAAGGCCTTCGATCTTGATTTTGAGCCGGAGATTGTTGGCGCTGTCGGCGTTGATCAGAGCTTGTTCAAGCGAAATTTTCTCTTCCTTATACAAGTGGAATAAGACATGGTCGAATGTCTGGCAGCCTTCGTCTAGCCCCTGTTCCATGGCTTCCTTGAGCAAATCGACCTCGGCTTTCTTGATGAGATCTTTAATGCGGGGCGTATCGAGCATGATCTCCAGCGCAGGAGCCCGTTTGCCGTCTACGGATGGCACGAGCCGCTGAGAGATGATGGCGCGAAGATTGAGCGACAACTGGAGATAGATCTGCGCATGCCGCTCCACCGGAAAAAAATTCATGATGCGCTCGATGGCCTGGTTGGCATTGTTCGAGTGGAGGGTGCCGATGCAGAGGTGTCCGGTCTCCGCGAAGGTGATCGCCGCTTCCATCGTTTCCGTATCCCGGATTTCACCGATCAGAATCACATCCGGTGCCTGCCGCAGCGTGTTCTTGAGCGCATATTGAAATGAGAGCGTGTCGAAACCCACTTCTCGCTGTGTAATCAGCGACCGTTTATGATTGTGGACGAACTCAATCGGATCTTCTACGGTCACGATATGGCCGGGATGGATAGTGTTGCGGTGGTCGATCATGGCTGCGAGGGTCGTGGACTTTCCGGAACCGGTGGCTCCGACGACCAGCACCAACCCGCGCTTGGTCATGGCGATGTCTTTGACAATCGGAGGCAAGCTCAGCTGCTCGATGGTTTGGATTTCGGCTTTGATATGCCGGAAGACCAGACCGACGTTTCCGCGCTGCCGAAAAATATTGACACGGAAACGGCCAAGCTCCTTGTAGTAGAGGGCCAGGTTCATTTCCATTTTCTCCTCGAATTCCCCGCGCTGCTGGCCACGCATCAGCGCCAGCGCGAGGGCTTCGAGTTGTTCATTGGTAAACGGAGGCGCGTCGGTTCGTTGCGTCGAACCGTGGATGCGATAGGCGGGAGCCGAGTCGACGGTCAGGTAGAGGTCCGATGCTTCCTGATCTACCATGACTTTCAAGAGACTGCGAACGTCCATTGCCACCCCCGTTGTTCTTGTCGGCGATCTTAGGCCGCCCCGCCCATTGGAACTCCAAACAGATTGGGATTCATGCTGCGCGACTGGGCTTCGGCCTTCGTGACGATTCCACGGGTCGCTAACTCGTACAGCGCCATGTCCATCGTCTGCATGCCGTCTTTCTGACTGGCCTGCATGATTCCGGGAATCTGGTGCAACTTGCCCTCTCGAATGAGATTCCTGACCGCGGTAGTGGCAACCATGACTTCGAGGGCGGCGACACGTCCGCCTGATTTCTTCTTCAGAAGGGTCTGCGTGATGACTGCCTCCAAAGCCTCTGCGAGTTGTGTGCGAATCTGGGACTGCTGGTTTGGCGGAAACGCATCGATGATACGGTCGATGGTTTTCGGCGCGCTGGAGGTGTGGAGCGTGCCAAAAACCAAGTGGCCCGTTTCCGCGGCGGTCAACGCAAGCTGGATGGTTTCCAGGTCGCGCATTTCCCCGACGAGGATAATGTCCGGGTCTTCGCGAAGGGAGGCTCTCAGCGCGTTTGCGAACGACAGGGTATGGACGCCCATCTCCCGCTGATTCACCAGGCATTTTTTCGTTTTATGGATGAATTCGATCGGATCTTCGATCGTAATGATGTGGCCTTCGAAAGTGTTGTTCAAATAGTCGACCATGGAGGCCAGCGTCGTGGATTTACCGGATCCGGTCGGGCCGGTCACAAGGATGAGCCCCTTTTCCCGATCGCAGAGCTGTCGCACGACCGGAGGCATGCCGAGCTTTTCCATCGGAATGATTTCGGTGGGAATGTTTCGGAAGACGGCGCCAAGCCCGCGATTTTGGACAAAGACATTGACGCGGAATCTGGCGATGTCGCCCAATTCAAAGGAAAAATCGCACTCGCGCTTTTCTTCGAAATTCTTCCTCTGGGTATCGCTCATCATGTCATAGATGAGCGAGTGCGTTTCTTCCGTGGTGAGTGCGGGATGATCGAGTTTCTTGAGGTCCCCGTTCATACGGATCATCGGTGGTTCTCCGGCGCTGATGTGACAATCCGATGCGCCCTCCTTTGCCGTGAAGGTCAGGAGTTTCGATATATCCATGAAGAGGACTCCTCGCTAAAAGTAAGGGGAATGAAACGCGTCTGTCGGTCGTCGAGACTACGTGGGAGCATCATGCCACAGGGTGACCAGAAATCAAGGAAATAGCCGGAAGCGGCTGCATGAATTTTTCGGTTGCTTACGCGGCGAATTGAAGGATTCGATCAAATCAGTCCCACCGATCGCCCTGCGCGCTGAAACGCGGTGAGAGCGTGATCGATGTGGGCGGAGGTGTGTTCAGATGTCACGGTCACGCGGATGCGGCTGGTGGATTCGGGAACAGTAGGCGGGCGAATCGCCGGCGCATACACGCCTTGTGTGAACAGGTGTTCGGCAAACGAGACGGCGGTTTCGGCATTGCCGACGAGGATCGGCATGATCGGACTGACACTGGGAGGTAGATTGAATCCCAGTCCTGCCAATCCCGAGAACAACCGTTCACGGTTCGCCCACAAGCGTGCGCGCCGTTCCGGCTCTCGTCGCATGACGCGTAACGCCGCCGTGACGGCGGCAGCGGAGCCCGGCGGGGGCGCCGTGGTAAAGATGAAAGACCGGCTCGTGTTGATGAGATAGCGGATCAATGTCGAGGACCCGGCGAGATAGGCGCCGCTACCGCCCAAGGCTTTACCCAAGGTTCCCATCTGAAACGGGAGGTCCGCATCAATGCCGAAGTGTTCAGCCGTTCCTCGTCCATGCGGTCCCATCACCCCTGTGCCATGGGCGTCATCGATATAGAGGTCTGCATCGTAGTGTTGCGCTAACCGATGGAGTTCGGGCAACGGTGCGAGGTCTCCATCCATGCTGAACAGTCCGTCGGTCACAATCATGGTCCGTCGCGCCTTGCGTCGTGCGGACAGAAGGGACTGCACGTGATCGGTATCGTTGTGGCGATAGACACGAAAGTCGGCTGCGCTCAGACGGCAGCCGTCAATCAGACTGGCATGGCATAAGCGATCGGCGAGGATCAATCCGCCTCGCCCAATCAGCGCGGGGATGGCTCCGATGTTGGCAAGGTATCCGGAGCTAAACGTCAGGGCGGCTTCAGTTCCCTTGAATTGCGCGAGCGCAGACTCCAGTTCTTGATGCGGTGGCAACGAGCCCGAGATCAACCGGGCGGCGCCGGCGCCGGTCCCAAACCGTTGAGTCGCTTCGATGGCGGCCTGAACCACTTCCGCATGCATGGCTAGTCCCAAGTAGTCGTTCGATGCGAACAAGAGAATCCGGCGGCCGTCCATTTCAACCATCGGGCCGACAGCGGAATGGAGCGGAGTGAGATGCCTGGTCAAATGTCGCTCGGCCAATTCGAGTAGTCGTTTCTCAAACATATGACGTAGCCGTTGTAAAACGGCGGGAGATCGTCGGTCTTCTGCAAACCGGAGGTAACAGTTGCCTCATTGACAAAATCGTGACATCCTTAGTATAAGGCGCGCACATAATTTAAGGAAACAGGCTCACCCTCTCCGACGAATCCACTCATGAGTTACCGTATCAAGGTTCCGGCGAAAACTCTTCCGGTCGATGAAGCTCACATGATGAGCTGGCTCGACCATACGCTGCATAGGCCGCACGGTTATCTACGTCCCTTGCTGGTCGGTCTGGGAGTATTGGCGCTTGCGGCTGCCGTGGTCGGAGGGGTGTTTTACGTTGATCGCCAGACTGCGGAGAAAGCGCAAGATCTTGAGCGTGAGGCAATGCGCTTCTTGATGGCCGCTTCTGCCAACGACCCTCAGAAGGCGGCTCAGCCACTCAAGGAAGCGATTGCAAAGTATAGGCAAATTGTCGATCAATATCCGCGAACCTCCACGGCGCCACTCGCCTTGTATCATTTGGGAAACACGTTGGTCCAGGCCAATGATTCGAGCGGGGCGATTGAGGCCTATCAGCGATTTCTTGCATCGTACGGCAGTTCGAATCCCTCAATGGCCGGGCTGGTGCAGCAACGTCTGGCGTATATATACCTGCTCAAGGGAGACCGGGACCAGGCAGTGAAGGCGTTCACCGGCGTCTTGGAGATTCCCGGGACATTGAATCGGGATCAAGCATTATACGAATTGGCGCGTCTGGAGGAATCACAGTCGCGTCCAGAGGGGGCCTTGGCTCGCTATCAAGAGCTGATCAAGACCTATCCGAATTCTCCCTTCACGAGTGAGGCGACGATTCGGACGAAGATCATGGATGTCAAGAAATCGCAAGAGCCGACGCCGGCCTCGACATCGACAGCCCCGGACGTTGCTCCGTTACAGAAGAGTCCTCCGGCTCCTCCTTCTTCAGCAACCAAGAAGAACCCCTAAGCCGATCGTCGCGCGAGACGTGCAACGGTTCGAGGTTCGACGTTTACTGAACGTCGAGCTTCTGAGCGTACCCGTTGCGCGTGTGAAGAGCATGGGAACAGGTGCGTCCCTGGGCAACGAGGCAGTTTCGGCGGACTCAGGGTGGGCGGGTGAGAACAGTGACTTATTCAGCACCCTGTCAGCGGCTGATAATGAGAAAGTCGCCCGCGCGAATCGTTGTGCTGGAGAGGTTATTCTTTGCCTTAAGCGTCTTGATCGGGAT
>CAZVEZ010000125.1:6483-8032 GCA_964626135.1 uncultured Nitrospira sp.
CCAGCGTGTCTCCCTTGCGGACTTTATACCAGCGGGAGGGGCCGGCGGTCACAAATTGAGCTTTTGCCGAGTATGGTGGAAACTTATGGGTTGGGATGTGGGCAAACAGCTGTTCTACTTTTTCTTTCGTTCCCACCGGAACCTTCAGGTGGTAGGTCTCATCGCCGGGTGGGGTCGCGTCTCGCCGCAACTCAGGATTTAATAACCGGAGCTCTTCATAGGGAATGCCGGTGACTTTGGCGATCGCACGGAAATGGACGGGTCGTGTCACGATCGCTTCATCAAATTGGTGCGGCTCAGCAGATTCCTGAGTGAAGCCATATCGGTCGGGGTTTTTCGCGATAATTGTGGCAGCCATAAATCTCGGCACATATTCTTTCGTCTCGCGCCGAATCAATCGTGTCTTTGAAATTTCGGAAAAGCTTTCAGCCCTGGACTTGTGGAGAGCCCGCATCACCTTGCCTTCTCCGGCGTTGTAGGCCGCCATCGCGAGCGGCCAGGTACCGAAGAGATCGTAAAGGTCGCGGAGGTAGCGAGCCGCAGCAACCGTGGATTTGATGGGGTCCCGGCGTTCATCAACATAGTGGTCGATCCGAAGGCCATAGGCCTTACCCGTACCCTTCATGAACTGCCAGGGGCCTGTCGCTTTTGCTCGTGAATAGGCATAGGGGTTGAATCCGCTTTCCACCAGCGAGAGATTGACCAGATCGCTGGGGAGGTCAAATTCCATGAAGATTGTCTCGACCAGAGGCCGATAGCGGCTGAGCCGGAGGAGCCATTGCTCAAAGCGATTGTGGATGGACGTATTGAAGTACCGAATGTAGGCCTGGACTGAGGAGTCCATGACAATTGGAACGTTGTAACTGGCTGAGGGGGTCTGTCCCGCGTTATCCCGCGAGGAGTCTGAGGGGTCTTCTTCTGAGGGGGTTTCTAATGTTTGGGAAAGTTCAGCCGGAGGATTCAAGACGTCTGCAAATCGCTCGGTCGCCGGTGAACTTCCTGTCGGATCCAACTGTAAAAGGTCTTCAGCCCTTGGAACGGCGCTCGTCGAGGTTGTAGGAGGGACGACGGTCTTCGGTGGAGGGCTTTCGGTATCGAGCGGAACCAGATTTTCATCCGGGTCGTCTTCCGCCGCTACATTCTCATCCGCATACGTAAACTGGTCACCCGACGTAGATTCAGGAGATTCAGCTTCCGCTGCCATGATCGCGGGAGCGTGGAAGGCAAACCACACAGCGAGGAAGAGTGCCGTCGTGAGGACGGTCCTTCCCGGCCTGAGTGGCCTCAGTGAAGTGCAGAGGCAATCGGTGTCGTGTTTGAAGCGTGTCATCTTCTTCTGTAGTGGTTAGACTATCGATGGATTGCGCTCGTGTCAAGGAATTGCAAGTGGAATGAAGTCCTTTCTTCGTAGCACAGGGGCAGGCGCACTGCGCCCGCGCTTGATTTCAAGCGGAAGTAACCTCGGAAGAAAAGGACGTTAACCCGCATTATTCATGATCACTTCTGCTGCCATTGTAGATTCGCTGCCACTTTCTTCGTCGCTCGTCGT
>CAZVEZ010000126.1:0-8029 GCA_964626135.1 uncultured Nitrospira sp.
CCGAACAGCCCAACGGCGGGCAACCTCCGACAAGACGTCCCCGGACCATCTCGTTCTTCTACTGGTTGTCATTGTTGGCCAACCCATGAGTTGATCCCTCAGAGTACACACGAATTAATCAGACGTTCCCTAGGATGCGCCAGGGCGAAACCAGGCCTTCAAGCGACCTTCCCCCTTCATCATTCTGAATCACACCTTCTACTTAAACCCCTCCCCGGTTGTTCCGCCTCCGAATCCACCCCAGTTCCCGCCGAAGCCCCCCTGCCCTGTTCCCCAATACTCTCCCTTTTGAATTCGCCTGTAGGGGTGCCGAAGATCGGGACGTGTGATCCACCAGAAAAACGAGAAGGCCCCGATGCCGGTGAAGAGCGCGAGCCAGAACGCCAGGCCCTTGGAATGCTTCGTCGTGACATCGCCGACACGCACATCCTGCGCAGAAGAGGCCAGCGCCACCACGGCGCGATAGAGACCCTCGCCGAAATGACCCAACTCAATCGACGGCTGCAGCGATTCACGCCCGACTTGACTCACAACCTCGGGAGTAATCACCGGCAACATCTGCCGGCCAAGCGTGATCGCAGCTTGTCGTTCCTCCACCGCAACCAGCACCAACACGCCATGCTCCTGCTGTGTCGATCCAATGCCCCATTTTTCGTAGATCGCGGTCGCATACTCATTCGCCGTCCGGAACGGCTTGATGCTCGGCACGGTGACGACCACCATCTCGACGCCGGTCTTCCGCTCAAGATCCTGACAGACAGACCTGATACGCTCTCTCCAATCTCCGTCGATTGCCTGCGCATGGTCGCTGGCATACCCTCGCGGCTCCGGCAACTGGACCTTGGGCCGCTCGTAATTCGTCGCATGGGCCAGGCCCGCGAAGCAGACAAGGCCGAGCGCCATCACGATGCCGACGATCTTTGTCATCGCGGCCTCGACTGCGGCAGTTGCTCGACTGCGCGAGTGAGCAACGTCGCGCCTTGCATGTACCGGTCGAAGAGACGCGACACCTCGTGAGGACCGGGAGAAATCTGCCCGCGCTTGAGTAACAAGGCGTCCTGCAGGCCCTGCAAATCTAATTTCAACTGCTCGGCCACGTCCGTAAGCACCGCATCGGAGTGAGAGAGCACGGAACGCCCCAGAAGACGTTGCACTCCACGCAGCAATGGAATGGTCGACGTGATCGAAAGCGGCAGTAAAATGGCTGTGGCCTCTGCCGTTCCGCCTCCTTCGACATACCGTTGACGCAGACGCAACAGATGGCTCATGAGGCCCTGGACCACGGCCTCCCTCAGCCGATCGATCCGCACGTGAAATCCGATAAAGGGATCGCGTCCGTCCAGGACGCGATGCTGGTCCTGGATCTCAAGAAACTCCAGCGGAAACACCGCTGCCGACACGCGCAACTCTTCTTCCGTGAGAAAGAGAGGCACGACAATCTGTTCCTTGCTCCATTGACGATGCAGGGCGCTGTACTGTTTGAGCACGGCGCTGTCGTATGACGACACCAGGAGAAGGATATTCAGGTTGGACCGCCCCGGGAGAAATTCTCCCCGGACAGCGCTGCCGTAGAGCAGCATGCCTTCCAGCTGTTCTCCAAACCGGCCTTTGACGTCCTTTACGTAGGTCTGAAGCAGCTTCTGTATCTCGTCCGGCAATCCCTCAATCAGACGTTCAGCCATACCCTGGTTCTCTATGAAGACATCGGCTGTTGAGATTTCTCATCCGCGCAGACATCTGGGAACAGCCCCGCGGCAATCACGCAATCGATCCCATGAAACGGCAGGGTCGTCCGCAACCCTGCCGTGGTCGAGAGAACCTGATACCGAAGCTGTGCGTTCCGGTCCAGCGGCTGAAAGACGCGATCTCGCAGGAAGGCCACCACCGGATTCCCTGTATTCCAATAGAACACTGGTTGATCGGTCAATTGTTGCAACATGGTCACCTGCGGCCTTCTGGCCCGTTCAAACGCGCTCAACCTGGCGGCTGAATAGTCCTGATCGGCAAGACAGCCCGGCAACAGATTCGGCAGCGCCATGGCATCGACCCTCGCCGCCTGCCTTCAGGACTGCGACATCTGTCTCTTCAGTCGAGTCTGTCATGCCGTTCAGCGCATCTCCCATGCCTTGTATCGCGTGTGATCGTTCCACATCGCAAGGAACTTCTCCCGGGCCTTGACGCTCATCGCGTAATCGGTAATCACATCGAGCCGCTCATCGTTATAACGATTGCCGCTCGTCGTATGGTTCATCGAGCCGGTCGTATTCACTTCGTCGTCAATCACCACCTGCTTCAAGTGCATCAGCCCGTCATGCTCGTTGACCAGAATTGGAATGCCGGCCAAATGTAGGGTATTGAGCGCCGCACGCTGTTTCACATCGTCCGTGCGCTTCAAATCAGTGATGAGCCGCACATCGACCCCTCGTTTCTTCGCCGCGACCATCGCCTCTACCGCGCGAGGAGAGGTCAACCCATACACTGCCACATAGATATACTGTGTCGCATGCCGATAGAGTTTCGTCAGGCGATCGAGTGGCGCGTCGTCCGGCCCGTAGTAGACATCCACCGTTGCGCTCCAGCCGGCTCCGACCGGAACGGCAAACATGAACATGATGAGACACAATGATCGCACGATGCGGGTGGGCATGCCGACTCTCTTCGATGGCAGAAGGTGGACCGGGGTCATTCAAGCTCAAACAACAGCTTAAAATGCTCGTCTGTGGCCTCCCAGGCTTTGGGCGCCTCGGCGGCGAACCACTGCTGAAAAAACTGTTTTTGGCCCGGCGTAAGCATCTGTTTGATTTGATGCGAACGACCTTGAAGTGGTTGCAGAAATCCGACCCTTTTCTGAAAATCCAATGTCGCCGTGCGGACATACATATTCGTGAAGGCTGTTGGGGTGTCGCCGTCCCCCTCGCCTTGAATCCATACCGATAAAAACTTCTCTAATTGAAGCCCGGTGCTATCCATGGCGGGATCGGTCTCGTGAAACAACTCGTTTTCCGACTCCGCAAGCGGAACGGCTTCAGTGGACCTGAACATGAAGTTGCGCTTCCACATGCAATCGTGTCTCCAAAGGACGGCATAGTGGCGGCGGATCACGGACAAAGTCAAGCCGAGCGACAGACGTTCCCGTTACCTTGACAATGAAGAAGTCCGTTTGATAACGTGTTGAAATTGTTTAATCTCTGGGCCATGTCAGGAGTCTTCATGCAGGTCAAAATCAATGGGAAGACAGAGGAGATTTCAGAAGGAACGGTCCTTGATCTTCTTCAGTTCAAAAAGATTGAACCGCAAATGGTTGCGGTCGAGATCAACGATACGATGATGGAACGGGATCAACTTGCCACCACCAGCCTGAATGAAGGCGACCGGGTCGAGTTTTTGTTTTATATGGGCGGTGGCCGGTGACAATGCCCTTGCACAATGACATCACAGAGCTCATCGGACGGACTCCCCTCGTCCGTTTGAACCGTTTGTCTCCTGCCGGTGGAGCGACGATCTATGGAAAAGTTGAGTTCTTTAATCCCGCTGGAAGCGTCAAGGATCGAATCTGTCTCAGCATGATCAATGAGGCGGAACGGCAGGGACGGTTAAAGCCGGGCGGCACGATCGTTGAACCGACCAGCGGAAATACCGGAATCGGACTGGCATTAGTCGCTGCGGTCCGTGGTTATAAGCTGATCCTGGTCATGCCGGAAAGCATGAGCATGGAACGGGCAAGCCTCTTGTCATCCTATGGGGCGCAGCTTGTCCTGACGCCGGCCTGGGAAGGGATGAAAGGTTCGATTCGCGAGGCGGAGAGCCTCATCCTACAGAATCCGTCGTACTTTATGCCTGATCAATTTTCCAATCCGGCCAATCCGGCTATGCATAAGAAGACCACCGCGCTTGAAATTCTTGAATCGCTCGACGGACAGATCGATGCATTTGTGGCGGCAGTGGGCACAGGCGGGACGATTACCGGATGCGGAGAGGTATTTAAGGAACGGAACCCCAAGGTGCAGGTGATTGCGGTCGAGCCGACAGGATCACCGGTCTTATCCGGAGGAGACCCAGGGCCCCATAAAATTCAGGGCATCGGCGCAGGGTTCATCCCGAAAGTATTGAACCGGGCCATTCTTGATCGTGTGATGACCGTAACAGATGACGAGGCCTATCACATGGCCAAGCAGCTCTCGAAGAAGGAAGGTCTCCTGGTGGGAATTTCCTCCGGAGCCAACGTGTTCGCCGCGCAGAAGGTCGCTCAGGAACTTGGACCGGGCAAAAATGTGGTCACGATCCTCTGCGACACAGGCGAACGGTATATCAGCATTGAGAAATACTTTAATATTTGAGATCTCTTTCATAAATTGAGCGAGGAGGGATGCTCAAAATGGCCAGCCAACGAGGCCGCAGGCGAGAAGAAACCGGAGGCGTACCCTCTCGGGTACGTTGAGGATTTCTTCGAAACGAGAACGAAGTATGGGAAAAGGCACGTCTCGGCGCGCCGGGGTTGGGCGGGTGAGAAGGGGGCCATTTTCAGCATCCCGTGAAACATGGAATTTACTGAAGATCAGATAAATCGGTACAGCCGGCATATTCTGTTGCCTGAGGTCGGTGGCAAGGGGCAAAAGAAGATCGCCAAGGCCAAGATTCTCCTGGTCGGAGCGGGAGGCCTTGGTTCGCCGGCGGCGCTCTATCTGGCCGCAGCCGGCGTCGGCACAATCGGCCTCATCGATAGCGATGTGGTGGACTTGACCAATCTTCATCGGCAAATACTACACCATACGCCGGATGTAGGCCGCCCCAAGGTCCTTTCGGGCAAAGAGAAGATTCAGGCATTGAACCCCGACGTCCAGGTCTCGATGTACGAAGAACGGCTGACAGCCGGCAATGCGCTGAAAATCGTCAGCGCCTACGACGTCGTGATCGATGGGGTCGATAACTTCACAGCGAAGTTCTTGATCAACGACGCCTGTTTTTTTGCCGGAAAGCCGTTGGTCCATGGCGGTATTCTCCGCTTTGATGGTCGCGTGACGACTATTATCCCGAAACAATCCGCCTGTTATCGTTGTATCTTCAAGACTCCGCCGCCGGCCGGACTGGTCGTTTCCTGTCAGGAGGCGGGCGTGATCGGTGTATTAGCCGGCATCATTGGAACGATCCAGGCGACTGAGGCATTGAAACTCATTCTGGGTATCGGGCATCCTCTCACAAACCGATTCCTGGATTTTGATGCGCGCAAAACGCAGTTCAGGGAAATCAACGTGAAGCGCAATCCCGACTGCGCGCTCTGCGGAGCGCACCCGACGATTACCGAACTGTTCGATGACGGCGACCCGTTTGCCGGCTGTGCCGTCCGGCCGTAACTCTCGATAGAGCGAGGTGGAATCACCATGGCTACCATGAAAGCGCTAGTCTGCCGCGAGTGCGGAAAAGAATATCCGACGAAAGCGATTCACGTCTGCGAGATGTGCTTTGGCCCCCTCGAAGTGAAATACAACTACGAGGAGATCAAGAAAAGCATTTCCCGCAAGAAGATCCAGGATGGCCCACACAGTATCTGGCGCTATGCCGATCTCTTGCCGGTGAACGGACCGACGTTTCTCGGCCCCCATGCCGGAATGACTCCGCTGGTGCGCGCCAGAAATCTCGGCGCTCACCTCGGATTGGATGAACTCTACATTAAGAACGATACGGTCAATCATCCCACGCTGTCGTTCAAAGATCGGGTGGTGGCCGTCGCCATCACCAGGGCGCGTGAGTTGGGCTTTGAAACCATAGCCTGCGCCTCGACCGGCAATCTGGCCAATTCCGTCGCTGCCCATGCGGCTGCTTCAGGAATGCGCGCCTATGTATTCATTCCCGGTGACTTGGAAGCCGCCAAGGTCCTCGGCAACTTGATCTATAAGCCGAACGTGGTCGAAGTCGAAGGCAATTATGACGACGTCAATCGCCTCTGCAGCGAGATCGCCGGCGAACATGGCTGGGCGTTCGTGAATATCAACATTCGTCCCTACTATGCGGAAGGTTCGAAGACGCTGGCCTACGAAACCGTGGAGCAACTCGGCTGGCGCACCCCCGATCAAGTGGTCATCCCGATGGCATCCGGCTCCCTCTTGACCAAGATTTGGAAGGGCCTCCATGAAATGAAGACCGTGGGTCTCATCGACGACGTGCGGACAAAGATCAACGGGGCGCAAGCCGAAGGCTGTTCCCCCATTTCCACGGCCTTCAAGTCAGGACGAGACTTCTTCAAACCGGTGAAGCCCAAAACGATTGCAAAGTCGCTGGCCATCGGCAATCCCGCCGACGGATACTACGCCCTCAAAGCGACGGCGGAGAGCAAAGGCTCCATGGACATGGTCTCAGACGACGAAGTGGTGGAAGGCATCAAGCTCTTGGCGCAAACCGAAGGGATTTTCGCAGAAACGGCCGGCGGCGTGACGATCGGTGTGCTCCAGAAGCTGGTGAAACAAGGCACGATCAAGAAAAGCGACGTGACGGTCGCCTATATCACCGGCAATGGCCTCAAGACACAGGAGGCCGTGATCGATGCAGTCGGCAGGCCCCACCGCATTCAGCCGAATCTTGTCAGTTTTGAGCAAACCTTTAAGGTAGGAAAACACGGAGGGTCGTGACGCATGATTAAGGTTCGCATTCCAACCCCGCTCCGACCTCTCACGAAGGGGCAGGGAGAGGTCGACGCGCAGGCCCAGAGTATCGGCGAAATGATCGACACCTTGAACGCCTCCCACCCCGGAATCAAGGATCGCCTCTGTGACGACACCGGAGAGCTTCGCCGATTCGTGAATATTTACGTCAACGAGGAAGACATTCGATTCCTCAAGGGCAAAGAGACCTCGCTCAAAGACGGCGACGAAGTCTCGATCGTGCCCGCCATTGCCGGGGGGACACCATGCCAAATCTGAAATTTCACATTCGGTTTCCAGAAGAGAAGATCACAGAACCGGTCATCTATCAGATCGGTCACGAATACAAGGTCGTCACGAATGTCCGCCGAGCCGACGTTCGTGAAACCACCGGATGGATGGACCTCGAACTGATCGGCGACAGCGCGGAAATCGAACGGGCCATCGCAGGCCTTCGCAAGAAGGGCGTCATCGTCGATCCGATCGAATTGAATGTCGTCGAATGACAACAACGTGAAGCGCACCGCGTGAAACGTATCTCGTTTCAGATTGGACGATTCACGCTTCACGAATGACGAGAGACGAATTCCATGGAACTCACTGAACCACAGATACAACGATACAGCCGTCAGATCATTCTGAGCGAAGTGGGCGGCAAGGGCCAGATGAAGCTGAGCAAGGCGAAAGTCTTGATTGTCGGCGCCGGGGGGCTCGGCTCACCTGCCGGACTCTATCTCGCCGCGGCCGGCATCGGCACCATCGGTCTGGTCGATGGCGATGTCGTCGATCTCTCCAACTTGCAGCGTCAAATCCTGCACTCCACTGCCACGGTCGGCATGCCGAAAGTGGAGTCCGGAAAGAAAACCCTCACGGCGATCAATCCGGAGATTACGGTCAAGACCTATCACAAGCTCGTGGATGCCGACAATATCCTTCCGCTCTTCAAAGAGTACGACATGGTGCTGGACGGATCCGATAATTTTTCGACGCGGTTTCTCGTGAACGACGCCTGTTTTTTTGCCAAGAAGACGCTCATTTCTGCCAGCATGTTCCGCTTCGAAGGTCAGCTCACGACGATCAAGCCCCATGCCGGTTATCCCTGTTACCGCTGCCTTTACCCGGAGCCGCCGCCGGCAGGTCTCGTTCCGAATTGCCAGGAAGCCGGTGTGTTAGGCGCCTTGGCCGGGACGATGGGCATTCTTCAAGCATCGGAAGCCATCAAGGAAATTCTCGGCATCGGAGAAACCCTGGCCGATCGCCTGCTCATCTACGATGCCCTGGAGATGAAATTCAGAAAAGTCCGTCGTCCCAAAGATCCGAACTGCCGCCTCTGCGGACCGACACCGACGATCACCGACTTACAAAGCGACTATACCGTCACCTGCGCCATCTAA
>CAZVEZ010000127.1:0-7998 GCA_964626135.1 uncultured Nitrospira sp.
TCGGGCCGTTCGCGGAGCGGGGGCAGGGTGAGGCTGATGACGTTGAGACGGAAAAAGAGATCTTCGCGAAACTCGCCGGTCTTTACGGCCTGCCGGAGATCTTTATTGGTGGCTGCGATGATCCGTATATTGATCGACACGAGGCGTGTGCCGCCGACTCGATGGAATTCCCTGTCCTGGAGCACGCGCAACAGTTTGGCTTGCAGCGGGAGCGACATATCTCCGATTTCATCCAGGAAGATCGTGCCTCCATCCGCCATCTCCAGTTTACCCTTCTGCAGGCGGTCCGCGCCGGTGAAGGCGCCACGTTCATGTCCGAAGAGTTCATTCTCAAGCAGCGTTTCCGTGAGAGCGACACAGTTGATGACCACCAGCGGCATGGCCTGGCGCAGACTCCACTGGTGGATGGAACGGGCGAAGAGTTCCTTGCCCGTGCCGCTTTCACCGAGCAGCAAGACGCTGGCATCGGATTTCGCGGCGCGTTGAGCCGAATCCATGACCGCACGGATCTTCCCGCTGATGCCCACAATCGAGGCGTAGCGGCTGTCGACTTCGGACTTGAGGCAGGCGACCTGGCGTTTGAGCGTGTCTCGTTCCAGGGCTTTGCCGATCACGAGGAGGAGGTGGTCTTTGTCGAGCGGCTTGGTCAGAAAATCGTAGGCTCCGGTTTTCATGGCTTCGACTGCGGCGTCGATCGAGGCATGCGCGGTCATGACGATGACCGGGAGATCCTCGGCCGGTCTGACTTTCGGGAGTCGCTTGAGAACCTCAAGCCCGGTCAAGCGCGGCATATCCAGGTCGAGCAACATGAGGTGCGGCGCTTCCTGCTCGACCAGCTCGAGCGCCTCGATCCCATCGCGCGCAATGACGGTTCCATAATCGGACGCCTGCAGACGATCCTCCAGCATTGTGGCAATGTCGGAATCATCGTCGACGATGAGGATTTTTGCCTTCATCTTCTCCTTCTCCTCTTGCTCCTATGCTTCCATCACATTCATGACCAAACCGGTCAGCGGCTTCGGGAAAAAATACGTCGACTTATGAGGCATGCGTTCTCCCGCGGTCGCGACGGCCTGCACTTCGCTGACTTTGGTGGGATTGAGGAGCAAGGCCCCCGTTCCGGTTCCGCGCGCCACCCAATCCAGCGCCTCATGATCGTCTTTGGTATAGAGAATCGCTTCTTGTTCCTGCTGCGTCCGGCAGAGTGTGGCGACGACCAGTTGCTGGAGGAGGGAGACGTCCAGCTTCGTGCGCGGCGATGCGTCCGCCGATGGGCGATGGGCCGGTTTCAGGGCCAGCGTGACGTACGAATCTGTTCCCTTCAATGCCAGGCCGAACACCGGAACCATGCGACCGTTGGTTCGCAAGGCCTCGAGAAATTGCGTACGGACTGCCGCCTGTGTTTCAGCGGTAAAAGGAAATTCCTGTAGCTCGAACCGATCGGTGAAGAGCGTTCGCACCGTGTCATAGGAGGGGAGGGGGGTGGTGGTGACGCGATGGGTCGGCAAGACTGTGAGTCCGGGGTCTTCGAGGGAGGCCAGCAGCATCAGCACGCCGTCGTAGCGCTGGTAGCCTGCTGGTGATCCGGCCTGTTGCCGGCGCAACCGTTGATAGTTCAGCGCCGTTTCATAGCGATGGTGGCCATCCGCAATGAAGAGAGGCTTGGAACTCATGACTTCGTCGACGCGAGCGAGAATCGCGGGATCCGTGACGTTCCACAGTTGTTGCCGGAATCCGTCGTCATCCGTAAAGTCGTACCGCGCAGGTTTCCCTTTGACGGCTGCTTCAAGGAGCCCGATGACAACGCCCTGCGGGTCCGAATAGAGGGACCAGATCGGACTGAAATTGGTCTGACAGGCTTCAAGCAAATTCAGACGATCGGTTTTCGCCGCGGCCCGCGTATTTTCATGCGGGTAAATATGGCCGGAGTCGAGCGCTTCCAGCTTGACGGTGGCAAGAAATCCCTTCAGCACCTTCACCGGAGTCCGAGGATCCGACGCCGGCGGACGATAATCGATGGTGTGGTAATACAGGGTGGGTTGCGCGTCGCGTTTCAACGCCCCGCTTCGGAGCCATTCATGGAGCGCCGCCCCGGCTCGTGTGTAGCGATTGTTTACGGGACTGTCGCCGGGCTGATTGAGGCCAAGCTCCAGGCGAATGATGTTGTGCGGGTGACGATCGTGCAAGGCCCGTTGACCGGCAGCATCGATAATATCGTAAGGCGGCGCAACGACCTTGGTGATGTCTCCGACAACCGATGCGTCATAGGCGGTTCCGTGAAACGGAATAATTTTAGCCATGCTGAATCCTTTGCTTTGTTAAGTGGTTCAAGTGCGTGATGTGCGGGAAAGGCGCGGCGTGGACAGATAGGATTCCCATCTCGTCTCACCAGCCTTGCCTTTCCCGTCCGCTCCGCGTGTCTGGCGCGAGCCGTTGAATGCCAGGAACACCGCAATTGTTGTTTTGCAGCCTGCGCATGCAGGCGGCTGTGTGTCGGGCGGGTCCTGTCTTCCTGCGTGGTGCCATTTCCAGGGGTACTTCCCGGAAACACGCGGGGAGAAAGGCTACCGATCGCGGGTAACCATATAGTCGGCTGTGATCGAGAGGGCTCGCTTGGCCGTACTGTCTTCGAACTGGTCGAGATCCCGTTGGGCTGCGGCGATGTAGGATCGTGCCCGATCCATGGCATAGGCAATCGAGCCCAATTCTTCCATCAAACGAATGAACCGGCCGAGGTCTTCGTCCGAGAGGGTCCTGGTTTCCATGCGGTCGACGATCATCTGCCGGTCCTGTTCTGAACAATGATGCAACAGATGTAACAGCGGCAGCGTGGCCTTCCCTTCGCGGAGATCCTGTCCCAGCGACTTGCCCAAGTGTTCGCCGTTCGCCGTATAGTCGAGGGTATCGTCGGCCACTTGGAAGGCGATTCCCAGATGGAGACCGAACCGGAACAACGCGTCCTGTTGAGTGTCCGGAGCGTCCGCAAGAATGGCTCCCATGCGGCACGAGGCGGCCATCAAGCCGGCCGTTTTGTGTTCGACAATTTTGAGATACTCAGATTCGGGCATGGAGGGATTGCCGTTGTAATAGAGCTGGAGCACTTCGCCTTCCGCCATCTTCTTGCACGCCTCGCCGAGCACGTCGTTAATCGCATGGTTCCGGAAGTCGACGACTTGGCAGAAGGCCTTGGAGTAGAGATAGTCGCCGACGAGAATGCTGATTTGGTTGCCCCAGACTTTTCGGGCAGTCGGACGGCCCCGGCGAATATCGGCGTCGTCCACGACATCGTCGTGGAGCAGCGACGCGGTATGGATGAACTCCACCAGGCTGGCAAGTTGGTAATGATCGTGACCGGTATAGCCGCAGAGGCGGGCGGAGAGCAGGAGTAAGAATGGTCGAATGCGTTTTCCGCCGCTGTTGAGAATGTGGGCGGCGACAGTATTGACAAGTGCCACACTGGAATCGAGGTTCGTCCGAGCCTGGCGTTCCATCCCGTCCAACTCATCGCGGTACGCCTCCCAGACGTCCGCCATGGTGTTGATAGTAGGGGTGATTGGGCTCTGGGGCATGCGGCGGATGGTAGGGCAGAGAAGGAAACAAAGTCAAGCCGATCACCCCTTTGGGGGGAGCGCCGGAACGGGCCATCCGCGCAAGAGACAATCTTGACAGAAGAATCATCCTTCCATTAAGGTGACTGAAGCGAGTGCGAGCTGAATTTGCCTTGTGAGTGAGGGGGTTATCCATCCCGACTGCCTCTCTGGTGTAGCCTCCGTCTGGTCGCATACACGCCTATAATTGTAACGAGATACGAGCGATGAGCATTCCTGGGCTTCCAGCGAAGCAAGGCCTCTACGACCCTGCACAGGAGAAAGATTCCTGCGGGATCGGTTTTGTCGTCAACATCAAGGGTCAGAGATCCCATTCCATCGTTCAGCAGGGGCTTCAGATTCTTGAGAGCCTGAGCCATCGGGGGGCTCAAGGCTGTGACTCGTGCACGGGAGACGGCGCCGGCATTCTGCTTCAAGTCCCGCACGAGTTTCTCAAACGCGCGGCCGGCGATACGGGAGTGCTTCTTCCCAATGCCGGAGAGTACGGCGTCGGGATGGTGTTTCTCCCGTCTCAGGCCGATGCGCGGCGCCAGTGCGAAGCGCTCTTTGCCGGAATTATCGGCGAAGAGGGAGCCCGGCTCCTTGGTTGGCGCGATGTGCCGGTCAAGAGCGATGCGATCGGTGTCGTGGCGCGCAGCACCGAGCCCTATATGCGGCAGGTATTCATTGCCCGCGACGTGCTCAATGAAGGGCAGTTTGAACGCAAGCTCTTTGTCATTCGCAAACGGGTGGAAACGGCTATCCGCGAATCAGCCATTCAGGGGCGGAACTTTTTCTATATTTCAAGCCTGTCGGCGAGCACCATCGTCTACAAGGGCCTGTTGCTCCCGGAACAGATGTCGGCGTACTACCAGGACTTGAAAGATGAGCGCCTGACGAGCGCGCTCGCTCTCGTGCATTCCCGCTTCAGTACGAACACGTTTCCCACCTGGCCGTTGGCCCATCCCTACCGGTACATTTGCCATAACGGCGAGATCAATACGCTCAAGGGCAATGTGAATTGGATGCGCGCCCGGCAAGGGCGGCTCAACTCCGACTTATTCGGCCAGGATCTGGAGAAACTCTTTCCAGTCGTGGCTGAACAGCAGAGCGACTCCGCCTGTCTGGACAATGCCGTGGAATTCCTGACCTTGGGGGGCCGCTCCCTTCCGCACGTGATGATGATGCTGATTCCCGAACCGTGGGTCGCGAATCCGCAAATGGATCTCGACCGGCGTGGATTCTATGAATATCACGCGGCGATGCAGGAGCCCTGGGATGGTCCTGCGGCGGTCTGTTTTACCGACGGCAAGCTCATCGGCGCGACGCTCGATCGAAATGGATTGCGCCCCTGCCGCTATCAAGTGACGACCGACGGCCTGGTGATTCTGGCCTCGGAAGCCGGGGTGCTGCCGACGGATGCCGGGAAGATCAGGCAGAAGGGCCGCCTCATGCCGGGCCGGATGTTCCTGGTCGATACCGTACAAGGGCGCATCATCGATGACGAGGAAGTGAAGGCCGAGATCGTGAGCCGCAAGCCCTATCGATCCTGGGTCACTCAATACCGGATTTCGCTCGACGAACTGCCCGATCCCAGCAATGTGCCGCAACCGGACCATCCGACGATCCGCCAACGTCAACTGGCCTTTAGCTATACGGTGGAAGAGTTGAAGATGGTGGTCACGCCCATGGTGGTGGAGGGGCAGGAAGCGACGTCATCGATGGGCACGGATACGCCGTTGGCGGTGCTCTCCGATCGGCCGCAACTGCTCTTCAAATATTTCAAACAGCTGTTCGCCCAGGTGACCAATCCGCCGATCGATCCGATCCGCGAAGAACTGGTCATGTCGCTGACGACCAGCATCGGACCCAAGCCGAATTTGATGGATGAGAATCCGGAGTCCTGCCGCCGTATCCGGGTCAAGCAGCCGATTATGACCAATGCCGAGCTTCAGAAGATCCGCGAGCTCGCCGATCCGCATTTTAAAAGTAAAACGCTCAAGATGCTGTTCAGGGTGGCCGAGGGACCGGAGGGGCTCGGAGCGGCAGTCGATGACCTCTGCCGGCAAGCCTCTCAGGCTATTAAAGAGGGCTACAAGTTTTTGATCTTGAGCGATCGTGGCATCAACGAAGAATGGGCGCCGATTCCAAGCCTCCTCGGCATCGCGTCGGTTCACCATCATCTCGTGCGTGAGTGCACGAGGACCGAGGCCGGCCTCATCGTGGAAACCGGCGAGCCGCGAGACGTGCACCACTTTGCCTGTTTGATCGGTTACGGAGCCGGGAGCGTGAATCCGTACCTTGTCTTCGAGTCGATCGTGGACCTGGAGCGCGAGAGTTACTTCCCTGAAGGGTTGGACGCCCAGACCGCGGAAGGCAAGTACATCAAAGCGATCAATAAGGGTCTGCTCAAAATCTTTTCGAAGATGGGCATTTCGACGGTGCAATCCTACTGCGGCGCGCAGATCTTTGAAGCGATTGGACTCAACCACGAACTCATCGACCGCTACTTTACCGGCACGCCGTCGCGCGTGGAGGGGATCGGCATTCGCGAGGTCGGCGAAGAGACGCTTCGGCGCCACCGGCTGGCCTATGAACCGGTTCCGATACGGCAACTCGATTTCGGCGGAGAAATCCACTATCGCATCCAGGGCGAGCACCACAATTGGAATCCGGACACGATTTATAAGTTGCAACATGCGACCAGGTCCAACGATCCGAAGACCTTTGCCGAGTTTTCCCGGCTCGTGAACGACGAAAGCCGGCGGCGCTCAAATCTGCGCGGACTGCTCGAGTTCAAGTTCCTGCCGGAACCTATTCCTGTTGAGGAAGTCGAATCGGCGAAGGAGATCGTCAAGCGATTCACGACCGGCGCCATGTCCTTCGGCTCACTCAGCAAGGAAGCGCATGAGACGATGGCCGTCGCGATGAATCGCCTGGGCGCCAAGAGCAACACGGGCGAAGGCGGGGAGGACCCCGAGCGGTTCACGCCGCTGCCCAACGGCGATTCGAAGAACAGCTACATCAAGCAGGTAGCGTCGGCGCGGTTCGGCGTCACGAGCCACTACTTGGTGAATGCAAAAGAACTGCAGATCAAGATGGCGCAGGGAGCGAAGCCCGGCGAAGGCGGTCAATTGCCGGGCCATAAAGTCGATGAAAATATCGCGCGGCTGCGTTATGCGACGCCGGGCGTGCAGCTCATTTCTCCGCCGCCGCACCACGACATCTATTCCATCGAAGATCTGGCGCAGCTCATTTTCGATTTGAAAAACTCCAATCCGGATGCGGCGGTGTCGGTGAAGCTGGTGTCGGAGGTGGGTGTCGGCACGGTGGCGGCAGGGGTGGCCAAAGCGCATGCGGACAAGGTGCTCATCAGCGGCGATTCCGGCGGCACCGGCGCGTCTCCGCTTTCGTCCATCAAGTATGCGGGCGTGCCGTGGGAATTGGGCCTGGCCGAAACGCATCAGACCCTCGTGCTCAACGATCTGCGCGGGCGTATTCGGGTGGAGACCGACGGGCAGATGAAGACCGGGCGGGATGTGGCGATTGCCACCCTGTTGGGTGCCGAGGAGTTCGGATTTGCGACCGCCCCTCTGATCGTCGAAGGCTGCATCATGATGCGGAAATGCCATCTCAATACCTGTCCCGTCGGCATCGCCACACAGGACCCTGCCTTGCGAAAGAAATTCGCCGGGCAACCGGAACATATCGTGAATTTCTTTTTCTTCGTCGCGGAAGAACTGCGCCAGATCATGGCCAAACTGGGTTTCCGGAGCGTCAACGAGATGGTCGGGCGTGTGGACAAATTGAAAGTCCACAAGGCTGTCGATCACTGGAAGGCCAAGGGGTTGGATCTGACCCCTCTCCTGCAGCCGCCGGACGTGGGACCGGAGATTGCCCGTTACTGTGTGCAGAAGCAGGACCACGGTTTGACAGGGGTGCTGGATAACAAGCTGATCGAGTTGTGCAAGCCGGCGTTGGAGCAGGGAGCCAAGGTGACGCTCGATCTGCCCATCCGAAATGTGAACCGTACGGTCGGGACGATGCTGTCCAGCCGGATTGCAAAAAAGTACGGGCTTGAGGGGTTGCCGGAGGACACCATCACGATCAAGTTTACCGGTTCCGCCGGACAGTCGTTCGGCGCATTCTTGTCCCGTGGCATCACGCTCATCCTCGAAGGGGAGTCGAACGACTATCTGGGCAAGGGACTGTCCGGCGGGAAAATCATTGTCTTCCCCCCGAAGCAGGCAATCTATAAACCGGAAGAGACGATTCTCATCGGCAACACCTCGCTCTATGGCGCGACGCAGGGCGAAGCCTATTTCTACGGCATGGCGGGCGAGCGGTTTGCCGTGCGGAACAGCGGCGTCAGGGCGGTGGTCGAAGGGATCGGCGATCACGGCTGCGAGTA
>CAZVEZ010000128.1:0-7756 GCA_964626135.1 uncultured Nitrospira sp.
TTCATCTGGTTTGTTCTGTTGCTTGACCCAGAGAAACCAAACAAACTAAATAAACCAAAATAAAGGAGACCAACCAGCTTGTTAGCGAGATCGCGCCGGCCGTTTCGGCTCCGGCATTTCGAAGCTATCCTTCTGGCTGTTCCACCATTCCACCCATTCGTTCGTCCAGTCTTGCCGGTCCTGCCTGGTGGACGTTTCCCAATCGTGAAACTCCGTTTCATACCGGGTCAGAATCCAGAGCGACTGCACCGCTGAGAAGGCGACAAAACGTTCCTCATCGGCAATCATCCCGATCAAAACCGGGACCACCGCTTTCTCTCTGACATACCGGGCCTCGAACGCGGCGGCCTTCCGGATCGATGAGTTCTGATCCTTCGCCATCACCTCGATCGCCTCTACCGCTTTGGCCGCGTCCAATCGAACGGCTACCCGCAATGCATGTTCTCGCACCCTCGGAATCTCGTTCAATTCCTTGGCAGCGGCGACAAGAGCCGGAACTGCCGATGTCGCTTTCAACATCGAAATGGTTTCAATGACGTTATACCGGATGCGCGGTCCCGGCATGGTCAAGCCCTTGACCAGCACCGGCACGGACGGCTCGCCGAGATGCACGAATTCCCCGATGGCCCAGAACTCTTGTTTGCCTTCCAACAACGGCAACAGCGCTTCTGCCCGCTGAACCTCTTCAGCCGTCAACGGTTTCGTATTCTGCGGGACGGATTCAGCCGGCAGATTCTGTCCCTTCGGAGGCGCCTCGTACGGCACCTGAACCGGGATGGCCCATCCTTTCCCCATGGGTTCAGCGCAGAGGGTCTGCGCCATTCCCAATATCAACGTCATCAGGACGATCATCCGCCGACACATACGTCGTTGCTGCACGGTTAACCCCTTTCTCCCTTCAACGATTCGCACTGCGCTGATGAACCATTTCGTACGATACAAGCCGCACGATCAGAATCACTACCGCTGCTGTCAGCATATCGCCACCACAAATGGCGCGCGTGACTCTTCAAGTATTGCCCGGGCATCGCACAAAGCATGTTTCCCGTGGAACGCATCTTATGATCGGTGGCGAAACGCCACCGTTAAATGATGAATGTTCAATGTAAAGGTTGAAGGCTGAGCACCGACCATTCTGGCGCGAGAGATGAACACCGCATCACAAACGGTTGGCGACAAAGAGTTGTCGAAAAAGCACGTCCGCGACTCCAGCAGACGCAGGATTCATGGATCACTCAGAAATCGAGGCCTACCTTTGAGTTGGAGTCACGGAGATGCTTGCGGACCCGGATTTGTTCATGGTGTTTGAGTAACAGCTGACGCCGAATGACGTCACGATCCTCGGCCACGATGCGCACCAATCGATCGACGTCTTCCGCATGCTCTCGAACCAATTCAGACAACTTCGCCATTTGACTTTCAAGATGCTCCAACCGCTCAAGGGCATCTTTCTGCCGAACCACGGCCAGCTTCTGGGCCGCCTTCTGCTTCACAAGCGACGTAACCAGGACATCCCGCTTCATGCTTGCTCCTTTGCTCGAATACTCACCGACATTTCTGGCAGGATGTTGAAAAAGTCCGCCAGCTTTGTTCTCGTATCGCTCAGAGACTCAACGTACCACTAAGGGTACGCCTCGCCTCTTCGCTCACTGCGGCCGCGCTGACGGCCTTGTTGAACATCCTGCAAGAGCGGCCTCGGTTGCGTACTGTTCACCATCGAAATTCTCATATGCCAAACAGAGTGTTCCCGAAGCCTGCTGATCGTCTCGCCTAGTATCGTCTCAGATCCTCGCGATGTCAACGAGAGCGCTTTCTTTCTATTTCTTCAGCGTCCTGCTACAATTCGCCCAATGCTCAACATGTTCACTATGTTACTGGCCGGCGGGAAAGGCGAGCGCCTGCAGCCCCTCACCGAACATCGGGCCAAGCCGGCGGTTCCATTCGGCGGGAAATATCGCATCATCGATTTTACGCTCAGCAATTGTCTCAACTCAGGGCTGAGAAAAGTCGCCGTCCTCATCCAGTATAAATCTCACTCACTCGATCGCCACATCCGTACAGGCTGGAATATCATGAATGCCGAGCTCGGCGAATATATCGCCTCGATTCCGCCCCAGCAGCGGATCAGTGAAGAATGGTATCAAGGGACCGCCGACGCAGTCTATCAAAACCTGTTCCTGCTCGACAGCGAACGACCGGACTATGTGCTCATCCTGGCCGGCGACCATATCTACAAGATGAATTACATGGAGATGTTCCATTGGTTGCTCGCCAAAAACGCCGATGTCGTGGTCGGCGCGATCGATATCCCGATCGAAGAGGCGCATCGATTCGGCGTCATCCATGTGGATGAAGAGTTCCGGATTACGGACTTCATCGAAAAGCCGGCTCACCCGCCGTCGATTCCCAACGATCCAACCCGCGCCTTCGGCTCGATGGGGATTTACCTCTTTCGCACCAACGTGCTCCGCGAGCAATTGATCGCCGACGCTCAGGAGGGCGGCAGTCACGACTTCGGAAGAAATATCATTCCTCGAATGATTCGGGATCATCGTGTCTACGCCTACAAATTTATCGACCCAAACAAAAAAGACGTGAAGTATTGGCGGGATATCGGAACGCTGGACGCGTACTGGGAAGCGAACATGGACCTCGTCGCGGTGGATCCTCTCTTCAATCTCTACGACCAGCAGTGGCCGATTCGAACCTATCAAGGACAGTTTCCTCCGGCGAAGTTCGTGTTCGCGCAGGACTATCAAGGCGGCCGAATGGGTGTGGCCCTGGATTCTATCGTCTGCGGCGGCTGCATCTTCTCCGGCGGCCGGGTACAAAACTCCGTCGTCTCGCCGGATGTCCATGTGCTGGACAATGCCGACGTCCGTGAATCGATCATCATGGAAAATGTCGTGATCGGCGCACGGAGCCGGATCAGACGAGCCATTATCGACAAAGATGTCGTGATTCCGCCCAACTCGGAAATCGGGTACGACCGGGAAGCCGACGCGCAGCGATTTACCGTCACCGAATCAGGTTTAGTCGTCATCGCAAAGGGAATGAAACTGCATGCCTCCCTCGATTCATCCGGTTGATCTGATTCTCGCTCTTCGCGACAAGCACTTGACCCCTGCCATCGTGTTTCTGACTTCGCGCCGCGCATGCGATGAAGCGATGCAAGCCTTCGACCATAGCAACATTCTTCTCCCGCCACCGCGCCAGCAGGCCATCGCCGCCGTGCTGGAGAAGGTGATCGTTCAATATCCCAGTATCGCCGAACATCCGCTCATCCCGACCGTCCAGCGCATCGGTGTCGCCGCGCACCATGCAGGACATCTTCCCTCGTGGAAGATCGCGGTTGAGGAACTGATGCGTCACGGCTGTCTCGATGCGGTCTTTGCGACAACCACGCTGGCCGCAGGAGTCGATTTTCCCGCGCGGACAGTCATCATCACGCAATCCAGCATCCGCAAGTCACGCGACTTTACGGACTTGACGATCGGCGAGGTGCAGCAGATCGCCGGACGCGCCGGACGCCGCGGAAAAGATCTCGTGGGCTTCGCCATCGTCACCCCTTCGCCGTACATCGATCTACACGTGCTGACCAAAGGCTTTACCGGCCACCCCGAAGCGATCAACAGCCAGTTTCTCATCAGCTATCCGATGGTCCTAAACCTCTTGAAAGCGCACCCCCTCGATCAGATCCAACCGATTCTCGCCAAAAGTTTTGCGCAATTTCAGCTCAACCAACGCGCCGAGGTTTTGGAGCGCAAACTGGACGATCTCCGCGATCAGATGGAACCGTTCGGGCCGCGCGTCTGCACCGACTGGATCACGGAATGGCAGACGTTCGATCAGGTTCGCCGGCAGAAATCGCATCGCGCGCCCGTCAGGAGGCGCGAGCCGCCGGAAGTCGCCGCGCGCTTTCACTTTCTCACCCCAGGCCGCGTCGTAGGTATCGGCCGCAGCCGGGGCGTGGTCCTCCGGCAGTATCGCAGCAAGGGGCAGAAGAGCCCGATGATCACAGCGCTGCGTCTAGGCGGCGGCATTACAGAATCTCCCGCCTCCACGGTAACTGAAGTGTCTGATCGTGTCCTCGACTGCGTGGACGCGCCGGCCTATCCCTGGTGCACACCGGAAAGCGTGGAAGAGTTACTCCGTCACCTGGAAGAATTACCGGGAAGGCTTCCGGAGCTTCCCATCCTGATTCCGAAGGACGATGAACCGATTCCTGATGCGATCGTGCAGACCCTGGGCGACTTTGCCTGCCCCACCTGTCCTTCGCGTTCCGCCTGCCAAAGGGATTATCCTCTCGCCTCAAAGCTTCGGCAGGAACAACATCGGCACGTCAAATCGATCCAGGCTTTGCGAACGAGTCTCTGGCACCGTTTCCAGGAGAAGATCGACGTTTTGCAACAGTTCGGCTATCTCACTCCGACGGCGCATCTGACCGATGACGGCGAATGGGCCAGGCTCATCCGCATCGACCATTCGTTGCTGATCACGGAATTGATCAGAGCCGATGCGTTCAGCGGAGCCGATCCTGCGATGCTGGCCGCCGTGATGTCGAGTATCGCGCATGACGACGATCGCCCCGGCGCATTTCCTCGCGTCAGTTCCGGCTTGGGCTCATTGCTCGGGCAGGTCCGAAAACTGGCGATGTCGATCTCGCCGCATGAAGAGCCCCCGCTCTTGCGGGCGGACATAGCCGCAGTCACAGAACGGTGGATCGGCGATCCCACGCTGACATGGATCGGCCTCTGTAAAAGCACAACGATGGCTGAAGGCGATATCTATCGCCTCCTGGCGCGAACGTTGGAATTCCTGTCACAACTGCACACGCTCAAGGCCACACACCCGGGCCTGGCAGAGACCGCCTCTCGCGCCATCGCCAACTTGCGCCGTGGTGTACTGGAGGAATTACCGTGAAGAGAGGGGCATGGGGGTACAGGGGTAAAGGGATACAGGCGGCTTTCTTGCTACACCGTGACCTCTCTATGCCTCTATCCCCCTATCCCGATACCCCTCTACCCCCTATCCCTCTATACCCCTTCAAACCATGACGACCCAAGAACTCGAACAGCTCCTGGCTCAACAACCGATCGCCCTCCTGCACCGTCTTGCGCGAGGGCGTGTGCAGCGGCATTTCCGCGCAGGCAAACGACGGTTGATCGAGGTCTTACTGCGCCACTCCGCCGAGAACCGCGCTGGTTTTGAGTCCGACCTGATGACCCTGATCGGCGAGCGACAGGCTCGCCCCGTTCCTGCAATGCCGCACACTCCTGCCGCGAGAAAACCGAAGCCCGCGATACCGCAGCGTCACACGACGCACAGGCCGGCTGAGCAGGATCATGAGCCGGCCATCACGCTCTCCAGCTGGTTGGAGGGATTAGGGGTGCCGCCGCCGAAAACCTTTGTCCCCGATGCCTGGCAAGAAGACGCGATTGCGAAACTCAGAGAGGGTGATGTCGTCGTCAGCGTCCCGACGGGAAGCGGAAAAACCTACGTTGCAGTCGAAGCGGCTCGTCGGGCTATGGCGGAGAATAGGACCGTCATCTATACCTCGCCTCTCAAAGCCCTTTCAAATACCAAGTACACGGAGTTTTCAAAACTATTCGGCCCGGACCAGGTCGGCATCCTGACCGGCGATCGGCGAGACAACGGGCAGGCGCCGCTTCTGATCATGACGACGGAAATCCTGCGGAATCTGCTCTACGATGCCGGAGGCGGTGAGATCGACATTCGATTGGATACGTTAGGTCTGGTCATTTTGGACGAGTCGCAATACATCGCAGATCCGGAGCGGGGCGTCGTCTGGGAAGAAACGATCATCTTCTGTCCGAGTCAAGCGCGGCTGCTCTTACTCTCCGCCTCGATCGGCAATCCTCAGGATATTGCCGAGTGGCTCACCTCGATCAGGCCGACGCCTTGTCATTTGGTCAGACACAGTACGCGCACCGTCCCGCTTCGCGCCGGCTACCTTCATCCGAACGGCAAGCTCACGCCCCTCTTCCGCACCGCCGGCATTCCCCACGGCCACCCAAGCCATCTCCATCCGGAGGCCAAACGGCTCTTTACCCAATACGAAGACGAAACACTACCGACAGGACGCCGGCGGTAACCACATCCCCCAAGATCGATGCTAAAACGCGACGTTGAGACCGGCCGTGAGACCGTGGCGGAGGGACTCAAACTGGGTCAGAGGAAACTCGGAAGAATCGGTTGAGCCATGAAATGTCACTGTCCCATCCACTGCGCGGTTCCACCAGACACGGTAGCCGACATTGAGAAACATGTTTTTGATGAGCATCAGTCGCAACCCGACATCTGCATCTGCCCCGATTCCCCATCCAGTCATAGAGATACTCGGATTTTGCTGAAGATCGGGTCTCAGGTGATGAACGTCTTTGTTATCGATGATGCTCAGTGGAATCACAGCAGCTGTTCCAATAAAGCTCAATCGCCTTGTTAGACGATACTCCGTAGACGCTCCAACACGAATAGAGTGCCAATCTGTCGTATTTGTAATCACCGTCTGCCCTTGATTACTAATCGTGCCCGCGGGCGCACACGTCAAACCTGGAATAGCACTTGGATCACAGGCCACCTGAGTCACCCCTGTGGCTTGATACTTCGTGTGCCAGAACTGATAGCCTCCGAACAGCTCCAGCCAACCTCGATGATGCGGATACTCAAGAACTCTAAAACCACTGTCCGCGTTCAGGTACCACATGGTGTCATCCGACAGGTTACTATGAGTGCGCGAGAACAGCCTCTGGCCTCCATTTGAACCAAAATCATCATCCGTAAGCCTACCGCCGCCGATCCCGGCGTGGCCCACGTTGAGTCGCCCAAACCATCGAGGCGTGAGCCACCCTTTCCCTGTCAGTTCGATCACATTCGTCCCAACGTCTTTGTAAACTAGCTTTGACGTCGGATTCCCAAATCCGGCGATAGATGACGCATCGTGCGCCCAACGCGTATCTCCTGTGCTGATCCATGTTCCAATCGTCACATCGAACCTGGGTCGTGGCTCCATGGAAGATTCCTGCGCTGCTGCAGTTTGAACACACGAGGCCAACCCTACGATCGAGAGCCACCCGCTCAGCACAGTTATGGATATCAGGCGGCTCCTTCCCATCATCGTCTTGCCCCCCCGCGTTGAATCGTCACCGTATCCACACAGCGCTCCACGGTTTCGGGCATCATGCGCTGGCAGGCGGCCCGTACATCTTCTTCTTGAAACTTCCGTTGCACGGAAGCCGAAAACCAGACCAGCCACGTGCCGATCACAAATGCAAGCAACGCTCCTGCGGCAATCACGCCCCACGTAGATCGTGCATTCACCGCGCGAGCCGCAGGAGGAAACAGCGTCTTATCCTCTTGAACGATGTACGGCAAAGCCATGTTCATTTCCTACAAGATGAAACGGCTCGAATTCCGCGGGATAGCATCAACGGTATCACAGCGAATCATACCTGATGACCACACACCTGAACAGAATTTTGGCGATCTCTTGCCTATCGGATGTACAGCGAAAGAACTTCACGGGGATGGTCGCCGGAACCTACAATGCCATCATCACAGCAACCGCTTCAGGATCAATAATTAGTCCGCGGTACATTCCCGTGTCTTTGACTTTCAGCGCAGCTGCCGCCGACACGGCGACTCTGACCTGGAATGACCAACACCGAATCAGATTTGGCAGGATATAAGATCTATCGGAGAACGGGCTCAAGAGGTTATAGCGCCCCCCCCCCCC
>CAZVEZ010000129.1:0-7660 GCA_964626135.1 uncultured Nitrospira sp.
GAGGCTTTTGTCACTGTGTGGATCGAGGTGGTTCCAAAAGGCAGGCCCGATTCAGCGCGACAGATCGCCGAGTTCCTGTTTCTGCATCTGGCCCCGAATGACGGTATCTATATCCGTCATTCCGTGCGTCAGGATTTCTGGCAGGCGGCGTTGGGGCACCCGTTTCCCATGCATGCGTCAATGGCGGAAACCTATCGCGACGAGTTGCGCTTCATGCAGGCGGTGCGCCGCGCTTTCGAAGCCCATGGTCTCGCGCCGCGCGACATGATCGATGTGCAGAGCGCGCTCTGGGTCGCCTACAACTACAAAGAAGTGGACGCGTCATCCGTTTCCCGTGAAGCGATCGAGGCGGCGATGGATGCCTTCGACAGCTATCGCGAATCGGGCGAGCACAGCGCCATATTCGGCGCATTCGGTGAGCCGCGTGATTACTGGGTCCGCTCAACACGGGAGCGGCCCAATCGTGTCTACCCCTCTAAACCAATCGTCGGTTTCCTGCGTGGCCGGACAAAACTGAATGGTGGATGGGGGCAGAAAGACGATGCTGCAGCGCTGCTGCACAATGCAGGCTATATCATAGTGGACAGCAACGACACGCCCGTCACAGCTCCAGAGCCCTATGACCATCTGGTCCGCAATGCCGAACACATCCGGCTTTGCGCTCGCAATTATTATGTAGAGCTGGGCCGCGAGAACGGCGCGGCAGAGGTCTCGATCCGATCCGGCGACCTGAGTCGCGACATGGGACTGCGCGATGCATTCCCGGCTATTTGCAGCGCACTTGGCGGCAAGAAGTTCCAGCAATGCGCCAACGTCCCCGCGCCGACTCATACCATGCCGAATCCCAGCAGTTCTACAGTCTTCACGTATCGGCTCACGAAAGGGCAAAAACCCATGACGTCTGAACCCGCTGCCACCAACCTGATCCTTTACGGTCCGCCCGGAACCGGCAAGACCTACGCTACCGCGTGGGAAGCTGTACAAGTGTGTCTCGGGGCCAGCGCGGCGGCGCCTTTGCGTCATGACCGGGATGCTCTGATGTCCGAATATCGCCGGCTTGCCAGTGAGGGACGGATCGAGTTCGTCACCTTTCACCAGTCCTTTTCCTACGAGGATTTCGTCGAGGGTCTACGGCCGACGACCCGGAGCGAACAGGAAGACGATAAAGAGAGGGAAGCTGGTGTGCCAGGAGGCTTCAGCCTCAAGCCACATGCCGGTGTCTTCAAGAAAATCAGCGAAAAAGCGCGGTTGGATACTGGCGATGCGCCGACGAAGCGGCTTGACCGTTCGAAACCGATCTACAAGATCGCACTCGGGCAACGTGGCAGCGGGGAGGACCGAATTCGTGAAGGCCTCGACCGCTCGATGATCCATCTGGGTTGGGGAGGTGATATCGATTGGTCTGACGAACGCTTCGACGATTTCGAAGAGATCCGGAAGGAATGGAACGAGAAAAAGGATCCCGATGCAGCCGGAAAGGATCCCAATATCGAGATGACCTACGCATTCCGGTCCGGGCTTCAGGTCGGCGACTATGTCGTCATTTCAGACGGCAGGGATAGGTATCGCGCCTTCGGACAGGTGACCGGCGAGTATTTTTTCGATCCTGACTCCAGCTTCCATCCGCATAGGCGCAATGTTGAATGGATTTGGCGCGACGACAACGGGGTGGAGCGGGGGGGCTTCTATCTGAGAAATTTCCGGCGTCATTCGGTCTACCGACTGGATTCAGACAGCGTCGACTGGGACGCCCTGGAGTCGGTCGTGGTCGACCCCGATGCCGAACGTCCCGTCGCGGGTGCACGGCCGCACGTCCTCATCATCGATGAGATCAACCGGGCCAATATTTCCAGAGTTTTCGGCGAGTTGATCACCTTGCTCGAGGTGGACAAGCGGATTGGTTGCCAGAATGAGGTCAAGGTGCGCCTACCATATTCCGGGACAAGTTTCGGCGTCCCTTCGAACCTGCACATCATTGCAACAATGAACACTGCAGACCGCTCGATCGCCTTGCTCGATACCGCGCTGCGCCGCCGCTTCACCTTCCGTGAATTGATGCCGGACACAGAGGCGCTTCGCCAGGCCCTGGCCACAAACAAGCTCGACGCCGAAAATCTAGACGGGATCGATCTGTGCAAACTGATGCGCACCATAAATGAACGAATCGAATTTCTCTTCGATCGCGAGCACCAGATCGGTCACGCCTATTTCACCACATGCCGGAGCCGCGCAGATGTCGGGGCTGTCATGCGCCACAAAGTCATCCCGCTTTTGGCCGAGTATTTCTATGAGGACTGGTCGAAGGTAGCTGCGGTGCTCGGCGATGGTGAAAGAGCGAACGGCTCGCATTTCCTCGAAGCCAAAAGATTGTCGGCGCCGGCAGGTTTTGCCGACGATGAACTGGGCGAGGACAAGCTGCGCTGGAGCGTCAAGGCCGAACTCGATTTCTCAGAATTCGAAGTCTGATGCCGTCCTATACGGTTCGTGAATGGGACAAACTCACCTATGGGGATGGCGGGGGGCAGATCCCGCGGCACCATGCCGACAGGTTGGCGAGCTTGGCAGCCCGCTCGGCTTTTGCCGGCCGGGGCGGAAGCGGCGTGCTCGAACATGGCCGGCACGCATTGCGCGCTCGCGGCGTGGTCGGGATACTCGCGACCAAAGGGTCCACCCTGGAGATCCTGCCCAAGATTGACGCAGCCCCGGGCGAAGCACTCAATCATCAGAATGCCGCAATCCGCAAGCGCCTGGTCCATATGCTAGCTGTTGCGCTCGATCTCAAGATCGATCTTGGGGCCGTCACCGATCTAGCCTGGCAACGTGAAACTTTGCTGGAAATCCTGATCCGTATTTTTTGCGATAAGTTAACCGAGGCCCTGCGCAAGGGAATGCCACGCCGCTATGTCGATCAGGAAGACGACTTGCCGACTTTGCGCGGCAGGCTTGACATCGTCCGCCAGTTCACCCGTCATGCGGTCAATCCATCCCGCCTGTCCTGTCGGTTCGACCTTCTGTCCGAAGATATCGCGCTCAACCGGATCATGAAGGCCGTGATTTCCCACTTGTTCCACATTTCGCGCCGTGCTGCCAACCAGCAGCGGTTGCGCGAACTAGCCTTCGTTTACGCGGACATCGCGGATGTGCCGGTACCGGCGCTGCGATGGGACAAGGTCGTGATCGACCGCACCAATCGGTCCTGGCATGAGCTGCTTACCATGGCCCGGCTCTTTCTGCAGGACCGTTATCAGACAACAACGGGCGGGCTGGGTCAGGGCACCGCCATGCTCTTCGCGATGAACGATCTGTTCGAAGAATATGTCGGGCGTTTGATTTCCCGTGCGTTGGCAGGCACTCGCCTCACTGTCTCAAGGCAGGGCGGGCGGCTGTACTGCCTGTCCGCTCACAACAGCGATCGCGGTCTGTTCCAGACGAAGCCAGACATCCTAATCCGCAGCTCAGGCGTGGTGACGCATGTGATCGATACGAAATGGAAACGGATCTCGTCGCGAATCGACGATCCGAAGCAAGGTGTCTCGCAAGCCGATATCTATCAGATGATGGCCTATGCGCAGCTGTATTGCGCACCGCGCCTGACACTCCTCTATCCGCATCATGCAGGCCTGGGTGCGAGCGATGATGTGCATGCCCGGCACAGGATAACCGGACACGCCACCATTTTGGAAACTGCGAGCATCGATGTGTCAAACAGCGTCGACGTGCTGGCTCGGCTGCGTCGACTGCTTCTGTTTGAAGCGTCTGAGGCCGTGCAACTTGCAGGTTGACGCGAAGAGGATTTGAGTTACAAGCGGAGATGATCTCAGTTTCTCGGAAGATAGCGCTGTGCCCGGCCTACTCTGGCAAACTGTCGCGAAGGGCTTCGTGCAACGCGTTCTCCCTCCCATACGGGTCGGACGCTAGCTTTCTCTCGTCATCGATTAGCTGTGCCAGGAAACCATAGCCTGTGGCGCACTGAGCGCAGATCGTATCCTTATCTATTTTCTGGTCTTTGTGGACGAGCTGATCGAGGTCGGCCCAATCGAAATCTTTGCCGTCTGCGAATTTGGCAATTAGGCGGTCCGGGTCGAAAGCGACCTTTGCCTGCCATAGTTTGAGCACTACCAGTCGGCGAATACGCGCTTGATTGAGGGGACGGGTTGCGAATACACCAAGGTCATAAATATCCCTTGCTTTATCACGCTGGTAACAAGCGCGTATCTTTTCGGCGATCATTTCTTCCAAAGCAAGACATCCAATCGCCGTCGGATTAAACTCCAATTGCTTGAAGTAACTCTGATCGCAATGACCTAGCGACTCAACGGGCGTCGTCGGAGTTTCGCGAAAGCTGATTTGCATTTTTATTTCACTATCGCCGCCAGGATTCCATTCGTGCTTATACGTTGGGTTGATGCCCCAGCCCAATCGGTCTTGTGTCTCGTACCAATCATTGTCCAACTCGAATTGGATGTCATGAAATGGCTCCTGAAATATCTCCATCATTTCCAGGATGAGTTCCTCCGGGTCCAGTTTTTCGATGGCAGTAAAGTCCAGATCGGTTGAGAAGCGGCCTTGGCTACCGAGATGCATTTTTCGAATACAAGTGCCGCCTTTGAAAGCGAGTTTGTCCAAGATGCCCCGTTCGGCAAATAGCTGGAGTGCATAAGTCAGAATGATCTCTTTCTCTGCGATCATTAAATCCCTGAGGCCGGATTGATGGGCGTAACGCTGAACGTTTGGCCGCGTAATCACGATCAATCCTTCCTTGGCAGGCTACGCCGTTTACCAAGTCCCTTTGCTTCGGCGAGCTCCCGTTCTGGCACGTTGACGGTCAGCTTCCACTTTGACTGATAACCGAGAGCGTTCTCACGGGGATTCTTGGGGCCGAGCACGGCGGAACTCCGTCGCGTTGTTGCCTTCCGATTTAGGTTTTCGCGAACTTCATAAGGGACTTCGGTGCCGATATAGTCGAAAAGCCAACCGATTTTGCGCAGCAAGGCAATCGAACTCATACGCTCCAGATAATTGCTCAACTTGGTCCAATCGAATTTTCGTGACGCACGCGCGAGAATATATGCGGCTTCCCCGACGCCGCCTGCGAGGTCGGGGCGGTCGACACAATCAATGGCCGTTTTCTCGCGGTCGGACATCTGTACGTCGGACCCTAAGATGTTGACGATGTGGTATCCGAAGAACTTTGTCTTTGTCGGATTGACGATGTTGATATGGGTGTTGAGGATGTGCCGGTCGCGCATTTGTTGCTGCGTCACCAGGCACAAGGTGTTTCGGTGTTGTGTGGTGAAGCCGTAATGTGTTGCCGCTGTTCCGTACCCGATGTAGTAGGGGTCGGCAATTTGGCTCGCCAGCGCAAGTACATTGCTCTCGCCAATGGCTTCGGGACCGTGATCCGGTGGAATCAGCAAGTACTTTCCCCAGCTCGCCCGTTCGAGCCAGCCTTTCTGGCGCAGGGACCGGATGATCTGATCTGCCGCTCCAGGGCTCGTCTTGAGTAGTGAAATAATGTCCTGCCTCGCGATTTCTCGCTCATCACGTTCCGCGAACGCCAGCACAACGCGACTTTCCTGCGGTGATAAGGACCTAATAATAAAGTCAGACATATTTACCTCACAAAACTTAGTAAATCCCTAAGTTTCGTGAATACAATCGCACGATTCCTCCCACTGGTCAACATATTATCCTAACAAAACTTAGTAAAACGGTAAGTTTTGCGATATAAATATACCGCTGTTGCTAACGCATCATTATGTATGGTGTTTTGTTACTGACTGGCTTCTGTTGTTGGGTCAGGGACGGCAGCTGTTCCTGTCGGCCCTGGAGAAGATAGGCCGGGCTCGCTCCTTGCACCGGATTACCCTGCAGACAAGCGATCCGGAAGAAGAGTAGGGGCCTACTTTGCTGGCGCGGCGGGCGCGCTACACGTTGCCTCAATTGCGGCGGAGTCTTTCGCCTGGATCGCCGCAACGCACTGTTCCTGCCGGAAGCGGGCGTACTCAAGCTCGGTTTGCGCGGCAATAAGTGCCGCATCACCTTCGGGTTCTTTTGCAAAGCCGGTGAACATCTCGCCAATCGCGCCGAAATAGGCAGCAATAATGTCGGCAGGGAGCTTCAGGAAGCCGACAATTTCACCGTCCGCTTCCTGCTTGAACTTGGTCGGCACGCCGTCCTTAAACCCAAACTCGGCACTATTCTTCGCAAATACCGTCGACTCCACCGGCAGAAAATACTGACCGCTTTGAGAGGGCGACGTCAGAACGCCCGCGAGTACCATCTCATTCCCCGTTAGAGTCACGACGTACGGAATTGCTTGCCGATAATAGACGCCGTGAGCCGATTTTCTCTCCGGCATGTAAGTGTCCAGTGTGGCAACAGGCATTGTGATCTGTTTTGCCACAATCGCGAAACTGCATTCGTTCACAGTGAAACTTTCTCGGATTGGGTCGGTTGGGAACGGTATCCGGTAGACATACGTCCCCTCTTCTTTTTGAGTGCAAGGGTCATCGCTTTCATCGTCGAACTGCACAGCCATTGACTGATTAATGGCGACGGCGCGGGCAAGGCCTGTCAGCGCGTCGGAAATGCCCGGTTCGGTTGTTGATGTAGCTGTTTGCAGGAGTCCAATCGTCGATACGCCAATATCCAGCGCATTATTGCCAAGCCAATTTGTCCCGAAGCTCAGCCAGAACGCTTTCGACCGATCCGGATAGGACGGTGTCGTCGTAACGTTGACGGTGTAAGGGGGCTTCGAGCCGGTGAAACCAGGAAAGGGGGGTGGCGTCGGGGTTGCGGGTGTGTTGCCACCGCCTCCGGCCCCCGGTGCTGCAGTGCCGGTCCCGCCTCCTGCGGTCGGGGGTGGGGTAGTCCCATCGCCCGGGGCCGCGCCACCTGCAGGCGCATTCTGTGTCCACGGTGCGGGCGGTGTCGATGCTGGCGGCGGAGGCGGGGGTTTGGCAACCGTGACAGTCAGGATGATGTCCTGACTTGGAAGGTAATAAAGCAGTCCCGCGCGGCTATCGGTAGTCGCTTCGTGGCGCGTTGACACCACACTCGCGCAGCCAGACAAAGCGACGCAGATTATTATTGTTTTGGCTCGCATCCCCGCTTCCCCACCAGGCGACCCGAGGTCAAAGAGTACCAGCTATGGCGCGCGGTCGTTCCGACAATTTTCCGACATCAGTGCTGTTTTGTGGTGCACAGTCGTGCAAATCTGGCAACGGGCGCCGTCTTTCAGGCATTATAAATCAATAGCTTAGATTGGCGGTGCTTGGCTGTAAACTAGGCGCCCCATGGGCTTTGGACGTTCGACTCCTTCTCCCTCCAACATTTAAACATTTAGGCGGTAGCGGGGCCGCGAAGCAGTTCAACATTGTCGCAACTCGGTTGCGTGACGCGGTGAGTAGAACGAGCCCTGCGCCGCAAACAGGCTGACGAAGCCCTCCGCGGGGCTTACGCATTTGCCCGGGCAGCCCGCGTGTCGGACACGATATAGGTGCGTGCCTTGGTTCTGCACGGTCCTGCACGGTGATGAAAAATCAAGCAACGGGCGCCCCGGTAACTGGTTGAAATAACACGTAAAATCAAACACTTAAGCGCGACTGAAAATCCGCGTGTCGGTGGTTCGATTCCGCCCCTGGCCACCAATAAAATC
>CAZVEZ010000130.1:0-5342 GCA_964626135.1 uncultured Nitrospira sp.
CGCGCCAAGACGCGCCCTTCCACAGGCAAGTCCGCAGCGAGCTATCACTTTAAGGGGTGGGTGGGATGATCCCAACTGCGCGCGTCGAACGAGCACATTCCTATCGTGCGGGTTCCGCGAGCAAGGGGATCGTCCCACCTACCCCATCCTCTCTTTTTCAGCGTCCTGTTTAGAAGTTGATCCAGAGTTGGGCGTAGCCCCAGTCTTGTCCGATCGCGGGGCGGCCCAGGTTTTCCGAAATATAGGCCCCGGGCCACAGGTGACCGTATCCTGCCTGGAAGGCCACCTTGTCGTCCATAAACAGATGTGTCCAGACGAAGTCCACTTCGTCACCGATGTGAGTCTTGGTGTTGCCCGCTTTGGAGAACACGTAGACGCCCTGGCTTGCCCGATACCAGTTGTCTTGGGCGTTGGCAAGATTCAGGTTCGTATACCAGATCTCCACATGGTCATTTTTGCTTGGTCGGAATTGAAAGTTACCCGAAAGGCTTAACACATTTTTCCAAGCCTGGACATCCATATAGCCCATGTGGATGTGGTTGGTCGGGAAGAAATTTTCAAACGTATTAGCCGTCTTACAGGCTCCGTATGCAGCATCCAACGTGCAATTTGAACGACCGTCACCGGAGGCGTAGTCAAAGTTGAAGGCCAACCGCGGTTTCCAGGGCATGCTGTACGCCGTATAACCGATCCAGTTCCTTGTTGCCCAGGCATTGATGTGAAGACACTTCCCTTGACCGCCGGGATTCCCGCAGAGACCGCTGGCAGCTGGGGCGGCATCCCCCATCTGACCGAACTGATAGACGGCTTCACTGGACAGGTCGAAGCCACCCTTCTTCATCGCGATACGGCCTCCAACCGTGTGGCGGGTCTGGTTCCCATGTTTGGCCGTTCCCAGGCCCTGACCTGATACGTCCCCCGCCCCGAGATTATTCTTGTAATAGACATAGTACGGCTCGATCAGAAATCCTGGGACGGTCTTAATCTGATTGTGAAAAATGAACATGTCTGCATCTCCCGCCGCGTTTCCAGCCTGCCCCGTCCCTCCGATGTTCGGCTGACCGCTGCCCAGTGGCGCTCCCTGGGGAAGGTCCGTTTCTGCGAGCCTGAACCAGCCAAACTGGGAGTCCACAGTCCTGGTCTTGTACTGCACCATGATTCCATCGAACGAGAAGCCGGTATTGGACCAGTCAAAATGACCGAACAAGCTCTGATCGCCGAGCACAATATACTGGCGGCCGGCCTTAAGGCCCAGGCCTTCCACACCGGCAACGTTGCGAAGCAGCATATAGCCTGCGCGCACTCCCAAGGAACAGGTAGGCCTGCTGCCCGGGGTAGGGGTTGCGCCACAGGTGTGAGTCAGAGGGTCTCCATTATTGCCTCCACCCCCGGCTCCGAAGGGAGAACCGCCGCCTCCCCATATACGTGAATCGATGAGTTCGAGATAAAAATTCACATCCGACGAAAGATCGTAGCCGATACCCAGGCGGGTCATCTGTTGGACGAATTGATCGTTCGCCTTGCCCGCGATGCTGTTTGCTGTCGCGCCCGTATTTACAACGTTACAGTTTCCAGAGAGTCCGATGCCGCCACCGAAACAGGTGTTGTTGCGAATTTCCGGTCGAACGCGAAGATCTGCGCGCATCCAGAGATTCTTGAGATCGAAATTCCTGCCGATCTTCGGGTCGTACAGTTCGTACGCTTCCTTTTGAGGAATGCCACGGCCGATGACGATGACGTTGGTGATTTGCTCACCCTCCGGCAATTCATAGGCCGCATCTCCCGGAGCTGCTACGAATGACATTCCCGCTGCTAGCACAGCCATACTGACCAAGAACGACCGGCTGGCCCACCCTGTCTGCCTGATGATTCTCACAAGGGTTCCCCCGGGAATTCACATACGGGCATAAGGAGGCCGGTATGAACCAACCTTCCCGGGACTTGTGAGATAGATTGTGTGGATTTTGTGAACCGGCAGACGCTACGCAGAGGATGCTCCTCAACTACCTGAGTGATAGCCGTATCTTTCAAACCGATGAGGTGAAAGAATCCTGCGGCGGGCAGTACGCGTCGACATTCGTGCCGGTTCTATCGCAAGAGGCTCGGGCTCACATGCTGATGTGGAGCCACACGTCACGCTTGGTTCGATGATCCCTTTGAATCATCCAGTTTCTCTGCCGGCGTCGTCGCGGCATTGATCTGCTCTTCCGCGTCTTTGATCGAGGATTGAAAATCCTGCTCGACCATCTTCACTTCCTGCTGGATCATGTTGAGTTCCGGCTCGACCGTCTTCCGCAGGTCTTCCGCCGTGTCCTTGAACCCCTTGACCGCTTTCCCGACCTGACGAACGACTTCAGGCAGCTGCTTGGGGCCGAACAGCAAGAAGGCAATCACCAAAATGATGAGAATTTCGCCGGCGCCCAATCCAAACATGGTTCACGACCAGTGATACGTAACCGGCGATGTGTGATCGGTTCAAGCTGCGTCGGCTGATCACTCGTCACCCGTCACCGTATGCTCAACCTTGCTTGACCTGCTTCTCTGATTGTTGAACCGGAGCCGTGCCAGGCGGGGCAGCCTGAGTCTGCGCGACCTGAGAAGGCGGCGTTTCAGGGGCATCGGACGGAGGAGGCGTTACGTCGATCGCGTCGGCCTCGTTGACACTCTTCTTGAATCCTTTGATGGCCTTCCCGAGCCCTTCACCCAACTGCGGAATCTTTCCGGCGCCGAAAATGATCAAGACGATGAACAGAATCAGCATCAATTCCATCCATCCGAACGATCCAAACATTACATTCTCGCTTTCTCTTCTTATCCCACCTAAGCCCGCCACATGCATTGTACCAATCGAGCGGTGGGGCTTTCCTCTTTACAAGGAGAAGGCCTTAGAGGCTATAGAAGAACAACAACTGAGTCAAGGGGAAATTCAGCAACAAATCTATGCGGTTGGCCCTGGAAGGCCATGGGAAATCTCTTCGGGGTCTTTCGGGTTCACCTGGTTTGTTTCGTTCATCTCGTCGATCGTGTTCAACCACAGAAACGAGACAGACCACACAACGGTCTTCTTACGCCGGCAGTGCATTCCAGCATCCCGCAAGAATCAGCAGGGCCGGAGAAAGGCATGAAAGTAATCCACAGAGCTCGGTGGCGCGGTCAAGGCGATCATGAACGACTGAGGATCGTAGCCGATGTCTTCAAGGCTCTTCGAGGCGAGCATCAATTCTTCTTCTGTCAGATAGGCCACGGTGTCAGGAATGCCTGTCGGCGTCAGCGATCGCGCAAGGGCCTGGAGCATGTCACGCTCCTCCGACGGTGTCTCCAACGAAATGGGGAAGTCCAGACGGCGCGCATAGGGACTCCGATAGGTCTCGTTCAATGCGCGGAGGGTCTTGAGCATCAAGCGGTCTTGTTCCCATGGCGCCATTCTCGTCCCGGCAGACGGATGGGTGGCGATGAGATCCATAAGTGTGAGAACATTGGTGCCCAAATTGCGCCCTACGAACTCACGCTGGCTTTCCAGTGTCATCGTTCCAGCCTCCAATTGCTTGGAGACCGATTCGGCTAATGCAAAGTTGACCATAAAACTCTGTTGCCCGCCAAATTGGCCATAGCAGGGCTTCTCCGGATCGTTCAACACGTGCATATCCGCTGTACCCGCGTCGAAACTACTGAATCCGATCGCTTCGGGCGCCAGAAGACGCTTGGCTTCCTTAATCGTGGCATAGGCTCCCAGATTGACGGGAACCAGCACATGTTCATCGATACGCTTGAGAAATTCCGTGATCGTTTTCCGGTAGGGCACCTGTTTCCATTCGACCGTCCGATATTCACGTTCCCACACCAGATCGTCGAGGAAGGAGGGAAAGCCCTTGAGCGCTTCGACATCCATGGCATCGAACGCCCGGACAAAGGTCGCCCAGTCCGCAATCTTCCCATGTAAGGCTTCGCTCACATTCGGCCGAAGAAACTCTTCTTCAAGATCGTTCGCCTGGCGCGACATCAGTTTCGTTGGAAGATCGTTCCACAGTTCGTTACAGATGATGCGATCCACGCTGCCGTCCGCTACACCGTCAAGCCGATCCACAGTCCCTCGATGGGTCTCGATGTGGGCGCGATGGGACGAGAGCGCCGGGTGAGCCAGGGCCGCATCGAGCACCGCTTGCTCCCAATCGACCAGCACATAGCGAATACGGGGATAGACCTCTCCATCCTTGTCCAAATCCTTAAGATGGCTCAAGAAACAGGCGGCAAGATTGCCGTTCCCAGGACCCCATTCCATAACAGTGAGGGGCGACGCAGGAGATAGGGGGGTAGCTCGTGACTTTTCGCGCTTCACGACTTGTTCGAAATAGTCTGCCGCAAGCGCATGGGCGAGCCGATGGTCGGCTGAGGCAAACGTTTGGTAGAAGCTGCGGATCTGATCGCCTCGGAAACGGTAGAAGAGGGTATTGATGTGGACTTGCCATCGATCGACCGGCTTATAGTCGCCGATGAGCTGGGGAAGAGCATCTGCATCTTGCAACATCACAACATCCCGGTCGAAATCCACGAGCGCGAGAAACCTGCGGGAGAGGCATGACTCGCCTGCCTCTTGAGTCTCGCTTGTCCTGTGTGTTCCACCTTTCGCGTTGACAAATTCAAGGACGTTGGATGTTAGCAGATGGCGGGAAACAGCCGCAACCGGCTTGCGGCTTTCCTTATCCTTGACAGCCTTTACCCGTCAGTGTACCAAGACACCATGGTGAGAATGACAAGACGAACGAAGCAAAGAGTAATCGCAGCGGTCATACTCATCGCGCTGTCGCCGCCGCCGGCGCTCCAGACCGCAGAGTTGCCGATTACTAAAAACTCCTCCATTTCCGATTTTCAGAACCGTCTCCAGGACATAACCCCCTACGACTTCGACGCCCCGCCGAAAGGCCTGTTCCATACTATTACGACAGCGGAAGGGTTCGACGAGGAATTGGGGGCTCAACGGACACATGAGATCGTTCCGGTTCAGCCGACCGACAGATTCCATCCCACTACTCCTTCTGTCTTCATTGTGTTCCGCCTGCACCAGCATTATCAGGAGTTCAAGGTGTTCGGGCGCTGCTTCCCGGAAGCGGTGGCCGGCCTCGATCCCTCCGTGATAATCGGACAGGATGCTATGCACATTGCGCTGGAAGACAACAGCGGCTATCTCACGCTCTCTCCTCCCCAAACCGTCTGGAAACCCGGCCGATACAAAGTGGAGATTCACGTAGGGGAACAGGTGAACGAGACAAGTCTGATGGGAACCATGCGCTTCACGATCACCGCAAGTCAGGAGGATGGCGGGACGAGCGCGAGAGGCGAGAAAA
>CAZVEZ010000130.1:5442-7658 GCA_964626135.1 uncultured Nitrospira sp.
CGCCCGTCTCGCACGTAGCGTGAACCCCGCTGCGTAGTTTGACGCTCTCTTCGGCATTCGGTAGAATGCCGGAGAGAGCGTGTGGTTCCCCTTCTGTGTGAGGAATATCTACCCCGCATGACCGTGCCATCCCAGTTATGGGCCTCCGTCATCATCCCCATCAAAGATGAACGAGAGAACCTGGCGCCCCTCTTGACGAGTCTGCTGAAAGTGATGGACTCCTACGAGGCTTCACGGTCACGCGCCTATGAGATTCTCTTCGTAGACGATGGCAGCTGCGACGGCAGCAGTGAGGACCTGGATCGCCTGGCGGCACAACACCGGCAGGTGCGGGTCTTTCATTTCGATCAAAACCGCGGCAAGACTTCCGCGCTCGACGCGGGCTTCAAGCAATCTGCCGGTGAACTCATCATTGAAATCGACGGTGATCTGCAACAAGATAGCGAAGACATCTTGAAACTCCTTCCCTATACTGCCACCTACGATCTCGTGTGCGGATGGAGGCAGATCCGGCAGGACGGCCTGATCAAGAAGATCTCGTCACGCGTGGCCAATCGTGTGCGGAACTTCTTTATACATGACGGCATCCACGACACCGGCTGTCCGCTCAAAATATTCCGGCGCTCCGTGCTGGAGCGCATTACGCTCTTCGAGGGCATGCACCGATTCTTCCCGGCACTCGCGCTCATGCATGGATTCACGGTCACTGAGGTGCCGGTACGGCACTACCCGCGCATTCACGGCGTCTCGAAGTACGGCATGGGCAACCGGCTGTTCGCATCGCTGTATGATTTGATAGCCGTACGGTGGATGCAGACCAGGGTGCTGCGGTATAGATTCCGCGACAAATGATATGTGGGCGGGACACGCGCGACAGGTTTGCGCCCTCGAGCATAACGATCGATCACCGTGCGTGTTTCGCTTATCTCGCCGGTCGCTCCAGACGGTTCCATGATGACCATCACACTTGAACATATTTGGCTCGCCATCGGGTTTCTCGGCCAGGGGCTGTTTTTCGGCCGTTGGGTGGTTCAATGGATTACCTCTGAAAAACAGGCGAAGAGTCAGGTGCCGATCGCCTTTTGGTACATGAGCCTGTTCGGTGGACTCATCACACTCACCTACGCGATCTACCGGCAAGATCCGGTCTTCATTGCGGGGCAGGGCCTGGGGGCGATCGTTTATATTCGCAACCTGATGCTGATCTCTCGCGCGAGCCAGGCGACCAGGCCGGCCAATCCCTCTCCTCCGCAAACATAACTCTTTGAGATCCGGCATTCTCAACCTATGCAGGCAGCACACGAACCGACCGAATCGATGACCAGGACCGACCGCCCGCGCCATACGCTGGTTCTCTTGGCCCTCCTCCTGCTGTCGGGACTCTTGTTCTTCTTGGGACTCGGCGACCTGGGCCTGACCGACCAGGATGAGGGACGAAACGCCGAGGCCGGGCGCGAAATGTTCGAGTCAAAAGATCATCTGACACCGACGTTCAACGGCGAGCTGCGCGTCGCCAAACCGGTCCTTCTCTATTGGTTGATGAATCTGTCGTATCGTCTGTTCGGTGTCAACGAATTTGCCGCGCGATTCCCCTCGGCTCTCTTCGGCGTGTGCTTGATCTTGATCCATTACCTCTTTCTCGCCCATCAACGCGATCGAACCGTCGCGCTCTTCGGCGGCTTGATGCTCTTGCTCAATCTGGAAATCCTTGGGCTCGGACGCATGGCGCTGACCGACAGCGTCTTGATTTTTTTCACCACGGCCTCATTGTACGGATTCTGGCTTGGGCTGCATGGAGAAGGCGTCGTGCGCCGATGGATCTGGATGTTTTATGTCGGCATGGCCATCGCCACCCTGACGAAGGGACCGGTCGGCTTCGCTGTGCCTCTCATCGCGGCGGCGCTCTACCTCACCTGGACGCGTCGGTGGCGCGACTATTGGCAGAAGGGGATTCCAGTTGCCGGCATGCTCCTGTTCATGTTGCTTGCCAGCCCCTGGTATGCGGCCATGTTCTACATACATGGCGACGCCTATGCCTCAGGCGCAAAGACGCATACGATCGGCAGATTTCTCAGTCCAATGGAAGGGCACTATGGGACCATTTTCTTCTATTTCCCGGTGTTGCTCATCGGGTTCTTTCCATGGAGCGCGCTGCTGCCCATCCCGCTCTATCTCACGCTCAAAGAGTGGTACCTCATACGCCGCGCGCGCGCGCG
>CAZVEZ010000131.1:0-7641 GCA_964626135.1 uncultured Nitrospira sp.
CGGGCGCCCGACAAACCGCAGGAAATCGAGATCGACTATGCCGGTGGGGACCCTGTGGCGATCGACGGGAAAAAGATGAGTCCGGCCACGCTGTTGACACGCCTCAATGTGTTGGGCGGGGCACATGGGATCGGTCGTGTCGATCTGGTCGAAAATCGGTACGTGGGGATGAAGTCGCGCGGAGTCTATGAAACACCGGGCGGGACGATCCTGCATGCCGCCCATCGTGGGCTGGAGTCTCTCACGATGGATCGCGAGGTGTTGCATCTTCGTGACAGCTTGATGCCACGCTACGCCGAATTGGTCTATTACGGATATTGGTTTAGCCCGGAACGAGCCATGCTCCAGACCACGATGGATGAGGCGCAGAAGGATGTCTCGGGTACCGTGCGCGTGAAGTTGTACAAAGGCAACTGTACGGTGGTTGGACGGAAGTCAAAGCATTCGCTCTATCGTCTCGACATCGCGACGTTTGAAGAAGACGATGTCTATCGGCAAAAAGATGCTGAAGGCTTTATCCGGTTGAACGCGCTTCGTCTGGCGATTCGGGCTCAGCGGCGAAAGGCATCTTCGTAATGGGGCGACAGAGCGGAAGTCCACCGAAGCGTTCAGCAGGTGAGAAAGCCTGGAGCGGACGGTTCCGGCACAAGACGAATCGTCTCGTGGAAGCGTTCACTGTATCGGTGGCGGTCGATCGCCGGTTGTATGCCCATGACATTCGAGGCAGCGTGGCCCATTGCAAGACGTTGGAGAAGGCGCGGGTATTGACCGCTTCTGAAACGAGGACGATCGTGCGCGGTCTGGAGTCGGTGAAGACGGAGCTGGACCGGGGTCGTTTTCGTTTCGTTCGGGAAGATGAAGACATCCACATGGCGATTGAACGACGGCTGACAGAATTGATCGGTCCGCTCGGCGGCAAGTTGCACACGGGACGAAGCCGCAACGATCAGATCGCGCTGGATGTCCGGCTCTATGTGCGGGATCAGCTGAGTCAACTCTTGTCGCATCTGGAACACTTTCAACGGGTCTTGGTGGCGAAGGGGAAGGCGAATCGAACCGTGGCCATGCCTGGTTACACACACCTGCAGCGTGCTCAGCCGGTGTTGTTCGCGCATCATCTTTTGGCCTATGTGGACATGATCGAGCGAGACAAGGGGCGATTTCGTGATGCATCGGCGCGTGTGAATGTCATGCCGTTGGGATCCGGTGCGCTCGCGGGGACCAACTACCCGGTCGATCGCCGTTTCACCGCCGGACTGTTAGGGTTCCCCGCTGTGACGCAAAATAGTCTCGATGCCGTGTCCGACCGGGATTTTATGATCGAGGTGGCCTCGGCGCTGTCGATCACCATGATGCACCTGTCCCGTCTCAGTGAAGAATTGATCATCTGGTCGTCCCAGGAGTTTCAATTCGTCGAACTTCCCGATGCGTTCTGCACCGGGAGCAGTATGATGCCGCAAAAGAAGAATCCGGATGTGCCGGAATTAGTGCGGGGCAAGACGGGGCGTGTCTATGGCCATCTGGTGAATCTGTTGACGACGCTCAAGGCTCTGCCCTTGAGTTATAACCGAGACCTGCAAGAGGATAAGCCGGCGCTGTTCGACGCCTTCGATACCGTCCTGGCATCGGTGGATGTCTTGACGGAACTGATGAGCCGGCTCATCGTGAACCGGGAGGTGCTCAAGCAAGCGGTTCAGAGCGGCGGCATGCTGGCCACGGAAGTTGCGGACTATCTGGTCACTCGAGGCGTGCCGTTTCGCGAAGCGCATGCGATCACGGGACGGCTGGCGCGCGCCGCATTGGATCAAGGCCGTGAACTCACGGATTTCTCGCTTGCGGAACTGCGGACATTTTCTGAACGAATTGAGAAGGGCCTGTTCGCGCGATTGACGGTCACGGCCGCGATCGACCGGAAATCTCAGGTCGGCGGAACTGCCCGAATGCGGGTGGAAAAGCGTATCAAAGAACTCGAGCGGATACTGTCATGAAGATACCGACGTTGAGTACGACGTCCATTGTGACGAGTATGACGATGGGCCTGTTGATGGGCTGTGGATCTGTGGGAGCGCCGATTCCTCCTGAAAATGTCGGTGTCAATCCGACCATCGAGCGGCAAAAGAAATTGGAGTTGCTCAAGGGAAAACAGCGTGAAGCAGCAGCCGAGCCGCTTGAGCCAGATCCGGACTCTATGCTCCAGGGGCAGGATGTCGATCTTCCTCCGCTACAACCGGTGGGTACTCGGTGATGTTCACGCCGGCATCCCTGGACCTGTGTGACCGGTGCAAGCTATACTGCACCGGTTGAATATTGACTGTGCTTCCTCAGAAGCGCAGTTTGGCGAGAGTGAGGGCGCTTCGAGCGCTGAGTACGAGAAACCGCAGTATTCCAACGCAGTAGGCAGTGCCAGACCACCATGGAAACCATTCCGACCATTTTAATACACGCATTGAACACCACGACTGGATAGCCGAAAAGAGGGAAAGAGGATCGATTCATGGAGCGTATTCAACCTACGCGGCACATGCCGCTCGTTGGACAAGCGCCCATGGTGACTCGTTCACCGGGCAAACGGCTGTTGCTGGTCGATCCGTATCCTCGCGACAACCCCTATCGGTTGACCGCGTCGGAGCGACGCGCGGTGTGGTTTCCCAAGCTGAGCTTACCGGTGATTGCGGCCTATACGCCGGAGGATTGGACGGTCAATCTGGTTGATGAAGCAGTTCACGATATCGATTTCGACGTTCCGTGCGACATAGTCGGTCTCTCCATCATGACCTGCTATGCTCCTCGCGCCTACGAAATCGCAACGGAATTTCGCAAGCGAGGCAAGGTCGTTGTCCTGGGAGGCGTGCATCCCACATACTGCCCCGACGAAGCGCTTCGGTATTGCGACGCGATCGTCTGTGGAGAAGCTGAAGAGTTGTGGCCACAGCTGGTTGCGGACTACGAAGCAGGGAAGATGCAGCGCATGTATAAAATGACCGCGTTCCCCCCGCTGGACCGGTACAAAAGCCCCCGTGTCGAATTGCTGAGCCCCGACTCGTACATGACGAGACAATGTAGTTTTACGACCAGAGGATGTCATTTCGATTGCGAGTTTTGCAGCGTGTCACCGTTTAACGGAAAGACCACGCGACGCCGGCCGGTGCAGGAAGTCGTCACCGAAATTCGAAATGTTCAGCGATGGGTTCGCAGTGAATTGGTCGATCGACTACGCGACGAACCGATGTGGAAGGCCTTTGTTACCGCGCTTCGGCTTCGGATGGGGATCGAGGACGGCAGTATTGTCGCGTTTGTCGATGACTTGCACAACAGCAACCGCGCCTATTGCCGCGAACTCTGGGCCGCGCTGAAGCCGCTCAAAATTAAATGGGGCTGCCAATCCACAATGTTTCTGGCCGACGACGAGGAGATGGTCAAGCTTGCGGCTGAGAGCGGTTGTGTGTCGGTCTTTGTCGGGATGGAATCACTCGATGAAGATGCGTTGGATGAAACGAACAAGCCGTTTAACCGAGTCCAGAAATTCGCGCGTGAGATCAAGATGTTCCACGATTACGGGATTATGGTGAATCCCGGTATCGTATTCGGATTCGACAGCGACGATGTAACCGTGTTCGAACGGGCCGTCGACTTCTTGACGAAGAACCGGGTGGAATTGGCATACTTCAACGTGCTGACGCCTCTTCCGGGCACGGCCCTGTTCGACCGCTTCGAAAAGGCCGGTCGCATTTTCGATAGGAACTGGGCCAAGTACGATGGAAAGCATGTGGTGTTCCAGCCGAGCCGGATGACGATCCAGCAACTACAAGACGGCTTCCACTGGGCCAACCATCAATTCTATTCGATTCCATCGATCTGGAGACGGCTGTCCAGCACAAGGCAGCGGTTTCTTCCGCGATTAAAGATGAATCATGAATTTCGGAATCTGGTCAAACGAACCTGTCCCCAGGGGTCTGTGCCGCCGCTGGCGGGGGTATTGAGGAATCTCCAGGCAAAGCTTCCGGTGTTGGACAAGGAACAACTCATTCCCAACGCGTTGCATGCCTTGAAACAGCATTTCGATCCGGATGCGCTCTCGGCGCAACAATTGATCTTCCACATCAAGGCCAAGCGGCATGACAAGTTCGCTGCCTTGTTTGTGGATCTTGACGGCGCCCTCGATCGCTTGAATGCCTTGGAATTGATTAAACGGATCAAAGTCGCAGCCGGTCAAGCGCGCATGGACATCATCATCAACTTCGAACATCTCAAGCTGGCGACCCCCGATGCCCTCAAGGCGTTGATGGATTCAGACGCGATGAAGGTGGCGATTCCGAATGTGAAGGTCCGTTTCCGCAAGTTTAAGGATGCGTTCGAAGCCTCGTTGCAGAACTTTTCGCTTGCAGGCCTTGAACATCTCAACGAAGATTCACACGATGCATGACTTCGAGTATCGACATGGCGAACTCTATTGCGAAGAGGTGCCGGTCAGCCGGATTGCGAAAGAGGTCGGTACGCCATGCTACATCTACAGCTATGCGACCCTCGTGCGTCATTTCCGGGCGTACGACGGGGCCTTCAAGAACATCCCCCATGTGATTGCATTCGCCATGAAGGCCAACTCCAATCTCGCGATCCTCCGTCTCATGGCGCAGGAGGGGAGCGGGGTGGATATCGTGTCCGGCGGGGAACTCTTTCGGGCGCTCAAGGCGGGTGTTCCTCCCTCCAAGATCGTCTTCGCAGGTGTCGGCAAGACCTCCGAGGAGATTCGAGAGGCCTTAAAGGCCGACATTCTCATGTTCAACGTCGAATCGTCAGCCGAACTGCAGGCGATTCAGGAGGTGGCGGCTTCTGTTGGAACCAAGGCAAAGGTGGCGCTGCGCATCAATCCCGACATCGATCCGAAAACTCATCCCTACATTTCGACCGGTCTCAAGAAGAGCAAGTTCGGGATCGCCGCCGATCGGGCGCTCGAAGAATTCACGCTGGCTTCCTCGCTCGCCAACATCGATGTCGTTGGAGTCCATAAGCATATCGGGTCGCAGTTGACAGACGTCACGCCGTTTGTCGAGGCGGTCAAGAAGGTGGTGAAGCTGGTTGAAGCCCTGAAGGCTCAGGGAATCAACATCCGATACGTCAATATCGGCGGCGGTCTTGGGATTACCTACTCGGACGAAACGCCGCCATTACCACAAGATTTGGCGGATGCCGTGTCACCGCTTCTGAAGACGTTGAATGTGACCCTTGTTCTGGAGCCGGGCCGCGTCATCGTCGGCAACGCAGGGATTCTCGTCACGAAGGTCTTGTACCGGAAGGACGGCGAAGCGAAACGGTTTATCATCGTCGATGCGGCGATGAACGACTTGATCAGACCGAGCCTCTACGGGGCCTATCACGAAATTCGCCCCTTGACCGAAGCGGCGCTGCAGCGGCCCAGGCACAGTATGGATGTGGTCGGTCCGGTCTGTGAGTCCGGAGATTTTCTCGCCAAAGACCGGTCATTGCCGGAAGCGCATCCGGGTGACATGCTGGCGGTGATGAGCGCGGGGGCGTATGGATTTGTGATGGCGTCCAATTATAATTCCCGGCCACGAGTGCCGGAGGTTTTGATCAAAGAGGGTGAGATCCACGTCATCAAGACCAGGGAGACCTACGACGATTTGGTGAAGGGCGAAACGATTCCGGCATTTCTCAACTGAGCAATGGGTGGAACAGACGCATCGTCGGCGAAGGAGCAACATGTTTACAGGCGCATTGATTGCCATCGTAACCCCGTTCCGGAACGGCACAGTCGACGAACAGGCGTTCGGCGACCTCATCGAATGGCAAATTGCCAATGGGACGAACGGAATTGTGCCCTGCGGCACTACCGGAGAATCCGCCACCCTTTCGCACCAGGAGCACCACCGTGTGATCGAGTTGACCGTCGAAGTGGTCAACCGTCGTGTTCCCGTCATTGCCGGCACCGGCTCCAACAGCACGGCAGAAGCCGTGTCGCTCACGAAACACGCCAAGCAGGCAGGGGCCGATGGGGCGCTGATCATTACTCCCTACTACAACAAGCCGACGCAAGAAGGGCTGTACCGGCATTACAAAGTGATTGCGGAGTCAGTGGAGCTTCCCCAGATCCTGTATAACATTCCAGGGCGGACCGGTGTGAACATGTTGCCGTCCACCATCGCAAGGCTGTGCGGGTTACAGAACATTGTCGGCATTAAAGAGGGGAGTGGGTCAGTCCAGCAGGCGTCAGAGATCGCGAGTACGTGCGGCGACCGGATGACGGTCCTAGCGGGAGATGATGCCCTGACGTTGCCCATGATGGCAGTCGGCGGAAAAGGGGTCATTAGTGTGACGTCGAACATCGTTCCATCCGAGATGGCTCACCTGGTACAGGCCTTTTTGAGCGGACGCATCGACGAGGCGCGCCGGATTCATTTCGCGTTGTCGCCACTGTTCAATGCGCTTTTCTATGAGACCAATCCGATTCCGGTAAAAACTGCGCTGGGTATGATGGGGAAAATCGATCCGGAGCTTCGGCTGCCGCTCTGTGCCATGGGGACCGAGACCAAGGACCAACTCACACGGGTGTTAAAGGATGCAGGCCTCATTTAGCAGGCTGTTGACAACGTCCGCCAGCATCGTTCTCGCCGCGCTCAGAGGCTCAACGTACTGCAGAGAGTACGCTTCGCCTCGTCGCGTGCTGCGGCCTTGCTGGACGGCCTTTCTGAACAGCCTGCGATGGCTGCTGAAGGGGTCTGTGAGTATCCAGACCTTGCGTGTCTGTTCTGTTCCAGGAGTTTGTCAACACCCTGTTAGGGGTGAAGGATAAGGTTTCGGATGATCAAGGTCATTGTTGCTGGGGCTGCCGGTCGGATGGGTTGTCGGCTGGTTGCGCTGATTAAAGACTCCACCCTTTTGACGCTGGCCGGCGCGATCGAGGGGAAGGGCCACCATGCGTTGGGTGACGACGCGGGAGAGACAGCAGGCTGTGGCCGCGCAGGCCTTCCCATTACCGACGATTTCGTGGCGCTCCTTGGCAGGAGTGAGGTCGTCGTTGACTTTTCAGCCCCTGAAGCGACTCTCCAGCATCTACGCGCGGTCGCACAACACCGACGAGCCATGGTGATCGGCACGACGGGGTTTTCCGCTCCCCAACTCGAAGAGATCAAATCCCTTGCGTGCCAAATCCCTTGCGTGTTGTCCCCCAACATGAGCGTAGGGGTCAATCTCATTTACAAGATCATCAGTGAGATGGCAAAAACGCTGGGGGACGATTACGACATTGAGGTAATTGAAGCGCATCATCGTCTGAAAAAGGATGCGCCGAGCGGGACGGCGCTCAAGATTGCGGAGGTGTTGGCCAAAGCCGTGAACCGCGATCTGGATCAGGTTGGTGTCTATGCCAGAAAAGGTCTCATCGGGGAACGGAAGAAGGGTGAGATTGGAATTCAAACGATCCGTGCCGGCGACATTGTCGGCGACCACACGATTCTCTTCGGCGGGATGGGCGAACGCATCGAAGTCACCCATCGAGCGAGTAGCCGGGACACCTTTGCGAGAGGCGCCTTGCGTGCGGCTCGATGGGTGATTCGGCAGCCTCCAGGCTTGTACGACATGATGGATGTACTGAGTCTTCGATAGTTCCCCTTCCCTGCTCCGCTC
>CAZVEZ010000132.1:0-7602 GCA_964626135.1 uncultured Nitrospira sp.
CGTTGATCGTCCCGGATGTGGACTTGATCAGGATATTGCCGGAATCGAAGGTTCCAACACGGGACCGGTTCACGTCCACGTTGCCAGTCGAGAGGATGGTAATTCCGCCGCCCCGCAACGTCACGATCCCGGCCTGTTCGGCATTGCCGCCCGCGGTTGTCCCGCCGACGTTGACCCTGCCGCCGACCGGCGAGATCACCGACACGTTTTGTCCGCCGATCTCCAGCACAATCTTACCGTCCACCAAGGCGGGTCTACCGTCTACGAGGATCGGAGTCCCATCGGCTGCGCGTACCGGATTGAGGTCGACGAGCACGACCTTTTCCTGGAAGACGATCTGGCTCCCTTGGGTGAGTCGCTCGCCCCCCACCAGGAACAGCTGACCCGTTTGTTCCACATATAACGGCTTCCAGACCAACTCGACCTGGCCGTTCATGACATCTTGCGCTGTAAAGAGAGTATGGGACTGAATCGCCGAGTCGATCGCGAGCGTCGTTCTGTAGGCTTCGATCGGGACCGCAGCCCCGCTTTCGTTCGGTAGCGCCAGGATTGTTCTTCCAGCCTGGTCGATCAGCACAGCCCTCGTTTCGACTGCTCCGGGAATCGGCCGGTTCGCCGCATCGACGATCCGTACTCCATCCGCTCCATGAATGAAGATGCTTGCGCCGTTGAGAGTCGCGATCTGCGATTGGGTCATGTCGATATGGCCGCCAGCGCCGATGTCGAGCAAGCCACCCTGCTGACGTTGATTGATTGTCTGTTGCGTCAGGCCAAGCCGGTGGACCAACCCGAAGCTGTCGCCCAGATCGATATCGCCGTTCGCGCGGACCTGCGCTGTTCCGTTGCCCACAAAGGTGATGCCGGAGGTCGTAAATCCAGGCGCCCGGCTCAAGTCAATCGATCCCTTGGCATGGACGATTGCCGAGGCTTCACCATTCGGCAGTTGCGGCGTAGAAATGCCGGTGGCCAGGATGCCTCTGATATTGCCACCGGAACTGATCGTGGTCTGTTTCAAGAAGGGACTGAGAAGCGTCAACTGCATGGCGGAGATGTCTCCCAACTCCGTTGACATACTGAACGTGGCTCCCGGTGAGATCGGATTAGCCGAAGGATTTGCCAGCGCAATATCCAGCGCAAATTCTTGGATATCCGTCCCGACCAGAGCCTGTATGTCTCCGGGGTAAAGGTTGAAGACCGCAGGGGTGCTGGGGCGCTGTTCAATCAAGGGTTTTTCACGGAGATTGGCCGGAGCAGGCGGCACGTTGGGTGGAAGACCTGCAGGTGGTAGCCCTGCGACATAACTTAGATCGCCCCAACGAATGAACCACTGCGCCAAGAACGGATCGTGGAGAGCCTGGTTTCTGTCGACGCGGATCCAGCGGGCGTTTGGATCGATGGGGAGCCCGGCAAAGATCAATACAGAGTTCTCATCAGGCAGGAGCTGTGTCTTCCCCTGTCCCTTGATTTCGTGTCTGGCATGAAAACGGATGCTCCCTTCAGAGGACGGCCAGAACCTCAGGGGCTGGCTTTCCGTCACGATCACGATGCTCCCTTCGTCGGCTTGGGCAGAAAATAGGGCTGGTAATAGCCGACGGGCTTCGGCGAAATTTCCGGTCGGCCGATCCGGCTGGATCAGAATGTCGCCTGTCCGCGCCGTCAGGTTCAATTGCGTTCTCAAAACCGTCTCGGCGTCGATGCGCGTGCTGCCGTTGGCGGTCAGAAATCCCGATTCCCGCAGGCCGAAATCCTCCGCGAGGCTGAAGTAGAGCGACCGGCCTGCGTTCAGATTCGCAGCCGCCGCAGGCACGGTGAACGTCCCGTCTCCATTGTCAATGCGTCCTCCGAGGATCAGATTGATCGGCGCCTGTTCAGTTCCGATATCCCGTCCGGCCGCCACGTCTGCCGTGCCGCCCTGCAGTGTGAATCCGAATCCTCTGGGCTTAACAGATGCGTGCAGCGGAACAGGCCCGCGGAGATCGTTCCCCGCGCGAATGGTCAAATTCCCAGGAAGTCCGACATGGATGCCGGGGAGTGAAATGCCGTCACTGTACCGTTCAAACGGACTCGGAGCGATCACATCTCGCACCGCCGAAAGACTAATGTCCCCTCCGGTCAAGGCTGTGTTCACTCGCGCGAATTCCAGCGGACCGTCCACGAGCGCCAGATCACGACCTGCATGCAAATGGACTCCGGCGCCGCCGCCCGTGCCAACCTCGCTCGCGTTGATCATCAAGTCCCGGCCTGCCCTGCCGACGATATTCCACCGGGCGCTCAGGCTCGAGAACGTACTGTTGGTAAACGTCAGGTTCCGGCCTGCATTTAGATGGAATGTGCCGGCTTGCCCGAGAAAGTCCAGAAACATGGACGTGCTTACATTGATGTCGTCCATCGCCAGGACGTTGATTTCGCCGCGGGTTACTCCCGGCGCAAATGAGAAGAATTCGCTGTCGGAGAGTGTGAATTGGTTGGGAATCAACCGATGGATCGCGCTTTGGACAGTGCCGTTTTGGGTCACGGTCGTCCCGCCCAGCCAGACTTCACCGGCGACGCCTCCGCTCCCAGGTGTCACGTCGATTGTTGCCCCTGATTCAACCGAAACGGCCCCTCCTGTTCTGGCTCCCGATGCATCGCGCGTAGCCGCCATCGCGATCACCGTGCCGCCGTGGGCGCCGGCTTCGGTTCCCCGGCTCACCGTTTGACTCCCGGATTGCAGCACCACCTGCTCGCTGGCCACCAGTTCGATGCGGCCGTTCCGCTGCACGACGCTGTTGGCCTGAACCAGGTTCCCCTGATTGACGACTCGACCCGCCATGGTCACCTGACCGCCGTCGGCGAACAACTGCCCGAGATTCAGGGCTTCCCCGGCCGGCGCTGTCACTTCGGAGAGAAATCCCCTGCCGTCAGGGCGATTGGAGAGAAATGCCGTCTGTCCCGCTCCCAGCGAGACATGCCCGCCTGTACTGGTAATGATGCCGGTGGCCGCATTCTCAACGTTCGGCGCGAACAGATAGACTCCTTCGATCCCGGCATTGACGCTGCCGGCATTCCTGATGATGCCGTTCGTTCCGTTGTCCTGGAACAGATACATGCCGTTCAAGAAATTGCTATTCGTAAGATTCAGGGCCGATGCGGCGAACATCCCGCCGACGCTTACCTGCGCTCCCGGCGCGATGAACACCCCGTTCTGATTCAACAGAATGAACGAACCGGACGCGTTCAATGTCCCTTCGATCTGTGAGGCAGGTCCGAATACGCGGGCAAGCATCCACCCTCCGACCGGTTGCGTGATGTTGACAATGTGGTTGGGGGCAATGTTGAAATCGCTCGCATGGACGATAGCTCTCGCCGTCGATTGCGCAATTTCGGTCAACACTCTGCCGTCGACCTGGGTCTGTGGCGGGCGAACATCAACCTGGCCATGCACGACATCCGTGATCACAACGTCCGCCTGAACCGGCACGACCATCGTGAAGGTCAGAGACCAGGCCAATACGGCGGAAGCGGTCCGCCGGACCCCCGCGCTGAAACGCCGTGTTGTGTTCATAACGTCTTCTCCCTCATGTTAAAACCCGATATTGATGAGAAAGTGCGCAAACGTGTTGCCGCGCGCCGTCACGCCGGTTGTCTGAAGCGCCACGCCTTGATCGAACTGAAGATTGAGATTGATCGGCTCGATTTTCATACGAAAGCCGCCCCCGACACCTTCAAGCAGAAACATGTCCTGTTGACCGGCCGGCGCGCGTTTCGTCCACAATCTGGCGTAGTCGTAAAACGCCACCAGCTTGAACGTGGCTTTCACTTCTGAGCTGCGACGGCGCTGCCAAAAATAATCGAGCGGGATGGACGGCAAGTCCGGCGTATAGAGTTCCGCGCGCCAAAACGCGGCGTTGTCCCCCAGCGATTCGTTTTGAATGTACCCGCGCACGGTATCGAGGCCGCCGGCGAAATACTGTTCAGCCGGAATCAACGGTTCACTGGCCCATTGCCCATCGACCCGGGCGGACAATAAAAAGTTGTACGGCAAGGGCTGGATTCGGCTGATTCCCGCCTTGACGACCCCGAACGTGCCGCTCGACCCGACGCGGTTCCCTGGAAATTCATCGGGATTGTTCGGATCGCCCTGAAAATCCTTCTTGCTTCCGCCAGGGACAAGTCCTGCCACGTAGCCGGTGAGGCTGGTGGTGAACAGGGTTGATCCATAGGCGTCAGGGTAGCTTCCCGAGTACGCGATCGAGGCCGGCGTGTATTGAATAGGGCTCAACACGATGGCCCTGCCTAAATTGCCCGGAAAGGTGGCCTCCGTTTCCTCGAGCCTTTTATAATCGACTCCGATGGACAGCTGATGAACAGCCTTGCCTCCCTTCAATATCGGAAAGAGATATCGAAAGCCGCCGACGGTGGCGTTACCGGCCACGGCGATATCGCCGCCACCGCCGATCGGCAATGAGGTTCCCGCCAACACCGAGTTGCTGATGACCTTGGAGCCATACACCGCCAGCAAATGGTCGGGCCAGCTGATCGGGGCGACGTAGCTGAAACCGTAGGCCTGCACAGCGCCCCAGTCTGTCGGAGTCTGCGTCGTCTGCAGGGTAACAATATGATCAGCATCCCAGAGGTTTGCGTACTGCGCTTCCCATGTGATGCGGTTCGCGGGGGTCGTGAACGGACCCTTGTTGTCGCCGGTGATTTTCGCATGCAACGGCAACCGTTCTTTCGCCTTCAGTTCCAAATCCACCGTTCCCTGTTCGCTGCCTGGTTTGAGCACCGGCGCGATCTTGAGATCGGGGTTCGCGTTGACGGCATCCAGCTGCTTGACCAAATCGGGCTCATGGAGCAGCGCTCCAACCTGCACCGAAGGCAGCTTCTCGCGAATGTTGCGTTGGGAAAAATATTGATTGCCCGTAACCGTAATGCCCAACAGGCGGGCTTCGACGACGTCCAGCCGCACGGTCCCCTGCTCGACTGTCTGTTCCGGCACAACGACGAGAACCGTGGGATACCCCAGCTGCTGATAGGCCTTCTCCAGCTCAATCCGAGCCCGCTCGATATCCTTGATGGTCTTTCCCCGGCCCTTATGCTTGCTCAGCACTTCATCGATCTTGTCCTTGGAGAGAAGGGCGCTGCCGTCCACTACGAATTCGAGAATGGTAAACCCGGCCGGTTCAAGCTGTTCCGGTGAAAGCCCGTCCGGCTCGGCCGGTCGTGCCGGTTCTGGAGCCGGATTCTTCAACGGCGGCTCAGGCAGCTCAGATTGTGGCTGTGGGTGGACCGGACCTGGAAGCACCGGCCTGTCCGGGAGAATTGGCCGGACGGTTGAATCGGACGCAGCCCGCGCGTCCATCGCTCCGACTCCCATGATGATTCCGAACACCACGATAACACCTCCGAACCACCTCGCCATGCCCCATCGCGTTCCTCCGGCAACCGGGACCGTTGCGCTCGTCTGCTTGCGACGTTCCAGCGAGAGACCCACGCGGATGGAAAAGTGTTCACGGAATTCAAAAGTCCGATCGATACGCGCCACAGACAAACAAGTATCGTTCGACTGTTACGCCGGCGTTACTGACAACTTGTGCCCCTGTTAACTTCTGTTGAACCGGCCTTTGCCCCTTGTCATTGCCCACTCTTCCGCTTACTCTCTCGTGAGAAAATTTTGCGAGACCACAGACGCATCGCGCCTATGAAATGGAATCACACCAGACGCCTCGTGATCGTGCTGTATATTCTCGTCGCGACGTTGCTCCTTGCGCACTCGATCAACGCATTCGTCGAATATGAATTGACTGTGATGCCGGAGTCCGGCTCGAATACGGCGGTACGGACAGAGCCGGCTTCATCCACCGCAGCAAACTCGAATCAGCTTGTCGAACAGATCAAGACCAGCGGCTTGTTTCCACTTCCGGCGCAGTCGTCTCTCCTCTCGTCGGCTGACGGCGCGCCGATCGTGCCGCCGCAACCTCCGCTGAACGTGGCCAAGAAGCTCCGCTTGCTGGGCACCATCGTGAGCGACCGGGAAAATGGAGCGGCCATCATTGAAGACATTGCATCGAAGCGGCAGGGGCTATTCCATCTCCACGAAACCATTCCCGACATCGGCGAAATCTACGCGATCAAACGGGAGGGTGTTGTGATCCGCCTCAACGATCAGGAAGAACTGCTGGAACCGGCGGTGCTGCAAACCGAAGAAGCCAAGGCGGCGCCGGCCGTTACTTCGACACCTCAACAGCCCTTTACCCCATTGTTGAAACGAACTTTAGATCGTCGTGAAGTGGCGGAAGCCGTCAACGACCCCGCAAAGCTGATGATGCAAGCTCACGCAGTGCCGTATCTGAAGAACGGCGCCTTGATCGGATTTCGGCTCGACTTCGTCGCTCCCGCCGGCTTCTTCGATAAAGCCGGATTTCAATATGGCGATGTCATTCAGCGGATCAACGGGATCGAGATCCGCGATCCGGGGCGTCTACTCAATTCATTTCAGCAGGTGGTGAACGAGCGCACGGTGAAAGTCGATCTTATCCGCGCGGCGCAGAGCACGACGCTGACCTATGACCTTCGCTAGCAGAACCTTCACGCCCGTGCTTGCTGTAGGCGAAACGCCTCGATCGCAACACGACTATCGTCACGCTCGAATGTAACCGGAAGTTAATCGGAGCGTAACTAGCTCGTGATGGTCTCCCTCCATTCTGGCCTTCTCATAACGCACCCGAAACGGAACCGGGCGAGAGGAGGCTGACTTTGAGATCAGTTCGACGGTGGGCAATTATTGGAGGGCTGCTGCTCTCTGTCGCAATCGCAGGCGTTGCATCCGACGCTCGAGCAGAATGGTACGCAGGCGGGTATGGAGGATTGAGCACTTCGGGCTCTGTCAGCGATGTCACCATGCCGCTGCTGGGACAACGTCTTGCCGAACAGCAATTTTCCCAGGCCAACGATCCGCTCGATAGCAATGGTCGTGGCACACTGAGCCAAACCTTTAAGACTTCAGACCTCTCGCTGAAGAGCTCCGCCATCTTTGGTGGAAAAATCGGATATTTTTTTACGGACAACAACCTCTCGTGGCTCGGAATCGAACTGGAGGCCTTCAGTACCAACCCAAAAATCAAAACTCAGAACCTCGACAGTGTGCACGACATCACCTATCAACCCAATACCCCGGGAACTGCAGCGCAATGTGGGCCGCCTGTTCCACTACCGAACTGCCCGGGTTATGCGGTCAACAAGTCGACAGTGGCAGTGCAGGAATCCTCTTTGCGGGTGACGACGTTGGCCTTCAATCTTGTGACGCGCTATCCCGGAAAGGTTCTCCAACCCTATGCCGGTGTCGGCGTCGGAGCCTTTTACTTTTCCTCTTCGAACGGGAGTTTTCAGGGTCGCCAGTTTTATCCTGGCCTCAATCTACTCGGAGGCGCCAAGATTCTTGTCACCGATGAATGGGGTTTGTTTGCCGAAGGAAAGTACAATCTCGTGAACGTCAGCAATTTTGACCCAACCTTCGGTCTGAGCGGCATGTATAGTATCTTTCATCTGGTCGCTGGAGTCTCGTACCACTTCTAGCAGGCTGTTGACAAAGTCCGCCAGCGGCGTTCTCGCCGCGCTCAGAGG
>CAZVEZ010000133.1:0-7536 GCA_964626135.1 uncultured Nitrospira sp.
AATCGGACGACGTAGTAGGTATTCATGAATCATCCGGGCCAGGCAGAGGCCGTCGCCGGCGTGCCGGAGAGGAATAAGCAGCGGGAGTGACAGTCTGACTGGCGCGAGCGGTGCGCCTCGCAGGTGTTCGTCGGGCGGCCGATGGCTCGGCTACCAAGAAACAGTTGGATGCGTTCCCATCAGTAGCCCGCGGATGGGCCTTTCACGGTATATACGTATGCTCCCTTTGAGTCTGCGGATCTAAGCTGGTACATCTTCTAGGATGGTGAGGCCAAGTTGAGTCCGAATCGTTTGAAGGTCATAGGTGGAAGAAGCTTTAACGTGAACGATTTTGATTCCGGCTTGATTAAGGACTTCGTCAACAAAGGCGTCGCGCTTCTGTCGGTTTTCTCGTTGGTGGGACCGGTCGTCTAACTCAACAGCCATGTAAGGCATGAGCGAAGTGGAATCGACGAGAACAAAATCTATTCTTTTGAGATTGATCCGATTGTTAAAAACTCTAGCCGCATGAGGGTCTTTCGATTCAGGCTGGATCAGCGTCCATAACGGAAGTTGTGGGAAAATAGTGTACTGTTTCCCAACGGCTGCCAGTAAAATTCGGAAGAACTTCGTCTCTGCGGCGGTCAGAATTGGTCGTTGGGTAAGTGTGACGCCTGCACGAAGAGCTGCGGCTCGGTCCGGCTGTCGACGAGAACGCAAAGTGAGGTGTCGCGTTGCAAAAACAATGAGCACAACCAGAATCAGTAACCAGAGGAACGGAGTTAAGTTTGCAGACAGGACCTGTGCGGGATTAAGCATATTTCTAAGCGATGAGGCTGTTCCGGTGCATTCTAAACGTAGGGAGATTTTATCTTAAGGAGATACGATGTCTCCAAAAATCAAGTATTGCTCCGCGTCAGAATGAAATGCCTGTGAGCCACATTTCTTGCATTGATTGAGCGTGGGATGGGGTGAGGAGGAAAATGCTGTCCCTGGTCTAGCGGTCAGATCTATAGGGCTGGTTCAGCGACTGGGATCAGCATCCTTCGATTTGCGGGCCGCGGCTGTAGGGATGGATTAGGGCTTTGGAACTTCTAAATCTTTGCAAATCTTCTGGGCAAGGAAGTCGTTGATCTCTCGATGGCGGGGAACAGTCGACGTTTTGCCGACAGTGCGGTTCACATACACCGTGTGACTCCCGCCCTCACGGAGAAACTGGACACCCTGACGTTCCAGGTGGCGGATCAAATCGACCCGTTTCATGAAATAGAGGCAAGAGGCTCGCGGATCACGGTCTTGTTACGAAGAGATTCTTCTGCCAGCGTGCGATTCGATTCTAACACCAGCTGGACCGCTTCTTGAAGATTGGTCCTGGCTTCATCAAGCGTGTCACCCTGCGTATTCACGCCGGGCAACTCCTCGACAAACCCAATATACCCTTCAGGCACTTGTTGGAACACCGCAGTGAGTTGTTCTTTCATTCTGTCGATCTCCTACACCGGCGTAGTATAACAGACTCGATCGCGAATGCCCACTATTACCTAAGGGCGGAATCACTTTGCTTTGATCCGAAAGCCGCGGCCCTAGGGAGAGACGAAACCCGTCTATCTCGTTGATCTGGTCTATTTCGTCTGTCTTAAGGAAGCCCCTGGAGAGCCGGAGGCTTCCCAAGAAAACCGCTCAGCGCTTCATGATATGAGTGGCCATCCACTCCTTGGCGTCACGCGCGACGGTGACAAGGGCTTCGAGGTCATTAGGCCAAACGAAGTCCCATTGCGCCAGGCGCCGGACTGATCTCTCCCTTCTCGCTGGCATTCTCCCAGATCATCGCTTTGATGTTGCCGCATCGCAGCCAGTTCGCGGGTTTGTTGTTGGTAGCCATCTTGTTTCCTCCTTGGTTGAAATGAAGTTGGCTCTCGCACAGGAAGAGGAGAGCCAATGCACATTTCACGGAGGAAACCGGAGGCAGAGGCCAGAACCGGTGGACCGGAATTGGGACATTCCGTGGTCAACCGTGATTTCCCTCTTGCGGCCCAGTTGCACATCCATCCGGAACCAGATTGTCCTGGGCAGGGCACAGGAGAGGTGAGAGAAAAAAATATTCTCTCCGCTCACCTGTCTACACGGAAACGGACTGGAAGGGAGAGGTTATGCACATGCTTGATGGTTTTGGTGGGCCGTGTAGGGGTCGAACCTACGGCCCGCTGATTAAGAGTGGCAGAAGGCCAATGATTCGAACCGCTCGATGTTGCGAAGGTTTCCCCGTTTATCATTTAAAATCATGAGCTTGTTGGGGTTCTACTGATTCCATTGGTTCTACCTAATTCGGTCGTTTGTGAAGAATTTGCGCACAAATTTAGCACAGCATTTTGGGCGTAGTTGCGGTAGCGCAGTCCAACTGAGTGCGGGATTTTCTGCGATGATAAAGCACCTGTTTCAGGGCGTCCCCCAGAGAAATGTAGGAAAGACCTTTTAGCGCTAATTGGGTTGCAGCTAGGGCACAGCCCCCTGCTCCGCGTCAGGAGTCCTGGCTCCCGTCAAGATGATGACCGTCTGGGTGGGATGATTCTGACGAATCCACGTTATTTTCAAGTTCAGCCTGCTCTGGTAAGCGGCTCGCTAAGACCTTGTCGACCCGTCTCCCATCCAAATCGATCACTTCGAGCCGCCACTGTTCCCACTCACTGACATCCCCGGTACGTGGCAGACGATTTAGCAGCCACATCATCATGCCGCTGAGCGTATGGTATCGACCCTTTTCTTCTTCAGGTACGGCTTCGAGATCAAGAAGGTCTTTCAGCTCAGTGATCGGAATTAGCCCATCCAACAGCCATGAACCATCTTCACGCTTCACGGCCCTTGCCTCTGAAGCATTACGAGGCGTGAATTCGCCAGTCACCGCTTCAAGTACATCCTGCACAGTGACCAAGCCCAAGACTTCGGCGTACTCGTCGATGACACACACCATGTTGGTGCCGGAGGTACGGAACTGTTGCAGCAACTCCATCCCAGTCAGCGATTCTGGCACATAGACACACGGCTGGAGTTGGATCGTCAGGTCAATCACTCCGCCCTTCAGCATTTGGTTTAACAGTTGCTTCGTTTCAATCACCCCGCGAATGTCATGGAGCCCCCCCTGGCACACCGGAAAACGCGAGTGATCGGATTCGGCAACATGCTTGAGATTGTCTTCAAGGGGTTGATTGATATCCAGATACACAATGTCGCCACGCGGAATCATGAGTGAGCCGATCTGACGGTCATCCAAACGGAACACGTTGCGTACCATTTCATGCTCTTGTTTCTCGATCACGCCGGATTCTGAGCCCTCCTCCAGCAGGGCATGTATGTCTTCCTCGGTGACATTTGAACGGCCGAGATCACGTTTGCCAATCAATCGCAATATTCCATCGGTCGAGTGCGAGAGGAGCCACACGAACGGGCGTGACACGAGAGCTAACGCTGAGATCGGACGAGCCACACGTCTAGCAATGCCTTCGGCATTGAACTGAGCGAGACGCTTCGGCACCAACTCTCCCACCACAATAGACACATAGGTGATGCTCACGACCACCAGAACCGTCGCGCCGAGTTCGCTCAGCTGTTGCTCAATGCCGAAGCTTTCCAGCCAGACGGCGAACGGGGCAGCCAGAGCCGCTTCACCGACGATACCGTTCAAGATGCCGATCGCGGTGATCCCAATCTGGATAGTGGACAAAAACTGGGTGGGCTCCGCACCAAGGCGCATGGCAATCTCCGATGATCTATCACCATCGGCCGCAAGACCTGCCAAACGACTGCGGCGTGCAGTCACGAGGGCGATCTCAGACATGGCAAACACACCATTGAGTAAAATCAGTGCGATGAGAACGAATACTTCCATACAATTATCCTCAACTATCGGTTTTGTTAGTTATCGAGAAAACTGTGCTGAGTGTGCTCATTTCGAGCATCTAAGTCCAGAGGACTCTCAAAGAAGTTAGCATCCGGCACTTCACGCGTGCTCTGCATTCGCAGTGTTTCGACCACAGCTACCAGAACTGGATTTTCTTCTATCGATTCTATGCCTTGCGCGAGTACCCATCCAGGAGGAACGCCAAGTAGACGAACTCCGTGCGGAGGCGAATATAGGTGATATCGGCAATCCAGTCAGTCCAGAAGGATTCCAAACTCCGCAATTCCTCATTCTTCATGGCCGAGCTATTAGATTCGGATTTATCGAGTTCAGACACCGAGACCAGGCCAGAGCCGATGTGTTCGATTGCATCGAGCGCTTCTATAATCCCACGCGGCGGCACTCGACGTTGGGTTATCTCAGTCCGATGGAGTTCGAAATGCAGGCGGAATTAGCGTAGGCGGGTGTCAACCAAACTGGCAGCAGCCCAACATGTCTGCGCTTGATTCGATGAACCAGCGATGGGGCGCGGGTGCTCTTCAGTATGCTTCGAACGGAATTAGTAAGGACTAGAAGATGCAGTTCCGCCGCCGGTCGCCTGCCTATATGACTGGAATTATCTTCCGATCGTGACTGCCTGACTTTCCAAACCCGTCCACGAAATACAACCAATTACCCCACGCGGCCCTTGCATCTGTCTTCATTGCCCTCCTACAATACGACCTTCTGACTAGGAATGTCTGCTTCCATGCCATTCTCTATTCGCCCCTCCCGCCGCTTCCCTGTGACCTACCACCAGGGCCCACGCCTTAAAAGCTCGAAAAGACTGATAATATCAATGGCTTGAAATCGCGAAGGTTTCCCCGTTTTATCTTTACGAACAAGGACTTGAGATGATTCTATCCATTCCATTGATTCTGTAGAATGCGATCCATTGTGCAGATTTTTAGCACAAATTTAGCACAGCAAAAGGCGCAACCTCACCTCTTTAAGCTGAGTGCTTCCAATCAGTTTTCAGGATCCGTGGAACTGTTCCTTTTGGAATGTAAAGGATGCTGATTTTGATAATCCAAAACTAAGATTTCGGCGAGAATGTCCGTTACTTGTTCAAGCAATTCAGGTGGAAGTTTGGCCTGGTATTTATCGCTGGATTGTTCTAGTGCCTCAACAACATCTCCTTTTCCCGCAGCCCGAGCAACCCTCTCTACTTGGTTCAAGGTTCTTGAGGTAAGGCAATTCGGCACGATACCGCTCCGTTTGAGTGCCCGTTCCCAAGGTTTAATGAGAATTGCGCCAGTCATAATTCTCGTTCCAGAGGGATTTAGTCGCCGCTTTCGCACCAAAAGCGCGCGGGAGTCCAGGATGCACACCGGAACAACATTCGTCGTGTTTGGGAACAAGCCGCGGTCTTCGGTGAGGCCAGAAGGGAGCCGCTCAGAACACAGCACCAAACACCATTCCCATTCAACCTCAATTGTTTCGATGGACTTCAGGGCGTTCTGTGCCTCTGTGACGACTCGACAAAGAGACTCCACGTCTATGACCACGCTGTTGCAACCCACATGGATGCTTAGGGCTTCACGCAGCGATTGCTCAGTAATAGACGCATCGCACCGGAGCAGCACGCTATCAGGACGAGTCACGATACGGACAAAGGCTATTCGTGGTGACAGCGGGCGCAGCATTTCCTGTACCTGTTCGCCCGATACGAACCTGCTACCTGGAATGTTGAGTCCGAATAGGAAGGCGGCAAACAGTTTTTGAGTATGGTGAATAGAATTTTGGGTGGGCATGCGGTTATCGTTACCCGACGTGAGCGGAAAGGTTTATATGTTCAGGACGGTTCAGGGAGATAACCCTGAATAAATTGGACCAAGCCGGAGAAGTCTTCTTGGTCAGCAGACTTCATTGCAGCAATGTATCGCTCTCGGATCTGGTGGCCTTCAGACATGAGGTGGGTTTGCGGCCATTCCGGTAAGGGGTGTTCACGGGAATACAAGAAAATGTCGGTGATCAGTCTCGCATGCCTTCCATTACCATTTCTGAAAGGATGAATCTTCGTCAGTCTATTCTGAAGGCGTGCGGCCACTTCGATGACCGGCATCGTCGAGGAGGGCGAATCCCAAAAGAGAAAATCGTCACAGAGCAACCGAATCTGCTCCGGTATGAGGCGCCAGTCAACGCCAATATTGAGCGTATCTGTGCGGTACTTTCCCGCCCACTCCCATATGGAGCCAAACATGTCCCGATGAACCCTACAGATAAATTCATCCGTGAGCCATTGCGCTCCCCGTTTCTTCCTGCGGGCCTCAAAAATGTATTTGTTATAGGTGAGACTAATGGCATCGGCTTCAGCTGCGTTCCGATCAGCTCTCGTTGTGAGATGTGTGAGAATCAGACCAGAGGTGTCATCGCCAGGGGTTGCCCCGGCTGGTTCTGTTTGATCCGTCATCGGTATCGAGTTATATGTGCTTGCGACGACCACGGAGTAGATCGTCCGTGCGTTTTTCAAGCAATTGTCTGAATGTTTCCTTGTCGGGCGCTTGGTCTTCAAGTGCCATGGTTCCCATCGTGTGCTTGAGTCGTTTGAGAGCCACCGCGCGGGCACGACCCCGGAGTATTTCTTCAAGAGGTTTTTGCAGTTGTGGTTCAATATTCAGGTCGCACCATAGGCCTTGATAGATCCGTCGAAGCGTGCCCACTTGGGGATCAACTTTCCCGGACTCAATCGCGGCGAGGTTGGGTTGCGTAATATGCGCGCGCTTAGCGAGTTCGGTCTGAGTCATTCTAAGTTGATTCCGTAGGATGCGTATCCAGTCTCCAGGCGTACGATTGCTCGCCTCGGTCGAATTTTGAACTTTAAGGCGTGAAAGGGCGATGTCATCGAGAATGGTGACAAGCGTTCTTTTCATGGATAATTTATATACTGCATACAGTATAAAATCAATATATACCATACTGTTAAAAGTATACATGAATTAAATTTTATACTGTAAACAGATGTTATAGTTATGCATGTTATTGAAATAATTATCTATACTATCCTGGCATCACTCTTATAAGAGTGACTGCAAAGGGGGCCTGCTCAAAAAAGCTAGACCACGCCAGGCTGTGATTCTTCCCCGTGACTAAAGACGTAAAAGTATAGGTGGGGTGAAAGGAAGCCCCTGGAAGGCCAGAGGCTTCCCATTGAAGCAACTCAGCGCTTCAATGCGTGAGAGGCAATCCACTCCTTAGCCTCAAGCGCAAGGTTCATCAAAGCTTCTAGGTCATGAAGACCAAAGGATGATGCATTGCGCCAGGCCCCGGACTGATCCTTGAACGGGCGGGAGAAGGTCGTTGAGAAGAACGGCCCCTTCTCGCTGACATTCTGCCAGATCATCGCTTTGATGTTGCCGCATCGCAGCTGGTTCGCGGGTTTGTTGTTGGTAGCCATTTTGGTTCCTCCTTGTTGAAATGAAGTTGGCTCTCTCACAGGAAGAGGAGAGCCAACGCACAGTTCACGGAGGAAACGCAAGCCAGGATTATTCATGAATGCCGTCCGCGAGGCGTTCGAGACCGAAGCCCGCCGGGGCTTCTCGCAAGTAAGGCTGACGCAGGCGTACTGCCAGTCCGTCGAGGAGGCCGAACGAGAAAAGCCCCGCCGGGCGAGAGGATCGGAC
>CAZVEZ010000134.1:0-7020 GCA_964626135.1 uncultured Nitrospira sp.
CAGACGTTACCACTTGGTGCGGAAGAAATCAGGTCGGTAAGAATGTCTTCTCCCACCAGAAACAGGAACCGTCCATCCGGCGTCATCCCGACCGACTTAAATTCGGTATTCCCTGACGGGGTGATGTCGACGGTTCTGGTGATTGCCAACGACACAAAGTCGATTTCCACCACGCTACCGTAGCCGGAGAGATAGGCATAGATCTTTCCCGTCTCCTGCGACCAGAACATTCCGGCCGGGGCGGAATGATTCGGAGTTTGGTCAGCATTTAAACCTGTGTCGCACACCGGATGTCCCAGCAACGTCTCCTTTACGCTATCGCACAAGTCGATCTTGAAGAAGAACTCACTCCATGCGACGTCGCCACCGGCTGCCGGAACAGGAAGCAACACGCTAATAAGCCCCGTGGTCTTGCTGGAGACAAATGCCACCTCCTGCGCGGTGATCGGCGGCCTGGCAAAAGCGATAAAGTGCTCGCCTTTCCCGGAGAGGCATACGATCGAAGTCACACGAGGCCTTTCCCCTCCCGCGGAGAGATGGGAATTATGAAGGACCGAGACCGATCCGCCCCGAGAACAGTTGGCTACTGTGTCAAAGCCGTTAGCATCGCCATCGTTCATGGTCCAGAGCACTTCCTTGTCGACCGGGTCCCGGTAGATGCGCGTGGGGCGCTCGCCGATTTTCACCAGTGGATTAGCAGGATTCACGTCCAAAAAACTCTCCAGAATCGGTGCCAGGCCCCCGATCGGATCGATGGCGGCCACCTTGTTGGTCGCCGTGTTCGTCGCAAAGATCCACTCGCCAAGTGAAAACGTCACGCCTCCGATTGCATCGGCCTGCATGGGGCCGAGGGACAGCGTGTTGATGACGGGCGAACCTTTTCCGTCGAGCCGGAGTGTTGTCAGTGTCGTGTCGTCTTGATTGGCGACGAGCGCCATCGGAATTGCAAGCGGGGTGTTGGCTTCTGAGCCACTGTCTCCTCCGCTGCCGCAGGCTGCGAGCAGCATGAGAGCGGAAAGCAGTGTCTGTCTGCCGACGGAGAACAACGATCCGGCGAACCATCTGTATTGTGCAGGGTGTTCCATAGTGCCTTCTTCAGGAGCGTGACTCCTGTCCGCCGCTCCGCTCACGGTGTAAACAGCGGAGGTGTGGTAAAAAATTTTGTCATCCCGAACACATAACTGATTTCTTGCTGCAAGTTTCCGTTGAAATCTCGATAGAAGGGAATTTGGGCGATGAAATAGGCTTGGGCAAGATCTGCCAGATTGACCACGAACCCCGTCGACACCGCGGCATAAGTATGATCCGTCGTCGGCACGGAGCGGCCGATGATATTGCCGTCGAGTAACACGGCGCGATTGAAAGGGGCCGGCCTGAATTCGTAGAGCGCGGCTTCAATATTGTCTTTTGTCTTGTGACGGAAATTGATCTGTCCCGTGAGGGTGAGCCACGGCCACGTGACGAGGTTCAACCCCGTGTTCAGCGTGTACTCTTCACCGAACCGATATCCATCGGAATTGCGCATGCTGTAGCGCCAGTTCCCGGACAGGAATTGATTCATTCGATGGGGAATCACTTCGTAGGTTTGATAGAAGCCCGGTTGGAAACCAAACGCACCCCGGCCGATTTGGAGTGTCGATTCGGCTAGTTGACCGGCCACGGCCTGGTTTTCATAATCTCCGGTCGGGAAATAGACTCCCATTTCCAATACAACCATACTGCGCAAGGTCGGCAACAGATTGTACTTCACCTTCGCCAACACATCCCCGATTCCACGATCGTTTGTGGTGCCGACGGCGCCGGCGCCGATTTGCCCGACCGCCTTGACGATTCTGTACGGTGTCAGGACTTGGAGTCCGATCCGTTCGGTCAAACCGTAGTTGAAGTCCAGCGAGGCAGTTTGCACGAGCGTACTCAGCTGACTGACTTGACTGTTGGCCAGGATCAGCTGTTTCGTCTGCTGGTTGGCAAAGGGAATCGTCTCCACTCCGCTTGGAGGAATCTCGTTGGGCGTGTAGGTATAGTTCAGGTTCACCGTGAGTACGCCTGCCGGTGACACCGCTGCCTGGGAACCGATGACGACGAAGCAGCTTACCGATCCACAAGAGGCTTCTGAAGGCGAGTGCAATCCCTCCATGCTCAGTATCAGAAGGAGAATGCAGGCCAGCAGAAGCAGCCGCCGAATCGCCGTCTTCGTCATAATCGCGCCTGTTGCCGAGAACGGACTGCGCTACGACGGGAATCTTGATCGGCGATTGGACCGGGCATGTCCTTGAGAGGCTGAGGTTCTTGAGTCGCCACTGTTGCACCCGGTACCCCCACGCAGTGCTGATCGATCAACGCCGCGACGGTGTTGCTGAAAATCCTGAGACTGCCCGCTCCGAGGCGGGTTCCACCAAGCCGGCCGTCTTCCACCCACCGATATACGGTCCACCGGCTGACGTTTAAGACTTTGGCTGCTTCATCGACACGAAGAAGTCGCTTTTGCTGCAAGGTGAGAATCGCGTCCATGATGCATCTCCCGCACTCAACGTGAGTGCCTCTTGAAGTAAACAGGGTTGAGAAAAACTGCCTATGCCGTCGTCTTTCCGTCATCGCCAGACACCGATGTCTAGGTCAACGAGGCATCGACAGATTAGCGCGCTGTTTGGTGGGCACTACCAGCAAAAGGCTTCGAGCGTGTCTCATACGAAAGGCTGCGCGCTCTTGCCGACGCTGAATAGCCCACTACGAGCAAGAAATTGGGGGTGGACCGCGAGAGAGGGAGAGAACGGAGACGACAAGATCTGGTTGGTCGGTTGACTCGATGTCGAGGGTTTCGAGAACGGCAATCGCTGGAACGAAGACGGAGTCGATAAGATCGAACCCCTGTCCTGCCCCGCAGAACCATGCACACAGTGTGGAGGAGTGGGTTGCCGACTTGTGGTGAGCATGCTGCGTCTCATGAGCGACAGTCGCCGGCGAGGCGAGCGCCGGCACCACGAGCAAGCACATCACCAGGGGCAGAATGAAGATTTGTCGGTTGCGTCGAATCACGTGATCCTACCGGGCCGATGCCGCCTGCATCGGTTTGAGATTCTGGATGCGTTGGACCGTCTGATCAATCTTGTCTTCTGTCAACAGCCCGCCTTTGATATATTCCTGCACCCGCCCTTCTTGATCGATAAACACGCTGACCGGCAATCCGAACACCCCGAATTGATTCGCCACCTTATTATCGCGATCCATCAGGACAGGGAATGTATGGCCGTGCTGTTTTATATGCTCGCGCACTTTGGCGTCGTCTTCCAATTCGTTGACGGCAAGGACCACGAAGCCTTTGTCACGCAGCTTGTCGTACATCGCTTGCATCGCCGGCATCTCGGTCGTACAGGGCTTGCACCAGGTGGCCCAGAAGTTCAGAAGCACGATTTTCCCTCGGTACTGGCTGAGGCTCTGCGACTTGCCCTCCAGATCGGTCAAACGAAAGTCTTCAGCCTGTGTACCGACTGTCGGGACTCGCGAGCCCATACTCCAGACATCGAACGGGAAGCATCCGAGGGTAGCGACCAGCATGCCGATCATGACAATATCTAGACGTTTCATGGCGATCTCCTCATGGCAAGATGCACTGCTCTTGCAATGGTCTCATGACTTGGAACCACGTTGTGAAATCGTTTGCCCGTCATGCTGCCCGTACGTTCTCTCTCTGCGAATCGTCTCTACCCGTTTGTCCTAATCGATCCACTGCGTGGATCATTATGAGAAACGGATATGGCTCTGTTTCGAGCCGATGAGTAACGAAGGCTATAGAGAAGATGGGGGGGCGCGGCCGGAAGAAGTCAGGCCCGTCTCGACCGGGGGCGGCACGGAGTCGGGGACGGTGATGAGGGCGATAGGGCTGAGCTCAATCTGAAACGGGGTGACTGCGCTATCGAGCACTGTTCCGGCGGCACACATCCAGGAGCAGAGCGCGGTGCCATGTGTGGCAGCTTGATGCTGGGCATGGTGTCCGACATGCTCGACAGACTGAGCCTGAGCCAATCCGCCGATGGACAGGACGCAGAGTATCAGGAGGATCGATAGGAATTTGACAACGGTGTGGTTCATTAGATATCGACCCTAGTGTGACTCGGTCGAATGGTACTGGAGCCCGACTCGGCCTGTCAAGACGGGGATTCGCATCAGGGCTTCCGGGTAGTGCGTGAGTTAGAAAAGCATAAATAGTTGTTAAATAGCTTCTCTCTTGCCTGTGCCAAGATCAGGCTTTTAAACGATTATCTCCCGTGAGATAATACGGGACAAATTCCTGGACATATTTGAGTTAATATTTCATAACATATTAAATATAATGTATAAGTTATTCATTATGTGAGGACATTTTAAGGGACATTTTAAATGGAATATCTGAGGACACATCCATGGATAACGTTTCGAGTTAACCTGGCAGATAGAGCTATCCCTCCAGACTTCTGGATTCTCCTGGGGGAGGCAAAATCAAAGTGTGAACATTTGGCTAATGCTCCGCTACTACCAGATCTAGCGAAGCAACTACACCAGGTTTCACTCATCAAAGGTGTGCGTGGAACAGTGGCAATTGAGGGCAATACGCTCACCGAAGCCCAAATTCAACAGCAAATAAACGGAACCTTAACCTTACCACCTTCCCAAGAATATCTAGCCACTGAGGTTAACAATGTTATTCAAGCTGTAAATGACATTGCCCAGAAAGTGGCGCGGGAAGAAATAAAAGTTTTGAGTGTAGCGCTAATTAAAGAGTTCAATCAAAAAGTGTTGAAAGACCTTGAGTTGGGGGAAGATGTTGTCCCTGGTCAAATTCGGATGGGTTCATTTGGCGTGGCACAATATAGAGGCGCTCCGGCTTCAGAATGCCAATATTTACTCAATCGCTTATGTGATTGGCTAAATGGCCCTGACTTCGCATCTCCTCCCGGCGGGCAAGATAAAACTTTGATTACAGCGATTATCAAAGCTGTTCTTGCCCATCTTTATCTTGAATGGATACACCCGTTTGGTGATGGGAACGGACGAACAGGAAGACTTTTAGAATTTGTGATTTTGATTAATGCAGGACTACCAAGTCCAGCTGCGCATTTGTTATCGAATCACTATAACCACACTCGATCTGAATATTACCGTCAACTAGATTTATCGAGCAGATCAAATGGCGATGTAGTGCCATTCCTCCAGTATGCCATCAAAGGGTTCGTAGAAGGCTTGCGCGAGCATTTAGAGGCCGTTAGATTCCAGCAGTGGCAGTTGACCTGGAAAAATCACGTCTGGGACAGCTTCAAAGGAAAATCCTCTCCTAGTGATGAAAGGCAGCGGCATCTTGTTCTGGATATGTCCAAAGATCACCAGTTGATTCCTATAAATAAGCTGACAGAGATTAGCCCACGTGTTGCTAAGGCTTATGCAACAAAGACTCAAAAGACATTGATGCGGGATCTAAAGTCTCTTATGGCTTTGGACTTGATCGAGTCGAAAGACGGAGGTTATAAAACCAAGATAGGAAAGGTTATCGCTCTCTTGCCCTATCGTCACATTCGCTTGCCAGAACAAGCAGCGCCACAACCATAATCACCTGACTTTTCGCTAGAAATGCTACTCGTGAGGGAAGTTATACGCGCACACTTTGACGGTTTCATCAGTACGTCTCATAATTAGGAGGCTGGGGTGTCTAGAGATGCTAATTACTGCGCGACCAAGCGCACCGCTAAGAAAGTCTAAGCAATTCATTCTATTTCAAACTGACCCACTTCCGGGCCGCTGCTTGTTATAGGATTCATAGAAAAGATGCTGTATACTGCGCCACATATTTTTGGAGACATCGGCGTTCGTTTCGAACGGCAGTACCATGGTCACCCAACTACTCAATCAGATCTTCGGCAGTAAAAACGATCGTGAAATCAAGGCAATTCGCCCGATTGTGGAGCGGATCAATAGCTTGGAGTCCGGCCTGACTCCCTTGTCCGATCACGCGCTTGCGGACAAGACCCAGGAGTTCAAGAAACGACTCGGGGCCGGAGAAACCCTGGACGACATTCTGCCCGAAGCCTTTGCGGTCTGCCGTGAAATGTCCCGCCGCAAGCTGAACATGCGTCATTTTGATGTCCAGTTGATGGGAGGCGCGATTCTCCATCGAGGCCGCATCGCCGAAATGAAGACCGGCGAAGGGAAAACCCTGGTGGCTACGCTGCCGGTGTATCTGAACGCGCTAGAAGGAAAAGGCGCTCACCTCGTCACCGTGAACGACTACCTCGCCAAGCGCGACGCGCAATGGATGAGCGTGCTCTACCACGCGTTGGGTCTCTCGGTCGGCATCATTCAACACGATGCCTCCTTTCTCTACGATCCGACCTATGAGGCCTCCGACAAGCGCCTCCAGTCACTCCGCCCCTGCACGAGAGCGGAAGCCTATCGCGCCGACATCACGTACGGCACGAACAACGAGTACGGTTTCGACTATCTCCGCGACAACCTGGTCGTCAATGATCTGGCTCAGTGTGTGCAGCGCGAGCTGAACTTTGCCATCGTGGACGAGGTCGACAGCATTCTCATCGACGAGGCCCGCACGCCCTTGATTATCTCCGGCCCGACGGATGAAACGACCGACCTCTACTACCGCATCAACGCCATCATCCCGCAACTGAAGCCGGAGCACGACTACACGATCGAGGAAAAAACGAAGACCGCGTCGTTGACCGAAGACGGCAACGTCCGGGTCGAAAAATTGCTCGGCGTGGACAACTTGTACGACCCCAATCATATGGATCTCGTCCATCACGTCGTCAAGGCGCTTCAGGCCTACGCTCTTTACAAACGGGATGTGGACTATGTCGTGAAAGAGGGCGAAGTCATCATCGTGGACGAATTTACCGGGCGGCTCATGCCGGGACGCCGCTGGAGCGACGGCCTGCACCAGGCCGTCGAAGCCAAGGAAGGCGTGAAGATCGCCAATGAGAATCAGACGCTGGCCTCGGTCACCTTCCAAAATTATTTCCGCATGTACAAGAAGTT
>CAZVEZ010000134.1:7030-7450 GCA_964626135.1 uncultured Nitrospira sp.
CTCGACGTCAACGTGGTTCCGACCAATCGCAACATGATCCGGCAGGATTATGCGGATGTCGTCTATCGAACGGAGAAAGAGAAGTTTGCCGCGATCGTCGAAGACATCAAGGAATGCCACGAGCGCGGCCAGCCCGTCTTGGTCGGCACGATTTCCATCGAAAAATCGGAGCGCCTCGCCGGGTTCTTGAACCGGACCGGCGTGAAGCACAACGTGCTCAACGCCAAACAGCATGAGCGAGAAGCCGAGATCATCGCCCAGGCGGGACGCAAGGGCGCCGTCACCATTGCCACGAACATGGCAGGCCGCGGCACCGACATTCTCCTGGGCGGCAATCCTGATTTTATGTTCAAACAGATTCTCTACCGGGAAGAGAATCTGACGGATGCGCGCAAGCTGGAGATCTTCGAGGAGATTCGG
>CAZVEZ010000135.1:0-7403 GCA_964626135.1 uncultured Nitrospira sp.
CAGGAGACCCAGCTGACGAATGTTTCTACACAGCCCTTCGAGTCAAAGGGAGGTTGAGTATGCGGTCCGGTTATAGGTATCGATTCGTCTTGTTCTCCGTGTGTGTACTCTTCAGTTTTCCCGTCATATTGTCTGTGGCAGCCTTCGGTGAAGAGCCTGCCGAAAATGAGCCGGTGATTGAAACCAAAGAAGTGGTCATCTCCGCAACGAAGACACCGGTCCCGGTTAATCAACTGACCAGTGCTGTGGAGGTTATTACGGGCGAGGAACTAGAGCGTCGGCAAGTCAAGACGGTCGTGGATGCGCTCCGCCTCAGCCAGGGGCTCACAGTCTTTTCGAATGGCGGGCCAGGCACGTCCGCGACAGTGCGTATCCGGGGGAGCAATTCCGATCAGGTGCTGGTGCTGATCGATGGCACGATTATGAACAGCGCCACGCTAGGCAATTTCAACTTTGCTAATTTGACCACCGACAACATCGAGCGTATCGAAATTCTTCGCGGCGCCCAAAGCATGTTGTGGGGAGCAGATGCAATGGGTGGGGTGATCAATATCACCACTAAGAAGGGCACCGGCGCTCCGTCGGCCAGCGCATTCTTCGAGTACGGGTCGTTCTTGTCCATTCGAGAAGGTGGCCAGGTATCAGGCAAAAAGGGGCCAGTGGATTTTAGCGCGGCGATTTCACGCTGGGACTATACCGGATTTTCAGCGGTCAACTACCGCCGAGGGGCATCGGAACGAGACGGGTTTCATAACTGGCAAACTTCAGCTCGGCTTGGGATCGCGCTTCCTTATGAGGGGCGGCTCGACTTCAATTTTCGTCTCTTGCAGGGGAGGACCAATATTGACGGCGGGTTTGGATCTGGTTTCGACACGCTGGGAGCTTTCACCAAAAGCCAACAGTTTGTGTATAGCGCCTCATACAATCAGCCGATCACAACGTGGTGGAACCAAACACTGACTGTGTCCCGTCAAACAGAGGACTCCGAGTCGTTTTCGGGAACGACGCAGCGCAATGTGCAAACTGGGGTAGTGTCCAGTCCATTTCTTTTTCGATCACAGATCGATACATTGGCAAATCGCATCGAGTGGCAGCATAATTTTCAGCTTGGTAAGCCCCTCTTACTCAGTGCCGGGTATCAGTTTCGTGACCAGCAGGGAGAGAATCGTGACCTCCTAACGAATAATTTGGATATCCCGCACAAGGTTCTTTCTAGCCATGCCGGGTTCGTGCAAGCTCAACTCAACCTCTGGGATCGAGTATTTGCAACGGCGGGTGTGAGGCAGGATGAGTATAACGTCTTTGGTGGCGCAACGACCTATCGGGCAACTGCAGGTTATCTTCATCAAGAAACCGGCACTAAGTTTCGTGGCAGCTATGCGACAGGTTTTCGCGCGCCAACATTCAATCAATTGTATTTTCCAAATTTTGGAAATCCAAATCTGAAACCTGAGAAAAGTCAGAGTATGGATTTCGGAGTGGACCAATATCTGCTGAATGATCGTCTGACCTTCAGCGGAGGGTTTTTCTGGAACCGTTTCCGTGACATGATTATCGCTCAGGCGAACTCTACTTCATGCGGTCCATTCGGCTTCTGCGCAGAGAACATCGGCGTTGTTGGCACGAAGGGATGGGAAGCGAGTGTGAAATATGCCGTGGTGCAAGATATGCCATTCATCAAGAGCTTGGACGTGCAAGCCCAGTATACCAACACGCTGACCAGGAACCTCGATCAGCAGCCCGGTAACCGAGCGCCCCGTATCCCGGTCGATCAATGGAGCATGATCATCAGTTATCAGCCGATCGATCCGCTCAGGATCAATCTCGAAGGTCGGTATGTAGGGTCGCGATTCAATGATAGCACTAATCTACAGTCAATGCGGGCATTCGACGTGTGGAATATTTCTGCGAACTACGATGTGACAAACCGTGTGCAAACATACGTTCGAGTCGACAATATCTTCGATGAGAAATACGAAGAGGTCCTGCTTTTTGGCACTCCCGTACGGTCCATTTTCGTCGGGCTGAGAGTCAATTACGATACGAAGTAACAGACTCCTATGATCCTTCCCCGTTTAGTCATCGCCGGCACTCATAGCGCTGTCGGTAAGACTACAGTCACCTTAGCGATCCAGGCGGCCTTGCGACAGCGGGGCCGCCTGGTGCAAGCGTTTAAGGCAGGACCTGACTTTATCGATCCGGGGCATCACACTGCCGTCACCGGACGTCTGTCACGCAATCTAGATGGCTGGATGTTGGGGGAGGCCGTCAATCGCGACGTGTTCATGCGGGCCGCTACCGGCGCAGATATTTCGATCATCGAAGGAATGATGGGATTGTTTGACGGCAGTTCGCCGGTGAGCGAGATCGGCAGCACGGCTGAATTGGCGAAGCAATTGGATGCGCCGGTTCTTCTGGTCATTGACGGAAGCGCGATGGCCCGTTCCGCTGCTGCCATGGTGTCGGGATATGCGAAGTTTGATTCGGGGTTACGGGTGGCGGGCGTCCTGTTCAATCGGGTCGGCAGCGAAGGGCATTACAGACTTCTCAAGGAAGCAGTGGAACAGGAGACTAATGTGGTGACGGTGGGATATCTGCGGCCAGATCCGGCGGTGACAATTTCTGAACGCCACCTTGGGTTGGTGACTGCGATGGAACAGGGAGCGGGCGAACTCTACGGGTTGCTCGCGAAGGCGGCGGAAGAAACGATCGATCTAGACCAAGTCGAGGCATTAGCTCGCTCATGCAGAGAGTTGACAATAGCTCCTCAGCCTGTAATGAGAGCCCATGGTCCTACCGTTCGAATCGGCGTGGCGCAGGATCGGGCATTCTGTTTTTATTATCCCGACAACCTTGAGTTGCTTGAAGCAGAGGGGGCGGAATTGGTGAAGTTTTCGCCTATGAGCGATCGGGTGTTACCGGAGGTGGACATGTTATACCTCGGCGGGGGCTATCCGGAACTCCATGGCAGAGTGCTGGCTGGAAATGTCGGCATGCGAACGGCAATCCGGCAGTTTGCTGAGCGGGGTGGGACGGTCTATGCGGAATGCGGCGGGATGATGTACCTCACGCAAGCCATCCGTGACTTCGCTGGCACATCGCATGAGATGGTCGGGCTGTTTTCTGCTGAGGCAGTCATGCGGAAGCAAGATCTGACTTTGGGGTACAGGACTGTGGAATTCTCGCGAGACTGCATACTGGGTGCGTCTGGTAGAACCGCACGAGGGCAGGAGTTTCACTACTCCACGCTGGTTCCAAAGGGAAGTCTCGACTATGCGTGTACTCTCCGTGATGCACGAGGTGAAACGAAGGGCTCAGACGGACTTATAGCAGGCAACACACTGGCGCTCTACACCCATTTGCATTTTGCCAGTCAGCCACAGATCGCAAAAACTCTAGTGTCGTCGGTGCGGCATACCTCATCCTCAAAGGTGTGAAGTGACGGACCAGGACGAACACAAAGCCAAAATGGAGCGGCTCAAAGCGTCGGTGGATCGCCGCATTGAAGCAGCGCAAGAAGAAAAAGGGTTGCTGATTGTCTACACGGGCGCGGGCAAAGGGAAGACCACAGCAGCTTTGGGTATGGCCCTGCGATGTCTTGGCCATGGACTGAAAGTCGCCGTAGTGCAATTTATCAAGGGCGCGATCGATACGGCAGAGGAGCGGGTGCTCAAGTCCTTTGGCGATCGTGTGACCTTTCTTCGCATGGGCGAAGGCTATACCTGGGAAACCCAAGATCGTGAACGGGACACAAAATTTGCGCAACAGGCATGGAAGATGGCCTGCGAATTTCTCCAGGATGGGTCCTATGCGATGGTCATTCTCGATGAATTCAATATTGCCCTGCAGCACGACTACGTCCGGTTCGAAGAGGTGCTGCCGGTGCTCCTGGGCCGTCCTCTCATGCAACACGTAGTGATCACCGGCCGGGGGGCCAAAGACGCATTGATTGAGACGGCCGATCTCGTCACGGAAATGAAACAAATCAAGCATCCCTTTCGCAAGGGTATCAAGGCCCAACCGGGAGTTGAGTTTTGAAAGGTCCGGTGAACAAGACGTGCGAAAACTGCGGGCAGACGTTCGAGTGCGTCGGGTACCAATGTTGGTGCGGCGGATTGGGAATTACCGAACAGCAGATGAACTGGATTGCGGAGCGATTTCAGGATTGTTTGTGCCCTATTTGTCTCAAGAAGGTCAGCACGGGTGAACTGAGTGCTCAGACAGTATCGATGTCACGGAAGGCCCCGTGAAGGGCGGCGTCTTATGAACAGGATTCAGACTCGATCAACCCATCGCCAGGCATGAAATCGGAGGAAGGTCACCATGCTCAAATTTTCGGTCCGGACACAGCTCGCGATGGCTTTTGTCTTGGCGACTCTTATGGGGGGAACGCGAGGCTATCATTTCACGTCCTTTGAACTCCTGCCGAGTGTATCCTGGGCGGTCTTCTTTCTCGCCGGTATCTATCTACGCACTCGCTGGGCCTTTCCCGCATTGCTGGCCGAAGCTGCACTGCTCGACTTTGCAGCAGTCACATGGGGCGGCGTGAGCAATTTCTGCGTCAGCCCGGCCTATGGTTTCTTGCTGCCTGCCTACGGCGCGCTGTGGTTCGCCGGCCATTGGTATGCCGGAGTGCATCGTGACACGGTTACCACGCTGTTTCCGCTGACCGTGAGCCTGTTGGCCGGCACGGTCGTCTGCGAACTGATCTCCAGCGGCAGCTTTAATTTTCTTTCCGACCGTTTCGAGCAGACAAGCCTGACGCAGCTCGCCTCGCGCCTTGTTGAATACTACCCAGAGTCCTTGTCGCCCTGTTTGTTCTATGTCGGTGTTGCGGGCGTGATCCATATCGTGTTACGCATGCCGGCCCTGTCTTTTGCACGATGGAGAGCGTCCAGCTAGCGGCGAGTGCGAAGTGTGGGGCTTCGGCAAAATCCGGTCATGCAGAACGTCCACGTTGACGGATGCGCGAGTAGATTTCTTTTCAGAGACCAGGGGCGACGCCGATGTGTTCCCAAACAGATATGGAGCGAATAGAGATGCCCGATCAGGATACATCGCCGACAACGTCACGTGACAGAGAGCCCACTGCCGATCCTCGCAACGGGTTCTCCCGATCAGAGCGGGCAGCCGTCTACCGCGTGATTTTTGAACGGCGTGACGTCCGACGAAATTTTGTACGGACGCCGATTGCGGATGATGTGCTTGGCAGGATTTTGACTGCAGCGCATCACGCCGGGTCTGTTGGGTTTATGCAGCCGTGGGACTTCGTGGTCATCCGTCAACGCGCGACAAAGCGCGCCGTGAAACAGCTCTTCAAAAAGACGAATGCCGAGGCGTCCGGGCGTTATGAGGGGGCTCGCGCAAGCCTCTATCGCAGTTTGAAGCTCGAAGGCATCGAGGAAGCGCCGGTCAATATTTGCGTGACCTGCAGCCGCCAGCGCGGCGGCCCGCATGTACTGGGGCGCTCCACTGTGCGCGAGACGGATTTGTACAGCACCTGTTGTGCGATTCAGAATCTCTGGCTGGCCGCGAGAGCCGAGGGTGTAGGGGTCGGATGGGTCAGTATTCTGGACCACAAGGCATTGAAACAGGTCCTCGGTATCCCCAGGCAGGTCAAAGTACTGGCCTATCTGTGTCTCGGCTACGTGTCAGATTTTGCGCCACAGCCTGATCTAGAGACGGCGGGATGGCGAGCCAGGATTCCAGTTGAACAACTTATTCATTATGAGTCGTGGGGAAAGAAGGGACAGGAAAATAGGAGGAACGGGGATGCGGATCACGAAGGTCTACACGAGAACCGGAGACGCGGGAAAAACAAGACTGGCCGGAGGACAGCAGGTGTGGAAGGACAGCCTGCGAGTTGAGGCCTATGGCATGCTCGATGAACTCAATGCGGTGGTCGGAGTGGTGCGAGTGATGAATGCCGAGATGGTCGGGAGCCATGCGAAGGCTGAACAGCTCGAAGAAGATCTCCGATGGATCCAGAACAAACTCTTCGATCTCGGAGGGATACTTGCGACAGCTCCAGGCCAAGAGTTCAAGAATATGCCGCACGTTTCGGAGAAGGACGTCACGAAGCTCGAAAAAATCATTGATCGCTGTCAGAAAGATTTGGCTCCACTGAAAGAGTTCATTCTGCCCGGCGGGGGGAAGGTGTCGGGATTCTTACACCAGGCAAGGACCGTGTGCCGCAGGGCAGAACGGGTGTGTGTCCATCTCTCACGGGAAGAGACAGTTGATGCGGTGCACATCAAGTTCGTGAATCGTCTGAGCGATGCCCTCTTTGTCCTGGCGCGGTGGGCCGCTAAAACCCAGGGGGAACCGGAATTTCTCTGGCAGCGCGACGTGAAGAAAACGGCAGGCTGATTGTTATGGCGAAGGTTCGCAAGCAACGCGGAACACTGATTCTCGTACTTGGTGGCGCAGCGTCCGGCAAGAGCCAGGCGGCGCTCGATCTGGCTGGTCAGGGAGGACCCAGGGCCTTCGTGGCGACAGGTCAGGCACTCGATCAGGAGATGAAGGCGCGAATTGAACGACATCAGGCCACACGCTCGTCTGACTGGGTGACAGCGGAAGTTCCGACAGAGATTGCCGGATGGTGCACCGATAATGGCAAGAATTATCAATCAATTGTAATAGATTGTCTCACGTTATGGTTGAGTAATTTGTGTGGGCTACGTCTGCGCGATATCGACGTGTTTGAAGCCACGACCACGATGCTTCACGCGATTCGGGCGACGCGGTCTCGTGTCGTAATCGTGAGTAACGAATTGGGGCTAGGGCTTGTGCCTGCGACGAAAATGGTCCGGGCGTTTCGTGATCTGGCCGGCAAGGTCAATCAACAGGTTGCAGCAGAAGCCGATGAAGTTTATCTGACAATCAGCGGTATTCCCATGCGAGTGAAGTAAGAGGACTGTCCGAAGTGTTGATTCACAAAACCATTGACCGGATCCAGCCGACCGATCCTCGTCTATTGGCACAGGCCCAGACGCGTCTTGATCGATTGACCAAGCCGGTCGGCAGCTTGGGCCGCCTTGAGGAATTGGCTGCGCGCTACGTCATGATCACGGGTGAGATGAAGCCAAAGGTCCCGCGTGGAGTGGTCTTTACGTTCGCCGCCGATCATGGGGTGACGGTGGAAGGGGTGAGCGCCTATCCCTCCGCAGTCACTCCTCAGATGGTGTTGAATTTCTTGCGCGGCGGCGCCGGGGTCAATGTGCTGGCTCGCCATGCCGGTATAGAAGTTCGTGTCGTGGACATCGGTGTGGCCTTCGACTTTGAACAGGCTCCAGGACTTCTTCATAAGAAAGTGATGCGAGGAACGAACAATCTGCTGGTGGAACCGGCGATGAGTCTCTCCCAGGCCGAGCAGGCGTTACAGGTAGGGATCGAGCTGGCCA
>CAZVEZ010000136.1:0-7387 GCA_964626135.1 uncultured Nitrospira sp.
TACAACGCCGTGATGAAGGCGGAATTCGATGCGGTGGTATAGCGGAGTCCGACCGTTTGGAGAACATAACCGAGAAACAACCAGCAAGTGGCGATCGCACTGGCCCGCAAGAGTGCGGGCTCCCGGTGCAAGCGAAACCTCCACAGGAGAAACCCGCCTCCGACCAGCGCCGCCCCGATGAGAAATCGGAGAAATAGAAACGACAATGGCGGAAGTTGCTCCAACGCCACTTTGGTGGCGGGGAACGTCGCGCCCCAGATAAACGTTGTCAACAGGAGTGCGAATCGTGGCATCAGGTCAGAAAAGTGCTGAGAACTGAGTGCTGGGTTCCGAGACCCATTTCACCCTGCTCAGCGTTTCGCGACTAGGGTTTACAGAGAGGGCAACGACGCTGTTCAGTCGTCCCGGCCTGCGCCATCGCCGCTAACGCCCGCTCCTTGTCCGGGAAATCGAACCACCCGCCTTCCCAAAAATCGCTAGAAGAGCCGATCGACATCGACGGCACCTCAGAACAACGATCCTTGTGAAGCGTGACCCGATCGATCGAACGCGCGATATGAACCCAATACGTCATAGGAACAGTACCAGACGGGCAGACTTCAACACAGCCCTTTTCTTACAATTCCGGGCCTGAGCATGCTCATAACCAGTGATCGGATTTAGATACGAGCTGCGATGGAGTCTCGTGAACGTGGGAGAAGCGCGCTACAACTTAGGCCAGGAGTTGCCACTCGTCCTTCTCAATAAAAACCTTGACGCCCGTCTCAAGCTTCTTAATGTCGTCCTTATCGAAGAGCTTCATGTACCGCTCGATCCGATCTGGATCGTCGATCCGCTCTTCCTGCATCATTCCGCTCACACTCTTATATTTTCGAATCAGCAGAGACATCGAAGTCCTCCTCTAAGCCACTAGAAGTCCTATCAACTGAGTGTGTAGAATAAGGCAAAGCTCAACGGCCGGTCAAGAGCGGATGACTCGCTCTGTGCGGTGTTCATCTCGCGCGAGGATACGAAACATGCCGATCTACGAATATCGTTGTGGACAATGCGAGAAGCACTTTGACGCTTCGCAATCCGTCCACGCCAGGGCGGAAGACACCGTGTGCCCCTTCTGTCAGGCCCAGAGTGCCACGCGGATACTATCTGCCTGCACAACGCAGGTGAAAGGGGCCCGCAAAACCGGCTTCGCCGAGATGAAAGCCTACAGCATGTTGGACGAACGGATGGATAAGTTCGCCAAACTCCCTCCTCTGATGGGAAAACGCGCTGCCCCCACCGATACTCCACCTTCCGATCCTATGACCGGCGGCACACCGGAAAACTGAACCGGACCATACACTTATATTGTGAACACGCTGCGTCCTCATTCCCAATGTCCATCCCTACCCCATGGAGGTCGCAGGACCGTGAGGCTCATCCCTTCCCTAGCTCTCAGCTTTCTACTTAGCTGGGGAATGGCCCTTGTCGCCTTTGCGGAGGTTTCAGGGAACCTCGTCATTGCCGGAAACGGACCGGAACTGACAACGATCGAGACTCTCTCCCGCGCATTTGAAAAAGCCAACCCGCGAGCCTACCTGGACGTCGTCTGGGACAGGAATTCAAAACCCGTTGAGATGGTAAAGTCCGGCCAGGCTCACATCGCCGTGACCGGCACAGAGGAACCTGGCCTCTCGGCTACACCCATCGCATGGGATGGAATCGCCATCCTCGTGCATCTCTCCAATTTCACAAAAGATCTCACGAAGCAACAAGTGGCCGACATCTTCTCCGGAAAAGTCACGATGTGGTCAGACATCGGCGGGCCTGAGACAAAAATACTGGTCATCGACCGGCCTCGCAACCAGAACATCCGGGATGCGTTTGAGTCGCAACTCGGTATGAACGGTAAGATCACAGGCGCCGCCAAGGTGATTGGCTCCGATGACCAGGTCGTCAAGACTGTCGTAGGGACACTGCCCCCTCTGTCTGCGGTCACCTATCTATCCCTGAAGCAGGGGCTATCTGTTGTCTCAAGCGGTGTTGCCGTGCGACTGCTGCCCATCGACAAGGTCGAACCGGAAGGCCCTACCGTCAAAGACGGCCGCTATCCGTTCCGGCGTCCTATTCTATTGTTGTCCAAGAAGGAGCCGAACCACCTGGCTGAAACATTCGCTCAGTTTGCGCTGTCTCCGTCCGGTCAACAACTTATTGACGAGACCTATATTCCGGTCAAAGAGAAATAGTCGTGCGCGATTGTTCTGGAAGGAGGGAGCAATGCAAAAAGAGCGATTGTGGATGCTGATATTCGTACTGGGATTGTCCGGATCGATGGCCTCGCCTATACCCGTATCCTACTCCTACGCGGAGGATTCAGGCGCAATCGTTGATGGCGCAGGATTCACCCTCTACGATACCGAGTCAATCAAGGGATTCGATGCGGCAAAAGTCGAGCGGGATCCCATCTGCGATCGAAACAAGCGTCCACAGATCACCAAGGTTGAGCCGGACGAAGCCAAGCCAGGCGACACAGTCGTCATTACGGGCGAGAATTTCGGCACGAAAGAATGTTTTCACACGGTGACCTTCAGCGCCGCTTCAAATACGCCTGTGGTCTTCACATTCATGAACGATTCTGCGATTGAAGCCACCGTGCCGGAAGCCAAAGCAGGGATGTCGTTCATCATTATCGTGGCTGGCGGCGGAAGCGCCCAGTCAAAACCGGTCTTGATTAAGAGCAAGTAGGTCCGCTCATCCGAGTCTGTTCTTCCCCTGTCTCCCTCGACACGACTCCTGATCCTGTGCTAGCTTAGGCCCTCCTTTTCGCCTCATAACTCTCTAGAGAATCACCATCGATCCGGGAAGACAGCGACTGGTATGTTTAAGAAAATTCTGGTAGCCAATCGCGGCGAAATCGCCATGCGGATTATCCGCGCCTGCCGCGAATTGAACATCGCGACTGCCGCTATCTATTCGGAAGCCGACTCGACCGGGATCTATGTCAAAAAGGCCGACGAGGCATACATGGTCGGCCCGGGACCGGTCAAAGGATTTCTAGACAGCCAACAAATCGTCAACCTGGCGCTACGGATCGGCGCCGATGCCATACATCCAGGCTATGGATTTCTCTCAGAAAACTCTCAATTCGCGCAGCTATGCCATACGTCCGGCATTACCTTCATCGGTCCATCGCCACACGCTATCGGCTTGATGGGGAGCAAGATCAAAGCCCGCGAACTGGCCAAGCGGGTCGGCGTTCCGATCGTCCCCGGTACCGAAGGCGGCATCACCGACGTCAAGGAAGCCCTCTCGTTCGCAAAAGAGACAGGCTATCCCCTCATCATCAAAGCCAGCGCAGGCGGAGGGGGACGCGGGCTCCGGGTGGTGCGATCGGATACAGAACTTCGTGAGAACATGGCCGTTGCCTCTCGAGAAGCCCAGGCTGCCTTCGGCAACGGAATCGTCTTCCTGGAAAAGTATATCGAGCGGCCGCATCATATCGAATTTCAGATCCTGGCCGATCGGCACGGCACCATTATCCATCTGGGCGAACGGGATTGCTCGATTCAACGCCGGCATCAAAAGTTGATTGAGATCGCCCCATCCTTGATCCTCACACCACATCTTCGCGCAGAAATGGGTGAAGCAGCCATTGCCATTGCCAAAGCGATCGACTATGACAATGCCGGCACCGTTGAGTTTCTCCTCGATCAGAACAACCGCTATTATTTCATGGAGATGAATCCTCGCCTCCAGGTCGAACATACCGTGACCGAACAGATCACGGCAATCGACATCGTGCGCAATCAGATCTCGATAGCAGCCGGCCTACCGCTTGAGATCACGCAGCAGGAGGTCACGCTCCAGGGCCATTCCATTCAGTGCCGCATCAACGCGGAAGACCCGAAGAACAACTTCCGGCCTTCCACCGGCACTGTCACCGCTTATCTCTCGCCGGGTGGAATCGGAGTGCGCATCGACGGAGCGGTGTACAAAGACTACTCAGTGCCGCCCTATTACGACGCCCTCTTGGCCAAACTTACTGTACGCGGCCGCACGTGGGAAGAAACCGTCAGCCGCATGAGACGATCGCTTGAGGAATACGTCTTGCGCGGAATCAAGACGACGATCCCCTTTATGATGGAGATTATGCAGGACCAGGACTTCATGGCAGGGCGTTTCGACACATCCTATCTGGAGACGCACCCGAACCTGTTCAACTACGACGACTTCGAGGAGCCGGAGGATCTGGTGCTGGCACTGTCTGCGGCCATTGCCGCCTACGAGGGGCTATAGCAGGATGCTGAACCAGTCCGCCGGCACAAAACACACATTATTTTGTTCGTCTCGTGTGTTTAGTAGAACCAGACCAACCGGATCAACCAAAGAGTCCAGATAAACCACTCAGAGGATCATGGCGACGCGACGTCCCTCACGAACACAGGCTCTCAAGAAGCGGACAGCCGGACCAGCCGTCCGAACGTCGAAGACGTCTGCGCACAGGGGTCAAGAGCTGATAATCCAACCAGCCCATGGCAAGCCGCTCCTGATCACCGAAGTCGCCTTGCGCGACGGACACCAGTGTCTACTCGCCACGCGTATGCGGACGGAGGACATGCTGCCCATCGCTCAAAAGCTCGATGCCGTCGGCTATTGGTCGCTCGAGGTCTGGGGTGGCGCGACCTTCGATACCTGTCTCCGGTTCCTCAAAGAAGATCCCTGGGAACGGCTCCGCGCGCTACGCGCCGCCATGCCCAATACCAAACTTCAAATGCTGCTCCGCGGGCAGAATCTGGTCGGATATCGGCACTATGCCGACGACGTGCTGGAGCGGTTCATCGAACGGTCCGCCGCCAACGGTATCGACGTCTTCCGCATCTTCGACGCGCTGAACGACGTCAGAAACCTGGAGCGCGCCATCCGGGAAGTCAAAGCCTGTGGAAAACATGTCGAAGCGGCGATCTCATATACCGTCAGTCCGGTTCACCAGCTGAAAGGTTTCGTTGAAATGGGCAGACGGCTGGAGGACTTGGGCTCGGATACCATTTGCATTAAAGACATGGCCGGACTGCTGGCTCCTCTCGATGCCTACACACTCGTCAAGAGCTTAAAAGCCGCGGTCCATGTCCCGATTCATCTTCACTCGCATTACACCTCGGGTATGGGGACGATGTCAGCCATGATGGCCGTGCTGGCCGGCCTGGATATGCTGGACACCGCAATCTCTCCGCTCGCCGGAGGGGCCTCTCACCCGCCGACTGAATCGATCGTTGCCGCGTTAGAACACACACCGTACAAAACCGGGCTGGACCTCGCGGCGCTTCAGCCCATTGCGGATTACTTCCGCACCGTTCGCCGAAAATATCGGCAGTTCGAAAGCGAGTCCACCGGCGTCGATGCTGAAATCCTCACCTCGCAGATTCCCGGCGGCATGCTTTCGAATCTCTCCGCGCAACTGACCGAGCAGAATGCACTCGATCGAATGAAAGAAGTCCTGGATGAAGTGCCGCGCGTCCGCAAGGAAATGGGCTATCCCCCGCTTGTCACACCAACCAGTCAGATCGTGGGCACCCAAGCCACGCTTAACGTCTTGACGGGAGAACGGTACAAAGTCATTACCACGGAAACCAAGAACTACTTTCTCGGGCTCTATGGACGAGCGCCGGGACCTCTCGATCACGACATCATGGCCCGCGCAATCGGGGATGACCAGCCGATCAAGACCCGGCCAGCCGATCGCTTGGAGCCTGAACTCGAGGCTGTGAAAAATGATCTCCCGGCTTCGGCCACCACGATGGAAGATCAGTTGTCGTTCACCCTGTTCCCCTCGATCGCGCGAGACTTCTTTGAGGCGCGCGAGAAGGGTGACTTGACACTGGAGCCCCTCGAGAGCTTCTCCCCAGGTGGCACGGCAGCGGCCACCGATCTCCACTTGGCCCCAGCCGAATTCAACGTGACGGTCCACGGTGAAACCTATCATGTCGAGATATCCGGTTCCGGTCGAAAGGTAGACGGCCGCAAACCCTACTACATCCGGGTCAACGACAAACTCGAAGAAGTTTCGCTGGAGCCGATTCAGGAAATCCTGGCCGGTGTGCCTGAATCTCCCGACACAGATACCGGACCCAAGCGCAAGCGGCCCAGGCCGTCCAAGCCGGGAGATGTAGCCCCTCCGATGCCTGGCCGTGTCGTCAAAGTGCTCGTCGCGTTGGACACCCTGGTTAAAGCAGGAGCCCCGCTCTTAATCATCGAAGCCATGAAAATGGAAAGTCAGGTCCCGGCGCCGATCGATGGGAAAGTCACCGCCATTCTGGTGGCAGAAGGCGACAATGTAAAAACGGATGAAACAGTCATTCAACTGGAGTAATCCGATACGCCCGCATACGTGTAGTCGTACCTGCACACAGCCGCACGCTGCGCTGCTCATCTTTATCCTGTTGTGCCATATCATGACCGCCGCCTGCTCGTCTCCCTCGTCGATTCCGGCGCAGTTCGACGCCATTGAGCGTATGCCGGTCCACAATGTCCTTGTCCATGGCCAGCGGATTGCCTACCTCGATGTCGGCGCAGGCCCACCGATTATCCTGATTCACGGCTTCGGTGGATCGATGTGGCAATGGGAATATCAGCAGCATGCGCTGTCGCAGCACTTCCGCGTCCTCACGCTCGATTTACCCGGCGCAGGGATGTCCGATAAACCTGAAATCGACTACCGGCCGGACCAGATGTTGAACTATTTTGTCGGGTTCATGGACGCCGTGAAGGTTCCGCGGGCTACGTTAGTCGGTAATTCCATGGGTGCCGGCTTGGCCATCGGCATGGCGCTGACACATCCGGCACGTGTCGCCAAACTTGTCCTGATCGACGGCTTGCCGCAACACGTCATGAGAAATCTCACCAGTCCATCAATCAGGAGGGCATTGGAAACTAGCGCGCCGCCCTGGCTCATCTCATTCGGCAATAGGCTGTTCGGTGGTCTGATGATCGAGTCTATGTTACGAGAAATCGTGCATGACCCGGCGTTGCTCACACCGGCTGTCATCGAGCGATCCAATCGAAACCGTCAACGCCCCGGACTCATCAAACCGATTCTGACGGCTAAAGAAAGTCTGCCGCTGTGGGAATCAGGATTTGCCGCTCGCCTCGGCGAGATTACTCACCCAACACTAGTGATCTGGGGTGAAGAAGATCAGGTATTCCCGATTGCCGTGGGCGAAGAAATCCATCACACCATCAAGGGGTCGCGATTCATCCGCATATCCACTGCAGGGCACATCCCTCAGTGGGAACGACCGGATGTGGTGAACCGGGAACTCATTACCTTTATTCGCCCCTAGCCGGGTGTTGACACACTACTGGAGCAGAACAGACACGCAAGGTCTGGATACTCACAGACCCCTTCAGAAGCCAT
>CAZVEZ010000137.1:0-7372 GCA_964626135.1 uncultured Nitrospira sp.
ATGAAGAACGGATTCTTTCGCGGGCATGGATTGGGCAATGACTATGTGGTGATGGATCCCAAAGACCTATCGTTCTCGCTCACTTCGTCAAGAGTCAAGGCCATCTGCGATCGCAACTGGGGTCTTGGTAGCGATGGGATCCTTGCGCTGGCTCCGTCAAAGCACGCGGATTTCGGCCTGCGCATTTTCAACCCTGACGGCAGCGAGGCGGAAAAATCCGGCAACGGTCTGCGTATCTTTGCCCGTTATCTCCACGCCACCGGCAAGACGAAAAAAAGGCTGTTCACTGTCGAGACCAAAGGCGGGCTGGTGACGATTGTGCTGCATGTGGACCGGCATGGGGATGCGAGTGCTGTCACCGTTGAAATGGGCCGGGCCACGTTCCGCCCCGCTGCCCTCCCTTGCACTCTCACGATGAACGAACTGATCAACCAGCCCATCGATGCTGCAGGCCAATCCCTTACCTTCACCGGCGTGAGTGTGGGAAATCCCCACTGTGTGATTTTCAAACCAGCCGGGCAGTCCTGGTCCAGAGAGGATCTCTTGAAATTGGGACCGGCCCTAGAGAACCACATCCTCTTCCCGAAACGAACGAACGTTCAACTTGCCGTGCCGACGAGCTCTAAAGAACTCTTCATCCTGATCTGGGAACGTGGAGCCGGCGAAACACAAGCCTCCGGATCTTCCTCCTGCGCCGCTGCGAGTGCGGCGGTCCGGCTCGGGCTGGTGAAAAGCCCTGTCACGGTGAGTATGCCAGGAGGCCGGCTCAATATCGAAGTTGCCGAAGACTTCAGCCTCACCATGAAAGGGCCGGTCGCAGAAGTCGCACGTGGAAGTCTCAGCCCCTCATTCGTGCGGGGCCTGCGCTGAGCGAGCCACCAGCCGTGAGCAATCAGCTCTCAGCATCAATCCCCCAACCGAGTTGCCCCAGAATGTTTCGGGTTTTAGAATAGTGCCAATGAAGTATTTCCCCCTTGCTGACCGCTGAAAGCTGACGGCTGATGGCTACTTCCGCAGAATTCCAATCCAAGCTCGACCATCTGCAAGACCAGCCTGGCGTCTATCTGTTCAGGGACGAGCAGGGCGAATTGCTCTACATCGGGAAAGCCGCAATCCTGTCCAGCCGCGTGCGGTCCTATTTTCAAAAAAGGGCCGACCACTCTCCCAAACACACCACTTTAGTCAGACAGATTGCAGATTTTGAAACGATCGTCACCCGCTCGGAACTCGAAGCGCTCATCCTTGAGAGCAATCTGATCAAGCAGCATCGACCCCGATTCAACGTGGTGTTACGGGACGACAAGCAATATCCCTATCTTCGCCTGCCGATTAAAGAGGATTTCCCGCGTCTGTCCATCGTCCGCCGTGTCCAGAAAGATGGCGCGCTCTACTATGGCCCCTATACGCCGGCAGGGGCCTTGCGGGACACGTTGAAAGTCATCAAGAAAACGTTTCCCCTGGCTACCTGCACCATCGAGATCGACGGCAAGGCTGAACGAGCCTGTCTCGAATTTGAAATCAAACGGTGCATGGCGCCCTGCACCGGAAATCAATCGAAAGAGGAGTATCGCCGCATTGTCGCGCAGGTCAGACAGTTTCTGGAAGGACGCGATCATGAGCTATTGGACGACTTGCGTGCCCAGATGGAAGCGTCAGCGGAGCATGAAGACTTTGAAGAGGCGGCGCGTTTACGCGATCGGCTTTTCAACATCGAACGTACTCTTGAGAAGCAACGCATCACCCAAACGACGACGACAGACCAGGACGTGATCGGGCTGGCGCGGCGCGGCGCGGCCGTCGATCTTCAAATCCTCTTCGTGCGCGGAGGTCTCTTGATCGGACGCAAAGACTTCTTTTGGCCCCATGCCGCCGACGCCGGCGACGAAGAGCTCGTTCGGTCCGCCATCGAACAGTTCTACAACAAAGACGGTCAACCGCCCAAAGAGCTGCTTATTCCTACAGACCTGGATGATATGTCAGTGATTGAAGAGTGGCTCTCAGGCAAACGCGGGAATGCCGTCCGCGTCGTGGCGCCCGAACGGGGTATAAAACATCAATTGCTCCTTCTGGCGGAAGAGAATGCCGGCGCGGCTGTCGCCAATCACCTGCGGGACGAAGAAATTGGGCGGCAAGCCGTCGAAGAACTCAAGCGGCTTGTACGATTGGATATTCCGCCTCGGCGCATCGAAGGATTCGATATTTCAAACACCATGGGCAACCAGTCCGTCGCATCCATGGTCGTGTGGGAAGACGGTCAGATGAAGAAAGCAGACTACCGTCGATTCACAATTCAAACCGTGACCGGCGCCAACGATTTTGCCAGCATGCAGGAAGTTGTCATCCGCCGCTACGGAGCGAGCGAAAATCTCGCGCGTCCGGATCTCATTCTCATCGACGGAGGATTAGGCCAGCTCGCTGCAGCGATGGCGGGGCTGAAACAGGTCGGCAATCAAGACCTGGCAATAATAGCATTGGCAAAGGCGCGCGGCGAGAAAGACGAGCGGATATTCCTGCCTGGCCGAAAAAACCCTATTGTGCTTCGGGCGAATTCCCCAGCCACCCACCTTGTCCAACGCATTCGCGATGAAGCCCATCGATTTGCGATCACATTCCATCGCAAACTGCGCGGTAAGGCCCTGATGGCCTCTTCACTCGATCAAATCAACGGCATCGGAGAAATCACACGGGCTCGTCTGCTCAAACAATACGGAAGTTTGGCGAACATCGCCGCTGCCACGGACACCGAATTGACGGCCCTCGGCCTCGATACCAAGACTATCGCGGCGATGCGGAAAGCCGTCGCGAAAACCGCTCCGTAACCCGGAGCCGTTCATATCGATAGTGGCGGAGTATCGGTATCAAGGACTCATACCACTGAATACCATGGAAATTTTCATCGAGTACGATGTTGTATGCGTGTTTGCTGAATGGCAGACGGTTTGAAGGCGTGAATTTTTCATGCAATTCAAATCTGGAGTCTCTCTCCCTCTTCAGAACACGAATCTGAGACTGGCTGTTCCCAGGTGGACATAGTTTTGATAGTTTCCGTTGACAGTCGGATTCAGGTTTCCGGTAACCGTGCGAGATTCATAGAGCCATTCCTGAAATGTGACATCGAAACCAATGGCCTTCGGCCAGGGCATTGCGCCTTGCTGACCCCCGCACACCATCACCCCTAAAAAGCGCCCACCCTCTTTACACAGGAATCCGGCCCCGATCGAAATGGTGTGGGCCGGCTGTGAGGCGACAGCTGGATTGTACGTCGTGTCGGGCACCGGATCCTCTGTGTGTGTGTACCCGGAACGAAGCGCCACATCCCAATGAGGGAGCCAGGCAGGATCGAGCCATTTATATTCGGTGCCGATAGCCACAACCGGCACCGTCTTCCATTGTTGTGGTTGCGGGATAACTCCGCCGGTGGAGAGATGGACGTCGAGATTACGATTCGATTTCCACCCGACATATTCAACATCGAGTTCCAACTTCCATTCCCGTTCTCTCGTACGAATTGGCCAGATCGCAATGGCTCCGGTATATATCTGGGGAAGCACGAGATTGGTGGACGCATCGGCGACGTTTGCCCCATTGACCAACAACGATCCATTCAACGGCACCACTGCCTGGGTGCGGTACATAAGACCGATAGAAGCGATCGGTTTGCCATCGCTGTTTCTCAGGGGTGTATAGAGCAGGCTGAAGTTTGCGCCGACCCCTGTTCCTTTGCCGTTGAGTTCGAAGGAGGCCCCGCCAATGGATTGTTTCTGCTCGACCTGCCCCTGTCCGAGAAAGCTTGCAAAGGTATAGATGTCTGCGCCCACCCCGACGGCCAATTGCTCATTCAGTTTATACGCCACGGTCGGCTTGATAGCGATGAGTGGAAGTGCTGCGGAGGTGACGGCGGAATTGAATGGGCCATCCACGGGATAGCGGATATTCAAACCGAACGGCGAGGTGAGACCAAGTCCAATCGTCACGTTCGACAAGCTATTCCATCCGAAGTATCCCAGGTTCGCACTCACATAGGAATAGCTCGGCGGAGGAAGCGCGACACTTCCTCCAAAGTCCCCTCGACTGTCTATTCCAGTCGGGCTCGTGAACTTGACGGATCCCCCAACCAGGGTTGTTCCCGTAAGCACTTGGATACCACTCACTTGGCTCAGACCAGCCGGGTTGTAATGAATGGCAGAAGGGTCGTCAGCCTGGGCACCGAAGGCATTTCCTTGTCCGGCTGCGGTCGCCCCCTGGGGTTGGAACCGAACCCCTTGCGCATATCCAAACTGCGGACATAGAGCAAAAAGCAGGGCTAGAGCCAAAGAACCCCATCGGACATTCATGCCATATAGCCTAAACATTGTCCTCCTTTTAAACGATCGCGCAAAGAATATAGTTTCCCCATGACAATGGATTTCTGAAGAAGTTTTGCGTGTATAGCTGATTCAGCCACAATATCACTAGGGCCAAAATGCTCCCTCGCAAAGCTGATGTATGGTATGGTAGCCTTATTGCCTACGTTCCTGGGATGAGACATGCTATGGCACACCTCGTAGAGAAAAAGCGTCCCTTCCCCAAAACACTCTTTACCCAACTCACCAAAGCAGACTGTGAAAACTTTATTGAAGTACTGCACTTTGCGGCGGAATCAGAAACGGTCGAAGATGTCAAAGGCGTGCTTATCAAGTTTCAATCGCTATTTCCCTTTAACCGGGTAATTGGTGGGCTCGCAAAAATCAGTCGGATGGGCGCCTTTGAGGGTTTTACCAATGTGCTCAATGTCAGCTATCCGGAAGAATGGATCCGCCTCTACTGGCAGAACGGGTATTTTGAAGTCGACCCGGTCCTCCAGACAGCCCTACGGAAACCAGGGACTCAACATTGGGAAACCACCTATAAAGCCGCTAAAACCGCAAGCTCGGACAAGCAGGGTGAATTTATGGCTGCGGCGAAACAATTCGGTCTAGGGGATGGGATCACAACAGGTTCAGCAGATTCAGCCTGTGGCATCGCAACTTTTTGTTCGTTTGCCTCTGCAGAACGTGTAGACGCAAAGCGGTACGTGCCGCTGGTTGAGTACTTTGGGTACCACATTCATCTTGCCCTCCTGCGTACTGCGCCAAAGAACTCGCAAGCAGTGGCTCCCTGTGTCAGGGAACTCACTCTACGAGAGATGACCATCCTCAACTGGGTGAAAAACGGTAAAACGAACTGGGAGATCGCCAAGATCATGGGCGTCTCCGAGCGGACTATCCGGTTCCATGTGGAAAGCATCTTTTCAAAACTGGACGTTACTTCACGGTCGCATGCAGTTGCGACTGCCATCGAACACGGTCTACCGAATGTGGTCTAGTTGCATTCGGTAGAAGTGATCTCTACCGACATTCCATCACGCCGCTGCACCCACCAATCCCAACTTCGCGCAGTGAGTATATGAAGAGGTTCGACCCGCGATCACCTCGCCCTGCAGCGTCTCAATCGAGGAGATCCAGTTCAGTAACTGAGGTTTTTTGACTGCGTTCTCTTCGTCAAATTGAACCATGTCATACAGGGCTGCCACGGAACTGGCTCCAGCCGGAGGAAGCACCACCGGCTTTCCTATCATTTCACAAGGGAACCCTAGTGCTCGAAGCGCTCGAAAGAATCGATGCTCGACCTCAAGGTAGTAATACCGAATGTCGTTCTCGACGGCCCACTGGTAGACGCCTTTCAAGAGCGCCAACATCATCTTGGACGAAAGTCCTCTATCTCGGATTTCAGGATCGACCGCAAGCCTGGTGATCTCCGCAGTATCTGAGGCTTTCCTGATTTGGTAGCCGGCTGGGAGCAAAGCTCCGAATTCTTTTTCAAGCATGAATTGGCTGGAAGAGGGAAGGAGTCGAGCGACCCCAACCACCGCGCCATCATCTCTGACCAGCCCAACGGTTGTCGCCCACAAATCGTATAAATCCATCTCTTGCCCATCCTCCGTTTCGGGAACCCACTTCAGTGACTCGGCAAACACTTTATGCCGAAGTCGATATGATTGAGCAAGCTGTTCGCCGTGCAACGTTTTCACGACAAAGCCATTTTCGCTGAATTCGACATCTTTTACCCCACGCATCGGCTATCTCCTTTCATAGAGCGCATAAAAACCGCACCGTCTTGTCAGTAATTGGTTTTTCATAACCTACGTATTGTGTCACCTGGCGGAACCGCCAGGTGACGCCGGGTGGCTCAGTCGCGTACTACAGTAGTGTTCTTTCAGGCTTGGCTTTTCCCACGGGGAGAAGGCTTCGTTGACGCTTCGCGTCACATACACTTGGAAAGGGCATTCCAGATGATAAAAAATCGGCGGGGATTTCAAATTCTCGACGGGTTTCGGTTGTCCATCGATAAGCCCGCGCAACAACGGGCGGGTCTCGCACAGGAGGTTTCCTGCGACGCCACTGAGCCGCTGCCTTGCCTGTGGAGTGAACAGCTGGGGGGCAATCTCGCCTCCGCCCTCAAAGTATCCGAGCAACGACTCAGCGCGCTGCTTCACGATCGCAGCCGCATCGGACGGGAGCTGCACGATTCTGTCCTGCAAGCGCTCTATGCCATCGCAGTAAGCCTTGCGCAATCTCCTGAGTTGCGCAGGGATGCGCCACCCGCTCTGCCGAGTTCTCAAAGTTATGCTACCGACCAGCTCAACAAGCTCATCCAAGACATTCGCCGCATGATTCTGAGTGTAGAATCCGACAACATCGATCCCTTTCGGCTGGTCTGTGAATTACAGGCTCTCGCCCAGGCGTGTGAACGGGTGAGTGGGGTGCGGATCCGTGTCAGGGTTGCTCCGGATGCGGAAGAGATTCTGACCGGTGAAGAAGCGCGTGAGCTCGTTGCGATTACCAGGGAGGCCTTGAGCAATTGCGTCCGTCATGCCCGCGCGACACAGATTGTAATCGCGCTTCGGCACTTTGGTTCACGAGTACGACTGCGCATTTGGGACAACGGATTAGGATTCGACGTCGGGCATGAGCAGACTAAAGGCATTGGGTTCACGCAGATGGAGGTTCGGGCTCGGAAGATCGGCGGTCGTTTGAATATCCAATCTACAGTCGGTCGAGGCACATGCATCACCGCGGATGTCTATCTTGAACCGGTGCTCACGACCATATGAAACACTTAAACACTCATCGTGTCGCAGCCTCAGCTTCGAACGCTCCCGGTCGAGAAGTACGCAGGAGCGGCAAGATCGAGACAATACATTTCTCGAAGAGGACCCTCCACAAGGCCGAGCCCATTGAGCATTGCTATCGCGCAGTCTTGGAGATTTCGAGCAGTCCGATCCTACTACTCTCGCCTGAATCCATTATTCTAGGATGGAACCGCGCGGCCGAAACCATCTCCGGGTGGATGG
>CAZVEZ010000138.1:0-7321 GCA_964626135.1 uncultured Nitrospira sp.
CAGCGTACGCAAAGAACCGGCAGGATTCTTTCCTGAGGCGATTGTGAAGGAGAGATAGCGAGCGAGTGGTGGAACAGGAGCGAGGATGCCTTTTTGAACTTGACTCATGTGACCCCCTCAGCCCAAAGGCCTACACTGTATTGTCGTCATGTGTCACTGCAACGATTACAGGATACTCGTAGAGGGAAATAGAGGTCAATGAGGCAGAGAAGCAGGCAATGGAAGCTGCTATCGAAGGAGCGACTGTGTCCCGCCCAGTCGAGGTATGATCGGGATCAGCGTTTACTTTCCTTCACGCTGCTCTGTAGACTGCCCGCATAATTTTCATGAGTATCGAAAAGCCAGCTACCCCTACACCAGCAGATTCCGTCTCGTCAGATCCTGTCGATCGGGTCATCCACTATCACGTTCAGACAAAACATCACTTCAATCGTTATGCCCGCGCGCTTGGGTATCTGGATTGGGCCAATCAGCCTGATCCGTTTCGGCGCTACGAAGGCGCGCGACTGATTCCTCTTCCTGTACTGAAGCCCGATCAGACGCCGTTGTCACCGGCCTATGATGCGATCTATCAAAAAGAACGTGTCGCCTGTCAGCCTGTCACCGTGCAGACGATCTCGCGGTTTTTCGAATTTGCCCTTGCGCTATCTGCTTGGAAGAAAGCAGGGGAGTCGGAGTGGGCGTTGCGAAGTAATCCCTCGTCCGGTAATTTGCATCCGACGGAAGGCTATGCGGTATTCCCGCAGATCGGTGGTCTCGATCTGAATCCCGGGCTCTATCATTACGCGCCGAAGGAGCATGGGTTGGAGTGGCGGGCGGAGTTTCCCGCTGATCAGGTTGTTCGGCTGCTGGTTCCGTTTCCTCCCGGCGCATTTTTGTTTGGGCTGACTTCGGTGCATTGGCGTGAGGCCTGGAAGTATGGCGAGCGGGCGTTCCGGTACTGCAACCACGATGTGGGGCATGCGATTGGTTCGGCGCGGATCGCCGCGGCGACACTCGGATGGAATATGGCGCTATTGGACGGCGTGGCACAAAGTACCGTTGCGATGCTGCTGGGCACCGATCGTACCGATGATTTTGGCGAAGTCGAGCCGGAACATCCGGACTGTCTGGCGGTGATATGGCCTCTCTCGGACGTGAGGGGTGAGGGGATAGGGGTAAGGGACTGTGAGGCAGAGATGCCGTTGTTTCTCGATCCGGCGTTGGTTCGGGATCTATCGAAGACCGTGTGGTATGGGACAGCGAATCGACTCAGTCTGGACCATGGGGTGCAGTGGGACATCATCGATGAAGCGGCTTCCGCTTCGTGGAAGACACAGGCTGAGAAGCTGACAGTGTCCTTGGAAACAACACTCTATAAGGCAACCCCTTACCCTTCACCCCTCACCCCTCACCAGTCTTTGGCTGGGCAGATCATCCGACAACGGCGAAGCGCGGTATCGTTCGATGGTGCGACAGCAATTTCGTCGGCGACATTTTTCCGTATGATGCAGCTCGTGATGCCTCGTTCAGATCGGCCGCAATTGGATCGACCGATGCCGTGGGATGCGTGGCCCTACGAACCCGCGATTCATCTTATGCTCTTTATCCATCGTGTCGACGGTCTTACGCCAGGACTCTATTTCCTGGTCCGTGACCGGCAGAAGTTGTCGTTCATCCAGCAGTCCATGAATCCTGAGTTGACCTGGACTCCGGCGCCTGGTTGTCCGGAAGATGTGCCTCTCTACTGGCTACTTGAGGGTGATGCGAAGAAGCTTGCCATTCAAGTGAGTTGCCATCAGGAGATTGCAGGGGGAAGCGCTTTTTCGTTTGGGATGTTGGCTGAGTTCGAAGGACGCTTGCGGGAAAGAGGAGCCTGGTGGTATCCACGTCTATTCTGGGAGTCCGGGTTGCTGGGGCAGGTGCTCTATTTGGAAGCGGAAGCAGCCGGAGTGCGGGCGACCGGGATCGGGTGTTTCTTCGACGATCCGGTCCATGAAATTGCGGCGGTGAAGGGCCTGAGTTTCCAGTCCCTCTATCACTTTACGATCGGCGGACCGGTGGAGGATCGGAGATTGATGACATTACCCGCCTATTATCATTTGAATAACGGATGACATCGGCTGTGATGCCCAACGTATGGATGTGTTGTCATTATGTATAAAATAAAGAAAAAACCCGCGAAGCCCAAGCCGGTAATTCTCTATAACGTCATTGAAGACTACTCTGAGTTCGATGCGCCGGGGAATGTGACGGCTTGCGCCATGACCTATAAAGAGGATTTGCCCGCGCATGCCAAGGTTCTATCCGAAAGCTATGGGATTCCGTTAGAGATGATGACCACTCTCCTGACTGAGGGCGGGGTCTATGTATATCCTCAGGTCGGCGGGGTACTGACGCGGGGGCTCTTTGCCTGTCGAATCGATCCTGCCGGAGAGATTCCTAAGCAGACCTGGACCTTGGATCTCATGCAGTTTGCCGAGGCGGAACAATTGGCTCAGGCACGGGGCATTCCGCTCGAAGAAGTTTCGGCGCTTGTGTTTCACTGGACATTACCGGAAGAGTTGCGGACAAAACTCGAGCAGAAGAATCTCGGGATCGATTACCGCACACTGGAGCCTGCGGTTGCTAAGGGCGGTGATATCAAGTACATCGATTTCCGAAAGGATTGGTCGCCGCATTTCAAGCGGCTCTGCATCATGCCGGACGGCCGGCTTGTTGAGACGGGAGGACTGGAGGAGTTCGCACAACTCCATGGCATCACCCAGGCCCAGGCCAAGAAGCTGGTCGAGCAGGGAGGCACCCTCGAAGTGAATGGCGAGCTCCTGGCCTGTCAGATTGTGAACGGCCAGCCGGCAGTGGCGAGGTTCAGCGAAACGAACTATATGAAGGCAAAGGAATTGGCGAAAACGAAGAACCTGCACATGATGGATGCGCTCAGCGAGGTGGGATACAGCGATTCGGCGATGATGCGCGGGCTTGCGCGGAAGGATCTGAGCGCTCGACTCTGAAGGAGGCCGTTAAAGAACGGTTTTTGAACCATCGTCTTCAATGACCATGTAACGGGCTGGTTCTGCAAAAACCGTGGAGCGATGCTGTTCGGAAAAGTAGGCGCCAAGGCCGGCACCTAGGGTGTTGCACACAACGTCCGTCATCGAAGGATGGCGATTGTGGCAGAAGACCTGGAAGAATTCGATCAAAAGAGAAACGCCCACCGCAACGAGGGTGACTATCGCAATGGACCGGAAGGAGGAAGAATCCTTAGCCACCAAACAATGTATGAGATAGCCGACAATCATAAACCAGCCGGTATTGCCTATGACATCCATCAGCATATTTGGGGTAAGTGAAAAATCTTGAAATGGAATCCAACGAATCGCGTCCCAGTGAGGGTGTCCGACGAAATTGGTCAGTGGAAAGAGCGGGATGAAGACAAGCACAAGGAGCCAAAACCACAGCAATCCGGTTCGTGGTTTCAAGGACGATTGGATTGTGATGATGCGGAAAATATCAGATCCCATGGAGCTATCTTTGCAGAAGATACGAGGGTGCGTCAACTCACCCAAACGGGTGGGTGATGTCGTGCCCAAGCCAACAACCTGTCACCCCTGCTCATCACTGGTTGGACATGCAGTACGTGGCGCAATGGGAGAGTTCCAGCGCCGTCTTCAGACTCTCGTGTTCGCACACAGATGTAAACCGCTGGAAAATTGCAAAGTTGAAAGGGCGCGCTACTTGGCGAGTTCTTCGTTGACGGCTTGGACGAGCTTGTCGAGGTTGAAGGGTTTTTCGAAGACGCGGCGAGCCCCAAAGAGCTTTGCGACGTCCAGGAAATTGCGTTCGCCTTGGGCGCCGGTCATGGCAATCACTTTTGCGTCGAGGTATTCCCTCGTCAGTTGCAAGGTCGCTTCGAGACCATCGGTTCCCGGCATCAGAATATCCATGAGGACCAGGTCAACTTTACTCTGCTGGTAAAGCCTTAGACCCTCCCGGCCATCGCTGGCTTCAAGCACATGGTGCTTGGCCCTCTCAAGGACTTCCTTCAGAAGATTCCGGATCGATTCCTCGTCGTCGATAACAAGAATTGTAGCCATAGTGCATGAAGTACGTATGTATCGTTCGATCTTACCTATGTTGGATTCTCCTGTCTAGGGAGAAGTTGAAAGAAGAGAAAATGAACATGGTGAGGAAGCTTGATCGAGCAGGCGAAGTGGAAATTGATCCAGCAAGCGGACGTCCCGGGGTTGACTGGCTCTAGTACTTTTGATACAAGAGCGCCCATTGTCTGACAGACCGCAACGCACTTTCTGGCGGAGCAGTTCTTTGCAGCACTCGGATTCCTGGTCTTTTACTCGCCGATCATTTTTAAAGACATCTGCTGCCGGGCTTCTGCTGCTGGGTAGCAAGCTGTTGCTCCCATCGGTGGTGCGCGCGAACGACCTCCCCGATGGTGAACTTATCTTCTTCAATGTGCATACGGATGAGCGACTGAGAGTTCGCTATCGCGATAACGCTGGAAACTATGATCTTACGGCGCTGGATGAAGTCAATCATATTCTGCGCTGCCATCACACGGGAGAAGTTGCTGCCATGGATGTACGGATGCTGGAACACGTGAATCTCGTACAGAAAACGGTCGACGGCGCAAGAGAAATCCATGTGATTTCCGGTTATCGCTCGCCTGAATACAATGCGCTGCTCATGAAACGGAGTCGGCGAGTCGCGCAACACAGCTTGCACATCCAGGGACAGGCCCTCGACTTCTATATTCCCGGTGTCAAGCCTCGCAAGATTCGCCATGCCGCGCTAAAGTTGCAGTACGGTGGAGTCGGGTTTTATCCGCGCGCGAAATTCATCCATCTCGATTGTGGTCCGTTCCGAACCTGGTAGCTCTCTCCTGGCAGGCTGCTGAAAAATCCCGTCAGCTTCGTTCTCACCTCGAAAGCATCCTCAACGTAGCCAAGAGGCTACGCCTCCGGTGCTTCCATCGGCTGCGGCCTTGCTGACCGGCTTTTTGAGCAGCCTGAGTTAGCGTTGTGCGGTATGTGCTGACTAGCCAAGTCCAGACGAGTCAAATCAGTTTTACGTTCCTGCCAAGATTAGATTCGTTTCAGGAGCAACACTGATAGTGGAAGTGTGACTTTGAGTGAATGGAGCATGCCATGGGTGGGGACAGCACTCATGTGAAGCCTGCCCGCATTACGCATGTTGCTTCCTCCGTAGGCCGAGGCATCGCTGTTCAACAGTTCGCAGTAGTCGCCGGCACCGGGTATCCGGATTCGATAGGCGAACGGGGCACAGGGGTCAAGTTGCACACACACATACACACACAATAATTTGATCGCCCCTGGTCCTTGGCTTTTCTCCCTATTCTTTAGCGGTCCAGCCCAAGACGATCACGCTCATACCGACCAAGGCGATCCCCGCTCCAGTCCAGTCGAAGACGGATAGCTTCTCGTCGTCTACAACCTTAAGCCAAACGAGAGCTGTCGTCACATATACACCGCCGTAGGCCGCATACACCCGCCCGCTGGCGGCAGGATGGAGAGTTAAGAGCCACACAAAGACGGCAAGACTGAGGGCTGCAGGAACCAGGAGCCAGATCGATCCGTCCTTACGAAGCCAGAGGTATGGCAGAAAGCATCCGACAATCTCAGCGAGCGCAGTGAGGACGAACAGCCCAGCGGTCTGGATCAGAGTCATAGGCGCGCCCTCTCTCTTATTGGTAACGACGACACACGATACTGGGAGACGATTCTCCGAGCGGAGTATTGTAGGAGGGGAGCGAGGGAGATCGCAAGGACGGCATTCTCTCACACGACGATCGGCAGCTGTTCTGGGAACGGCCAAAATTGTGTAAAGGTTATGACCCATGGGAACCAACGAAAGCACTTTGTGCCGCAGCCATTCACCGCTCTTGGGCATCTTTCAACCGGCCCAAAGTGTCCCGCCAAGGGCTATCCCTCTGGATCGGCCTGGACGAAGACGAAGAGACCCGCTGCGATGTGAGACGGTCTAGCCCGCATTATTCATGAACACTGCTGCTGCCATCGCGGATTCGCTGCTACGACGCGCCTTCGGCTGGCAGGCTCGCCGCTTACCCTTCGACGTACTGTTCCCGTACGCCTCGGGGCCTCGCGATTCCGCATGCCCGTCTTGCAACGCGACTGTCAGATTTCGCATGAACCGTCATAAATAATGCGGGCTAGAAGCGTAAGTATGCCGATCATGAGAAGCGCATACCCACTTGCGTGGTGCAGGAAGAGAGAGTAATTCGGATTCAGGATCTTGTGACCCACGCTGGCAGTCATGAAATGTAGGTCAACGTTATGGGAAGCGATGGTTTGAAAAGATTCAAAGGGCATCGCTGTGAGTGTGCCAGGCAAATCAGGGACGCTGCCTGCGACACTGGTCCACATGAGCCCCATGATCAGCAGCCGGATACTCACAGGCTCTTCCAGCTCACTGCCGTGTATCAAACATCGGGAAGGGAGCGTTCTATCGAGTACTCTTCTCTAAGGAACTCTGGCAGTCGAGACACAGTGGCGAGGTGGGCCTCACCGTCAGTCGCTCATAAGGGATCTCGCTCTCACACCGCACGCATAATCCATATCGGTCTTGAGCTATCCGCCCCAAAGCGGCTTCGATTGCTTGACGCTCCTGTGCCAGGCGCTGTACCTGCCCTAGCGCCATATGCTGTTGTTGAATTGCATCCATACGCGTGAGTCGACCGATTGGCTGATCGAGGCTGACCGGGCGCGTTTCCTCCGCCGCAGCGTCAGAACGTTCCTTCAGTGTCACGCGCATGGCCAACAATTTCTCTCGAAGAAGACCCCGCTGTATGTCGGTCAAATGAGTCATGGGCTATTACCGAAATTGATTTATGGTGGCCTATACTCCATGTCCTAAACGGTTGGCTGCCACCTGGCGAATGATGGGCTAGGCGAGCCGTCAAGGGCCAGGTGTTTGGGCGTGATACCACGCGCATGGCAGCCAACGGGACATTGATGATGTCGAAGCTGCCGAGGATCGGGGACAGATCATGGTCTAACCCGTCGGACACCTCTTTCATTGCCGAGCACGGGATGTCACGCTCGATCCGGCGAGGCGGGGTTGTCCATTGTCTTCGGGTCCGCAGAAGTGTATAAGGCCGCTGTACATAATGTCTAGCAGGCTGTTGACAAAGTCCGCCAGCGGCGTTCTCGCCGCGTTCAGAGGCTCAACGTACTGCAAAGAGTACGCTTCGCCTCATCGCGTGCTGCGGCCTTGCGGGACAGCCTTTCTGAACAGCCTGCGATGACTTCTGAAGGGGTCTGTGTGTATCCAGACCTTGCATGTCTGT
>CAZVEZ010000139.1:0-7288 GCA_964626135.1 uncultured Nitrospira sp.
GTGAAAGAGCCGGAAGCGACAGAGACGGTTCCGGCTGCCGTCATAGCGCCATAAACGTGAGAGATGATGAGGTGAGGGCAATGCAACATCAGGGTGGATGGATTCAGCGGCTTCTCCAGACCGGCAGGGATCATGGAGGAACGCTCTCGACGCTCACGATCGTTGCGGCATTGCTCAGCCTTCCCGCGCTGGTTTTTGGAGCAGACGCTGCTCCGCAGGCTCCGACCGAGTATCGCGATGTTCCCTATGTCGGCGCTCGTAACGTGATCTGGGTTGTCGCGCAGCTCCATTTGCTGCTTGCGGGATTTGTGCTGGGGGTGCCGCTGTTCGCGTGGGTATGCGAAATTGTCGGCTGGAAAGGCGGCGAAAAACGCTATGACAAACTCGCCAAGGAGTTTACGAAGCTCCTCACCTCCGCCTATTCCACGACTGCGCTGTTCGGCGGCATCTTATTGTTCCTGCTGATCGGGTTTTATCCGAAATTGATGAATTACTTGAGCGACATTTTCTTCCCGTCGTTTATCGTCTATTGCATCCTTTTTCTGGCTGAGACCGCAACGCTGTATCTCTATTGGTATGGCTGGGATGCGCTCCAAGATGGCGGCAAGAAGACCTTTCATATTTTCCTCGGCTTCTTGCTCAACTTCTTTGCATTTTTCATCATGATCATCCCGAACTCCTGGGCGACGTTCCAAGCCAGTCCTGTGGTGCTTGCCGAGGGATCGGATATTGCCCGGGCCTGGGCCGCGACATGGAACCCGACTTGGTGGCCGGTGAACATTCACCGTATCATTGCCAACGTGGTGCTCGGCGGATACATTTGCGGCGCGTATGCCGGGATCCGTTATTTGTCTGCCAAGACTCCGGAAGAGCGCAGTCACTATGATTGGATGGGTTATGTCGGGAACTTCATCGGAGTCTTCGGTCTGTTATCGCTCCCTTTTGCCGGCTACTGGCTGATGCGTGAAATTTACCAGTACAACCAGCAGATGGGCATTACGCTCATGGGAGGCTTCCTGTCGTGGTTGTTCATTCTGCAGGCCATGCTCATCGGCGTGCTCTTTCTTGGGTCGAATTATTATTTCTGGATCGGGATGACCTATCGTATCCCCGGCTCCGATATCAAATACAAGAAGTTGATGTTGGCGATGTTGATCGCGCTTCTGGTGTGCCTGGGTATCTGGATGACGCCGCACTCGCTTGTGGCGAGCATGGAAGAAGCGAGGAAGATGGGAGGAAGCCACCATCCATTGCTTGGCGTCTTCGGTGTCATGTCAGCCAAGATGACCGTTGCGAATCTTATGATCCTCGTCACATTCATGAGCTTCATTATGTATTGGCGGGCCGGTAAGCAGGAAACGGTGGGCTGGGCTAAGATTGCGAAAGCCTTCATGGGGCTTGTCCTTGCCCTCTCTTCAATCGCCGTGATCGTCCTCGGTGTGTGGGGGTATTTCGTTCCTGCGATCATCCGTATCAATTATTTCTCGACGTCGCAGGTGTTGGTCGTGCTCGCTGTCTTGCTGACGATTACTCCGTTGACGAGCATTCTTCTGAAGAGCGCCAAAACCACGACGGAAATGGTCTGGGGTGTGATGCCTCCCCGTGCCGGCTATTCTCTCGTTCTCAACGCGATCATGATCATTCTCCTGATGACCCTGATGGGCTACGCTCGGTCGTCCTCACGTGTCCATTGGCATGTCTATGGTGTGCTCCGCGACACATCGCAATATGCATTTTCACCGGCGCTCGGCTATGCGTCTGGAATCATGGCCTTGTGCACATTCCTTTTCTGTATGATTGTCGCCTTCATCTTCTGGGTTGCCACCATGGGCGATAAAGCGAAAGCGCCGAGTGCCTCAGGAAGCAAAGCAGAGTTGCCGCGCGGTCTGCCGGCGATGGCAGGCGCGTCGAATGCGCTGGATGAACCGAAGGCGCGCAAGTTCTGAACGATGAATGTGAAGCATAACTCAGCACTCAGGAGCGGGCGCGTCTAACCACCCGAAGGGGATATATGAGCGAAGTTGTCAGATTACAGTTGATTGGTCTCAGCGTGGTGGGGTTGGGGATTCTAGCTCTCCTCTTCATTCGCGGCACGTTCATCCGAGTCGTTGGATTCGTCGCGATTGTCCTGGGACTCTTCACGCTCGTCTCATTGTCGATTCCGCAAATGGCTTCCTTGCCTCCAATAGAAGAGAAGTTTGACATTGCCACGGTCAAAACACCGACCGATCTGGCGACCATTGGACAAAAGATCTTTTTTAGTAAAGGGCAATGTGCTCTGTGTCATACCATTGGTCCCAGTGAATCGGCGCGCTGCCCTGATTTAAAGGGAATCGGAGCCAAATTGAGCCGCGAGTTTCTGTATGAAAGCTTGACTCAGCCGCAGGCCTACATTTATCGAGATTATCGCGTTGAAGGCATGGCGAAGGAGTATCCGGCCACCATGCCCTATATCAACAAGAATCCCATCGGACTGTCCAAGAATGAGATTCTCGCCGTCATTGCATTCTTGCAACAGATGAGTGGGGAGCCGATTTCCATTGCAGTATCCGAGCTGGCAGCACCGGAGCAGGCTCCCACCGTTCCGGTACAGAAGGCAGCAGAGTCTGGGCCGATAGCTGTGGCGCAAGTTCATTGAGGAGGAAGGTATGAAGGGTGCATTGGTCACGCCGGTCATTGTGACGGTGGTCGTCTATTTGCTCTTGAAATTCGTCGTGCCCATTATCCCAGGCTCGGCGCCGCTGCCGTTCAGCGTCATTATTCTGTATATGATGTTGACCGTCTCGGGAATTGGAATCTTCTACACGCTGAGCAAAGAATCCAAAGATGCCTTCTGGGGCCCGATCGAACGGTTTCTGACAGGGGAGAATATCGGCGGCATGCAGGCGTTGCGCTATGGTGTCTTGATTCTATTCCCGTTGCTCGTCGGCTGGCAAACCTATACGAGTACGGCGGTGAGCAATGAGCCGCCGGGAGAAAACAGAACGATCCATCCGGCCCCGCCTGGTGAATATGCCGGCTTGTCGAATCCAGTTGCCAAGACACCGGATGCCATTCAGCAGGGGAAGGGATTTTATGCGGCGTATTGTTCCCCCTGTCATGGCGGAAACTTCGATGGCAAAGGTCCTGCCGCCAGAGGTTTCAATCCCCCACCGGCCAATTTTGCCGATCCGACAACGATCGCCATGCTTCAGGAAAGCTATCTCTTCTGGCGTATTAAGAAGGGTGGCGTTGGGCTCCCGATCGAAGGGATGCCATGGAAATCCGCGATGCCGCGCTGGGAACTAGAACTCCCGGACGAATGGATCTGGAAAATCATAATGGGTGAGTACGATGGCGCGCATCAATCACCGAGAACATGGGAATGAGAAGGCCGGTCTGATGCCTCCGTGCTCGCGGACCGCGCGTAGTAGAAGGAAATCGGACCCGCTCAGTGGGAGACGGAGAAAGATGGAACTCATGAAGCATGGTCTGAGTCGAATCGTTCCTAAGATCGTTGTCGGTGTATGGCTTACCGCTGGACTCCTGATTGTGCAGCCCGTCGTAGCCGAAGAACAGGCTCCAGCAGGTGCGTCACCCGAAGCGTCATCGGAAAGCAATGCGGTCAGCGCTCCGATGGTAACAGGAGCTCTACCGGCGGGCGACCCGACAGCAGCGGTGTGGAACACTGCGCCCCAGGCGAGGTTTCCAATGTCGCCCCAAGTTCATTGGCCGGATCGCATTCTGAACGCGACGGTCAAGGATCTGAGCGTGCGGGCCTTGCACGACGGAACCAATCTTGCCATTCTCCTGGAATATGCGGATCCGACTGAAGATGAAGACGATGCAGCCGCGGTTGAGTTTATGGTGGGCGATAAGAAAGCTCACTTTGCCCATGGCCAACCGATGGCGCAGGTGGAAGGCGGCCCGGTCAATATCTGGTATTGGAGGAATAAAGACGACAAAGGTGTCGACATGAATGCCATGGGCTTTGGCACACTCAAGGTGCAGGAACACCAGGACGTAAAGGCCAAAGGCGTCTATTCCAATGGGACATGGAAAGTGGTCTTTACACGGCCGCTCGCTACCGGACATCTGGAAGAAGATACGCAGATTGAGTTGGGTGGGTTTATCAATATTGCCTTTGCCGTGTGGGATGGCAAGAAGGACGTAGGCGGCGCAGTGAAGGAGAAAGGCTCCCAAAAGGCGGTTTCTTCCTGGTGGAACTTCCGCGCAGAGGCGCCACCGAATTATTCGGGCTATTACTATGCGGCTATCGCAGTGGGTCTGGCTCTCGGATTTCAGTTCGTTCTGATCCGTAATCTCAAGAAAGGGAATCGAGCATGAAGGCGGCTCCCCTATACGTATCGGGAGTAGTGGGTGCGCTGATCGGCATCGGGGCCATCGTTGCCGGAGGTTGTGCCAACGATCAGCAGGCGAAGGGGCATGAACTCTACAACCACTACTGCTCGCACTGTCACGGTGAGAGTGGACGCCAGAATGAGGGATATAATTGGTCTTCGATGCCCGATCCAAAACCTAAGGATCTCACGAATAAATCAGAGATGAGCACACTCACAGACAAAGACATCTTCGAGACGATATACCGCGACATGAAGGATACCGGTGAAGGGGGAGACGAGATCGGTGATGATGAGTTCGGTGTGCCGACCATGCCGACATTCAAGTATACCCTCTCGGAAGATGAAATATGGGCGATTGTCGGCTACGTCCGTGGTCTGCACGGCACGAAATTGGAGTTTAAGGTTGAAGAGCGGAAGAAACAGTTGGCCGATACACTCGCAACAGCTCAAGCCACGTTAGAGCAAGCGACGAAAGCCTATGAGGCGGCTGAACAGCAAGCCAACGAAGAGGCTGAAAAGAAGAACATCGATGTTGATGATGCAGCGTATGCCGATGAACTGGCAGCCATGGCGAAGGCAAAAAAGGAACTCGACGCCGCACAGGCTGCAATGAACAATTTCTCGGTCAGACCAGGAAAGGGCCAGAGTGTGGCCCGACCAGACCTCACTGTGAAACCGGACCAGGTGCCGCAGTTGGTGGAACTGGGCAAGCGGTATTATGAGGACAAATATGGCTGCAACGGCTGCCACGCCATCGGAGGCGAGGGGGGTAAGGTAGGGCCTGCGCTCGACCGCGCAGGATTCAGACTGAATTCAACTTGGGTCTATCGGTGGATGAAGAACCCGCAGGCGATGAATGCGGAAACCAGGATGCCGGCGCTCGGCCTCAGCGATGCCGATGCCAAGGCCGTGACGATGTATCTGAGCACGTTACGCGCACCGGCCAATCCAGAAGGTTCAACCGATAAGCCGGATGAGCCTCTGCCCGTCAGCGAGCCGGCGAGCTGATTTCAGAATAGAAATCCCGCGACCATTCCAATGAAGACGGCCGTCCCTATCCACACATGTTGCTGAAACATGCGGAAGGCGATTGGAGTCGGCACGGCTTTCCGAAGCTGCAGCGCCTGCTTCAGGCACCACGCGCCGATGGCAGCAAGCGCTCCATAATAGATCCAGCCGATGTGGGCGAGCCAGCCCGCGAGTCCCAGCAGTAGCAACATCGCACAGAAAACCGTGCCGACAGCGACCCACGTCAATGGACCAAACAACAATGCCGAGGATTTTACTCCGATCCGACGATCGTCCTCACGATCTTGAAGCGCATAGATTGTATCGTATCCGATCGCCCAACAGATTGTCGCAGCGAATAGGCACCAGGCCGGCGCCTCAATGGTTCCACGCGAAGCAGTCCAGGCCATAATGGTGCCCCAGCCGAATGCAATACCCAAGATGGCCTGCGGGATATGGATTACACGTTTTGCGAAGGGATAGAGGCCGGCCAAGAGAATGGCGATCGGGCTCAAGATAATCGTGAGCGGGTCAAGGAGCAGCACGAGCGCTCCAGCCAGCAAGAGGAAGAAGCTGAGGACGAGGAAAGCATGTGTAGGGCGGAGTTCACCCGATGCGAGTGGACGGATCCGCGTGCGCGTCACATGCCGATCGAAAGATCGATCGGCCAGGTCGTTCATGACGACACCTGCGCTACGCATCACAAAGGATCCGATGACGAAGATGGCGAGCAAGTGAAGCGAAGGCATGCCGCGCGCGGCCAAGGCAAGAGACCAGAGCGTAGGCAACATGAGCAGCCAGGTTCCGGTCTGACTCTGAAAGCGAATAAGCCGGCTGACTGCCGACCAGGAGAGCCGAGGAGGCAGTGGTGATTCAGGTTCGAATGAGGAAGCTTGAGTCATGGGGGTGAACTTAGCCGAGGGGTGTGAGGCTGTCAACGCCGTGCAGCAACGTGCGGAGCGGGAAGCGCGAGACATGCGAGAAAGGCGCGACTTGAAGTTCAAAGTTCTGGGTTCGACAGTCCAAATTCCCTGAATTTCTGACCTCGACCCTTTGCGTCTCGCCCGCCCCGCAAGTCTCGCTCATCGCGCACGGCTCAGCCGCTGAGTTGTGCTGGTTGGATGGTTTTCTGTATAAGAATGAATGATTGTGCAGGTCATTGATTCAGCACGTCCTTCTCTTCTGTTTCGTACAGCCGTAGTGGTTGTCGTGGGGCTCTGTGTTGTAGCCTTCACGAGCTGCTCGCTCTTTTCGAGCCGTGGAAGCGCGCCCAGTGGATATGAGCTTCCCTTAACGGTCCAGCTTCGGTCGAGCCCCAATATTGCCGAGGCGCAACTCACCTATCAGGACGCATGTGGCCAGAGCCAATCCTTGCCGATTGGTGCGTCATTGCAGGAGATGCTCACGCGAAAGACAGGCCGTGTTTTTGAAAAGCTCTTGACGGATGAGACAGGAGCATCGTCGGGGCTGGATGGCTATGTCGATGCGACCATGGGTCCGTCCTCTGTCAATCTTGCAATCGCGCGACAGGCTGGCAAGAGTTATCCGGCGATGGTGACACTCGGATTGGACTTTGCCTACACGGCTGTCGATGGGAACGTTCTCTACAGCAAGAAAATTCAAAGCATCGGTCGCGGAGAAGTCAATGTGCGCGAGGACTCATGCGAGGTGAAGGGGCTCGACGCAATTGCCCGAGAAGCCATAGATTATGTGACAGATGGTATGGCCGCGTATCTCGGAACATCGACCAGAATCACCGATGCCGCGCAAGCGCGCAAGGCGGATGGTCCTCAGGCAGCGGGATCTCAGACGTCGGCAGTTGCGCCGCAGTTAGCGGGAGCTGTTTCTGTGCAGACTTCATCGGATGAGTCTCCCACAGTAATATTCCGGGCGATCGTCCATACCGAGAAGCACAATCAGGTGCTTCATCCCGGTGA
>CAZVEZ010000140.1:0-7184 GCA_964626135.1 uncultured Nitrospira sp.
GTCCCACGAACACTCAGACAGGGACGTCTGTTCCTGGCTGGACCATGCCGCAAGCACGGGAGTCCATTCCGTCGCTCCTCTCGTGTTGCCGGTTCAAGCGGTTAGCTCCCCTGTCCGTGCTTTTACGACACTGCTGGTATCTGTCGATTTCACGCACGACCCTGTTCGCGGCCCACCTGCCCTCATCTAATATTCTCATCTATGTGTCGCTGATCGTTCTTGCGCGTCTTGCGCAGGGGAAGATCAGGTAGCCGCCTGCTTCTGCGGAAGGTGTGCGCGCGCGGCATTGCATCGTGTCGATTCATCCATGGAGGACGAAATGGCTACAGAAGTGATGGACCTCGTGCCGGTGACGATCCTTACCGGGTTCTTAGGCGCGGGGAAGACCACCTTGCTCAACAGAATTTTGACGACCGAGCACGGCAAACGGGTGGCAGTCATCGTCAATGAGTTCGGTGAAGTCGGGATCGATAATCAGTTGGTGATCGGGGCCGACGAAGAAATCTTCGAGATGAACAACGGCTGCATCTGCTGCACGGTCAGGGGCGATTTAATCCGTATCATCGGTAACTTGCTCAAACGGAAGGATCGCTTCGACTACATGGTGATCGAGACGACTGGGCTGGCAGATCCGGCGCCGGTGGCACAGACCTTCTTTGTCGACGATGAGATGAAGCGGCGGCTGTTGCTGGACGGGATCGTGACGGTCGTCGATTCGAAACACATCTGGGAGCACCTCGACACGAGTCCGGAGGCCAAGGAACAGATCGCCTTTGCCGACGTGATCTTGCTGAACAAGATCGACTTGGTTCCGCCAGGGGAAGTGGACAAGCTCGAAGCCCGCATCCGGGCAATCAACGTGATGGCCAAGATTCATCGGACGAAGGATGCGCAGCTGGAGGTCAACCGGTTGTTGAACATCGGAGCGTTCGATCTGAGCCGCAAGTTGGAGATCGACCCCAATTTTCTGGGCGAAGATGCGCATCAGCACGATCCCAGCGTGTTTTCCGTGGCGCTGGTCGAAAACGGCCTGGTCGATGAAGTCAAAGTCAACGACTGGTTCCAGGAAGTCTTGGCCACCATGGGGACGAAAATTTATCGGATGAAGGGCATTCTCAATATGCAGGGCCGCGATCAGCGGTTCGTGTTTCAAGGCGTCCACATGCTGTTTGACGGCAGGGCCGATCGGGCGTGGAAAGCCGGTGAACTCCGCAACAATCAGCTTGTCTTTATCGGCAAAGACCTCGATCGGGCCGTGTTGACGGAAGGATTTCGGTCGTGCCTCGTTTAGCGAAACGCAAAGCGACGGTCGCGCTGGGACTGGTCGGCTATGCTCGCCTGGATGACTACATTCATCGCGTGGCATTTTCTGCCGATGGGGCCAAATTTTCGGCCTGCTCGGCGTCCGGACAAGTCGCAGTATGGGACGTTCCATCGTTCAAGCAGACCTGTCAGCTCAAAGGACATCAGCCGTCTGCATTGGCTCTGGCTTGGCATCCCAAGCAGAACGAGCTGGCGACCGGCGGTCAAGATGGAATGGTCAGGTTCTGGGAAATGGGAGCAGGCGAAGGGCGAGCTGTGTTAGTAGCAGGGAAACAGGGCGCATGGGTTGAACACCTTGCTTGGGCGCCGGATGGCTCGACCCTTGCGGCATCGGCAGGGAAGGTGTTGCGTCTGTGGACCCATACGCCCAGTGCTGTGCTCCCCCCGCTGGCCGGTGAGGTTCCGGCACATAAGACAACAATCTCCGCGCTGGCCTGGATGCCACGAGGCGGCGGCGTGCTCTCGGCCTGTTATGGCGGGGCCTGGTTATGGAAATTGGGCCAAGATAAGCCGGTGCGATCTTTTCCCTATGATGGGGCGCTGCTCTCTATCGCAGTGAGTCCGAGCGGGGAGTATCTCGCCTCAGGCAATCTCGATGGTTCGGTCCATTTGTTCCGAACCGACTCCGAACAGAATTGGCATATGTCAGGATATCCGATGAAGGTGAGCTTGGTTCGATTCGACCATGACGGACTCAATCTCTTCACCGCTTCGGGTCCGGCTCTCGTGGGTTGGAGCATGAAGAAGTTTGAAGGAACGGGAGGTCGACTGTTCAAGGGACATCTGGGATGGATTCGAGAAATCGCCTGTCATCCACACCAGTCCGTTGTCGCTACGGCGGGCGAAGACGGGTTGCTCTGTCTCTGGGAGCCGCAGACAACAAAGCCGATGCTGAGCCAAGAGATCAACAAGAGTGGCGGATTGTCCTGTGTAGCCTGGAGTGCCACAGGGGCATGGCTTGCGACGGGAACGAACGACGGAGTGGTTTCACTGTTTTCGATTCAAGGGCTCGGTGACTGAGGATGAATCTTTTCGGGGGACGTCGCAGCATCGATCCGGATCAGGCCGACCGAATCAAATCCTGGGCGCGAGAAACCTGGGCCGTATCTGTCGAGGTCACCGTGATGGTCACTGAATTGGAGTGTCGCGAGCCGGGCTGTCCACCGATCGAGACGGTGATCGCCCTACTCGAAGGGCCCGGCAAGACCAGACAGTACAAGATTCATAAATCGGCGGCTGAGATCAGCCGGCCGGATGTCCAGGGTCTCGCGAACGGGATCGATCATCACCATGACGACTGAGGAGGAACGAGCATGACGACGCCACGCGTGTCTCCGATCTATGTCATCGCAGGATTCCTCGGAAGCGGCAAGACCACTTTGCTGAAGCGGGCTCTGGCGCATGAACTCGACAGGGGGGTGAAGCCGGCCGTGCTGATGAACGAATTCGGCGAAGTCGATGTGGATGGCGCGATCTTGCACGAGCATCCCCGGTCGAACGACATTGAGCTGCAATCGTTACTGAGTGGCTGTATTTGCTGCGACCTCTCGGGAGAGTTCAGCGACAAAGTAGGACAGTTAGTGAAGCGCTCCAAAGGCGCCCCGCTGTTCATTGAAACAACTGGGCTGGCGGATACGGGCCAGGTGGTATCGGGAGTCGAACGAGCACTGGCGGCGAACCAGAAGACGGGCATGCAGGCGCGACTGGCTGCGGTCATCGTGATGGTGGATGCGCCGCAGTTCATGAAGTTGGGTGCCTATTGGTCTGCAGCCGAAGCCCATCTTCAACGTGCCGATATCGTCATCCTCAACAAACTGGATCAGGTCAACGCGATTCGCGCGGATTTGGTCGAGCAGCGGATTAAATCGGTGAATCCCAAGGCCCGCTTGATCAGGGCCGTGCATGCCGATGTGGAGATGAGGCAGGTTCTGACGAGTGCGCCAGCCGCCAGGAGCCCTGTGATCGCCAACGGTATGATCACAGATTCGACTGCCGGGTATCAGAGCGGCAGCTTTCGGATCACCAAGGCCTTCGATCCGGAATTGCTGGAAGGATGGCTGAAGCGTTTTCAGCGATCGGTCGTGAGGTTCAAGGGGTTTGTGAAAGTGGCCGGACAAGATGGCCTCCAGGAAGTCCAATGGGTGATGGGGTCCTTGTCGATTACCCCCTATGCCGGCTCGAAGCAATCGCAGGCGAAGGTGGTCGTCATCGGTCGGCGCGTGCCCTGGCAGAAGTTTTTGGAGGGGCTTGAGCGCTGTCTGGTGCGACCGAAGCGCCAGACAAAGCGATGGAGCCGCGCCACAAGGAGGAACCCGTGATGCAGGGAAGTGGAACCATGAAATCGGCGGCGGGTGCTGGCGTGAAGCCGGTGGATGATCCGGCGGCGCGGGCCTTGGTCAAGGCCGCGCACAGCCGAATGTATAAGCTGGTCGTATGACTCTCCCAGCAGACTCAACCTGGTGGTTCGTCGTGCTGATGGGATTGTTGGGCAGTGTTGGCGCCCTGTTGCCCGCGGCAGTTGTGTTGTTCATTCCTGATGCCCGGCGGCAACAGTGGATGCCCTACCTTCTGAGTTATGCCACCGGGGCCATGCTGGCAGCCGCCATAATCGGCCTCATCCCGGAGGCTATGGAGCGGGCGAGCGCCCATGAGGTTGGGATTGCCATTTTGGCAGGGCTGATCCTGTTTTTCTTTCTGGAATGGACGGTGATCTGGCGGCATTCTCACGGGGATGACAGCCATGAACATGCGCCAAGCCCTGCCCATCTCCTTCCCCCCAAAACCGGCATACTTATTCTTGTCGGCGATGCGGTGCACAATTTTGGCGACGGGATCGCCGTTGGCGCAGCCTGCGTCGCTTCGCCGGGCCTTGGTTTTGTCGCGGCGCTCGCCGTTTTGGGCCATGAAATACCTCAGGAGATCAGCGATTTTTCAATTCTCCTGTCGAGTGGCTTCTCCCGGTGGAGAGCCTTTCTCTGGAATACTCTCTCAGGCCTTACTACGGTCGTTGGGGCGCTCGTGACGTTTGCCGGGTTGGGGTATGTGGAGTCGATCGTCCCCTATGCCCTGGGTGTTGCGGCAGCCAGCTTTCTGTATATCGGATTGGCTGACCTGGTGCCGAGTTTACATGGTCGAGTGGGCGCCGCGCGCGGAGTGTGGCAATTCGCCACCATGGTCGCCGGTATGGTGACCATTGGGCTACTCGAAATGATGCCCCAGTAGAAATCCGCTACGAAGAACGAGAACTCCGGGGAGCGATGGGCGCGGAGACTAAATACGCTCCAAGGGTGAGGCGACTCAGTGCGTTTCGGCTGGTGCAAGTGGGGGCGAGCTATGAACGGTGAGATCGCTGTTCACGGTCGAAGAGTGACTCTGATAAGCCGACTGTACGTTGCAGTGCAGTTCGTCAGGATGGCAACACGACGTTTCAAGCTGAATGGTCATATGACGGATGCCGAAGTCCGTGGCGATCAGACGACGAACGGCTCGGAGAATCGGTTCAGGCGCTGAACCTTCTGCGATCAACACATGACAAGTCAGTGACGGCAGGTGGGCATCGAGCCCCCAGACGTGCAGGTCGTGCATATTTACCACTCCGGGTACTGTGGCGATCGCCGAAGCGATTTTGGCGCTATCGAGGTGGAAGGGCACCCCCTCAAGCAAGATGTGTGTAGACTCGCGCAGCACGCCCCACGCGCCCCAGACGATGACCAGCGCGATGCCGATGCTTACGAGAGGATCGAATAGGTTCCATTCGGTCGCTGCAACCAGGAGGCCTGCGACAATGACGCCGAGGGATACCCAAGCGTCTCCAAGGTTGTGCCAAAAGGCTGCGCGTACATTGAGATTGTTGCGAGCCTCGGTCTGCAGCAGCAACGCGATCGACAGATTGCCGACAAAACTAAAGAGCGCAATGCCGAACATCAGCATGCCAGGAACCACCACTGGTTCACGCAGACGGTAGATCGACAGGGCCACAATGCCCAACGCGATAGCGAGTAAAATAGCCGCGTTGACAAATGCCGCCAGCGTGCCGATGCGATGGTGTCCAAACGTCCGCATGGCCGTGGATGGAGCCGCGCTCATGAGGACCGCGTACAGCGTAAGAAAAAGGCCGGCTTGGTCGATCAGGTTGTGCGCGGCGTCACTGATCAATCCGACACTGCCGATCCACCAGCCGCCGGCCATTTCGACCGCGATGATCAGCGCATTCACGATCAGACAGATGGACATTTTATAACGAAGACTCACGGCGCTCAGCCTTTCCTGTGGTGACGGTCTCGATCATTCTGCCGAAGATGCAAACAACTTGCAACTTCAGAGTGGATTGGATGCGAGGCGTGATGGTGAATGCGCAGGACAATCAAGATCTCGATCACCGGGGGCAGCGGGTTATGGCTCGACAGACAGAAGAAGCTCGCCGGGCTAAGCTTGGCGCGGACACGATCCAGCTTGAGGGGACGATGCCGCAAGTCGGCGAGCGGCTGGACGCTTCGTTCAGCATTCCCGCTGCGCGTCATGCCGAGAGCCCGCTGACGGCAGCCGAGCTATCGCGGGGATTGGTGATCGTCTCAACGCTCCCCAACATTCAGAAGCATGCCTGCATCGCGCAAATCGTGGATTTAGAAGTCCAGGCGAAGGAGCGGGTGCCGTCGGCCCGGCTGGTGCACATTTCATCCGACCACGCAGACCATTGGCTGGAAGTCGATCGGTTTCATCCAGATATAGAAACGCCCGGCTATTCCCTCTGCTGCGCCGATCCGGGCAGTCGTCAAGCCTTTGCGCAGGTCTTTGGTGTGGGTGTCGTGGGTCTTCAGCGGGTTGCCCACGGATTATTCGCGCTGCGCGAGGGAATCTTTGTCGTGGTGGCGATTCCGGAAGATCAGATGCGAACACCTGAAGTCGCGGGATTCTTAGAGCAGCTCTGTCGGTGGCTGGGGCAAGCGGCTGATCCCTCGCCCCAGCCGATCAAACAGGCGTGACGATTACGCAAGCCGCACGGCGCCGTGATCGTCGCAGTGCGAACCATGGGCGAAGTGCAGGTGCCCGCCGACCACATAGTCCACATGGTCGCCATGTGGAATGGCGTGGTGCCCGCAATCTGCGCCATGGCGATGTCCGGCCTCGTGTCCGTTGCAGGCATGCGCGGGGGTACAAGCGTCTGGATTGTCGCTGGAAATGGCGAACACATGTTCGTCGATGTGGTCGTCATGGATGTGGTGCAGATGGCCGTCGTGCAGGTAGTCGGTATGGCCGTCATGCGTGACCGCCTGGTGGCCGCAGCCTGCTGTATGACGGTGGGGATGCTGGTCATGAATAGGATGGGCGCTCATCGCAGGACTCCTTCCGTGAGAGTGGATGAGAGACTCAAGATATTGTGAGTGTAAATCGTTTTGACAAAGAGATCAACCGACAGGTCTATCGAGATGAGCTATCCACTCTGGTCATTGCAGGCGGTTGGGTCCTCGATCCGGGACGCTGGAACGGCGAGGCTGATATCTGGATTCGGCAGGGAGTGATCCAAGCCGTGGTTTCGCCTGACGCTCAATCGCCGGACGGTGCGATCTGCATCGATGCCGGGGGGCTCCTCATTTTTCCGGGGTTGATCGACCTTCATGTGCATCTTCGTGAACCGGGATTCGAATATAAAGAAACGATCGCCACGGGCGCGGCTGCCGCAGTCGCGGGCGGGTTCACCGGCATCTGCTGCATGCCGAACACCAAACCAGTAAACGATGCGCCATCCGTCACGAGGTTGGTGATGGAAAAGGCTCAGGCGGCTGGCGCGGCACGCGTCTATCCGATTGGCGCTATCACGAAGGGGTCTCTAGGAAAGGAGGTGGCCGACCTGGCGGCACTGA
>CAZVEZ010000141.1:0-7180 GCA_964626135.1 uncultured Nitrospira sp.
TGCCCTGCATCAATCCGGAGATCAAAGCAGCGGTGCCGTTCTACGGCCAAGTCCCGAATCCCGATACCCCGATTCAGAAGCTGGCCTGCCCGGTTCTCTATATTTATGGCGAGGATGACGGCTGGATCACCAAGGCCGATGTGCAGCGACTGGCAGCGGCGTTGAAGAAGTATGGGAAGGTTGGAGAGATCAAGACTTATCCCGGTGCGCCTCATGCGTTTTTTAGGGACACGGATCCCTCGGTGTATCGATCTGAAGCCGCGAAGGATGCATGGGCCAGGACAAAAGCTTTCTTCAAGCAACATCTCGGCTGATGAAAATGATCTCCAGCTTCGTTCTCAGTCGTTCGTCTCCCATCGACGTACCTCCTCGGGAAATGAGCCGTTTCGATGGCTCAGGGGTTGGGAGGGTGAGATAGTACGCCGCAGTCGCCGACCTCCCTGCGGCCATACCGAAAGGCCATTTTGATCAGCCTCGCAAATCGCGTATGGGAACAGAGTAGAGGAACGGTTCACTATGCCTCTTGATGCTGAACTCGGAAAGAAAATGCTGCAGCTGATAACGTCGCGCTACGATGATCGGCATTGGCGTAGCAAGATCGAAAAAACACTCAGCCTGCCTCAGTCCGGCGTAGTCGATCAGATTCAGCAGCAGATCTTCATGTATCTCAAGCTCGGGTTGAAGGCATACAAGTCTCGTCGGGCCGATCCCGACTCTTGGATCATCGGTGGCTATGCCACGAAGGAAGTCATCAATCGCGCAAAATTCCAACCGCAGCTCGTCGGGGCGTCCATCAAGAAAGAGGATATGGCCTTTCTGGGTACTGATCCAGGAGATGATGTGACCGAAGCCTGGTGGGAAGATATGCTGGTCCAGTGGTTTGACGTGCCGGAAGAAGAGAAGCCTGCGGAACAAGAAAGCAACAAAGCTGCAGAGTCTGATTCCTCATCCAAAATTCAATCGGAAGCCTAACTCCTGCCGGTATAGCTTTGATATGAGCATCGGCGACTTTCCTGCCATGAACGGGGCGGACTTCGTGTAGTTCTTCAGCTAGACGTAGTCATAGGCAAGGAGCTGAAAGATGAGAATATCTCTATGATTTCACTAAAAGGGTTGTTCGCATCTGCGTCTGCATGCTTTAGACATAGCAGTTTCAGTCGGCCTATCGGGAGCCTTGAGGTGCTAGCAAATTTTGAGAGGACTACTCGACCGGTAATGTCTCTGCGCCACGATTGGTCGTTAGTTTGAAGTGCCTGGTTGAGCTTGTCAAATTCTTGCTTTGTGAGGTTGACCTTCCCCCCCAAAACTAGACCATTGGCTTGGAAGTTCACCTGTGCTGAGATGGGGCCCACAGGAGGGGCCCATGACCAAGAAACGGCACACGGAGGAACAGATCATCGCGGTGCTCAAGGATGCCCAAGCGGGTAGTGGGGTTCAGGAGCTGTGCCGGAAGCACGGCATCTCGGACGCCACCTTCTATAAGTGGCGGACGAAATATGCTGGGCTGGAAGTCAGTGATGTGAAGAAACTCCGCCAACTGGAAGACGAAAACCGTCGGCTGAAACAGATGGTGGCGGAGCAAGCGCTGGACATTCAGGCGCTGAAAGCGGTCACCGCAAAAAACTGGTAGCGCCCAAGGCGAAGCGAGCGGCCGCTCAGTGGATGGCCGAGCGCTTTGGGCTCAGTCAGCGGCGGGTGTGCCGCTTAGTGACGCTGGATCGGAACACGCTGCGGTACTGTAGTCGGCGTCAAGACGATGCGGTCCTGCGGACGCGGATCCGGGAAATTGCCGAGAGCAAGCGGCGCTATGGGTGTCCCAGGATTTATGTGCGGTTGCGCCGAGAGGGATGGGCTGTGAACCATAAGAAGGTCGAACGGCTCTATTATCGCGACACAGGGCTGTCGCTACGGCGGCGCAGACGGAAGAAGGCGGCGGCGGTGCCACGAGTCGCCTTGCCGAAGCCCACGCAACCCGGACGCTGTTACGCGATGGATTTTGTGCATGACCGGCTGGTGACCGGCCGGCGGTTCAAGTGTTTGACGATGACCGATCCGTACTCCAAAGAGGTGCCGGTGATTGAGGTCGATGTCTCGATCGGCGGCGCGCGGGTGTGTCGGATTCTGGATCGACTGTTTCTGACTCGCCCGCTGCCGGACACCTTGATTCTGGACAACGGTCCCGAATTCGCTGGGACGGCCTTGGATGCCTGGGCTGCTCAGCATAGCGTGCATCTGCACTTCATTCAGCCGGGGAAACCCGTCCAGAACGCGTTTATCGAGAGCTTCAATGGCAAGTTTCGAGATGAATGTTTGAACGAGCACTGGTTTCTGACGTTACAGGAAGCGCAGCTCGTGATTGAAGCCTGGCGGCGGGAATATAATGAGGAACGGACGCACAGCACCATTGGGGATGTGACACCCCAGGAGTTCATTCACAACTATCAAACCGGGGCCTATCTGGCACAGGAGTCAACTTCGTTGGCGATGGTGTAATAAACGGGGGAAGGTCAAGGTCAACTAAATAGTTCAAGTCCAAACTGCCTCTTACCCGGGCGATTTCTTGTTCTGCTGTAGCACGAACTTTCTCCGCTAATGCGTCAAATCCTTTTGCGGACGAAAGTTCCTTGGGCATGATATCAATATTTCCGACTTTCTCTCTTGCATAGGCTGAAACGTTGAGAGCGACACAGTATGGGGCAAGCTCCAGTGCAAGATTCCTCAACTTCTCGTTAATCTGTTCTGGCGACCTAAGCCATGAATCTGCTGGTTCCATTTCTTCAAACACTTTTGCAAGAATTGTTTCATTAAGAAAATAGTTTTCCAAGTGGTATCTGGGAAGTAGTTTTAGTCTGGGTGAGAGGTTGGCATTTACGCTCTTTGGCCCGAGTGCATGAAGTGCATCTCGGTCGCATAACATGAAGAACTCGACCCCCCATATCGTCTTGTTTAGAACGCTCTGATTTACGTCATTAAATGAGCGAATAGTGGATTTCCCACCAACTGGAACTAAGACAAGATCAGGAAATCGATTTCGTAGAATGCTGCCATAGGTTTGTTTATCGAGACTTGATTCTTCACCCTCAATTAGGACGAGTTTTTTCCCAAGGGAAACTATTCCAATTGACTGGCCCAACAATCGCAGCGCATGGTGGGTCTCATCTTCTCGATTGACCAATAGGGCTTGGTTTGTCAGGTCTGGCTTTTTCGGGGTCAGAAATATGACGGAGTGTTCGAGCGAAGCGGTAATTATGTCTGGAGAATGAGTGCAGAAAACAAACTGATTGCTCTTGCCCACGGTAGAAAGCGTCTGAAGCAGCTTATAGCTGAGCTCGGGCTGGAGGTGTAATTCAGGCTCGTCGAAGATGATGATGCAATTCGACGGATTCCGCACAATAAAGTCAAAGACGATGCCAACGACTTCGCGTTCGCCAGAACTCAGCGTGTCCAGTAGTAATTTCTTTCCTTCGTACTCATAGAATAATTGTTGGTGACGGGGGTCTGCATCAAGCAGGCGTTTGGGTCCCAGGAGTTGAAAAAATGCTTGCTTGAAGGGCGTGAGAGGATCTGGAAAGTCCAATGGCATCTGCGTTGCCCCAGCGTTCTTGAGTTCAAGCGCACGCGCTGAAATGTTCCTCCTTTGGCTTTCAACTCGACGAAAAATAGTGTCCTGAACATCCTGAAATCGGTCCCTTAGGAAGCCAAGTCCTAAATTCCATCCAACATCTTCTTCTAAGGGATCGGTGATATCCCATGTGAACTGGTACGGACGTACATTGCGGACACTGCGGTCACTTTCAAAGTTCAGAACACTGCTTCGATACTGATTGCGGCGCTGAGGTTTCTGGAGGGTTGCGCGCACAAGCTTGCAATCGTTTGAGGAATTTGTGTCTAGCGTCTTCTTTTTCCATAAGATCTCTTCCTGTTCGCATGTGGCTTCCAAAGTCATTCCAACTGATGATGCTTCCGTTGGCTGCTGGAAGAAATTCAGAAGTCCTTGTATCAGTCTAGTTTTTCCAACGCCGTTGGGCCCTGCAATAACCACAATGTCACTTAATGCGTTTACTGAAACATTGATGATCGTGACCTTCCCCCCCCAAAACTAGACCATTGGCTTGGAAGTTCACCTGTGCTGAGATGGGGCCCACAGGAGGGGCCCATGACCAAGAAACGGCACACGGAGGAACAGATCATCGCGGTGCTCAAGGATGCCCAAGCGGGTAGTGGGGTTCAGGAGCTGTGCCGGAAGCACGGCATCTCGGACGCCACCTTCTATAAGTGGCGGACGAAATATGCTGGGCTGGAAGTCAGTGATGTGAAGAAACTCCGCCAACTGGAAGACGAAAACCGTCGGCTGAAACAGATGGTGGCGGAGCAAGCGCTGGACATTCAGGCGCTGAAAGCGGTCACCGCAAAAAACTGGTAGCGCCCAAGGCGAAGCGAGCGGCCGCTCAGTGGATGGCCGAGCGCTTTGGGCTCAGTCAGCGGCGGGTGTGCCGCTTAGTGACGCTGGATCGGAACACGCTGCGGTACTGTAGTCGGCGTCAAGACGATGCGGTCCTGCGGACGCGGATCCGGGAAATTGCCGAGAGCAAGCGGCGCTATGGGTGTCCCAGGATTTATGTGCGGTTGCGCCGAGAGGGATGGGCTGTGAACCATAAGAAGGTCGAACGGCTCTATTATCGCGACACAGGGCTGTCGCTACGGCGGCGCAGACGGAAGAAGGCGGCGGCGGTGCCACGAGTCGCCTTGCCGAAGCCCACGCAACCCGGACGCTGTTACGCGATGGATTTTGTGCATGACCGGCTGGTGACCGGCCGGCGGTTCAAGTGTTTGACGATGACCGATCCGTACTCCAAAGAGGTGCCGGTGATTGAGGTCGATGTCTCGATCGGCGGCGCGCGGGTGTGTCGGATTCTGGATCGACTGTTTCTGACTCGCCCGCTGCCGGACACCTTGATTCTGGACAACGGTCCCGAATTCGCTGGGACGGCCTTGGATGCCTGGGCTGCTCAGCATAGCGTGCATCTGCACTTCATTCAGCCGGGGAAACCCGTCCAGAACGCGTTTATCGAGAGCTTCAATGGCAAGTTTCGAGATGAATGTTTGAACGAGCACTGGTTTCTGACGTTACAGGAAGCGCAGCTCGTGATTGAAGCCTGGCGGCGGGAATATAATGAGGAACGGACGCACAGCACCATTGGGGATGTGACACCCCAGGAGTTCATTCACAACTATCAAACCGGGGCCTATCTGGCACAGGAGTCAACTTCGTTGGCGATGGTGTAATAAACGGGGGAAGGTCAATCGGATCAGAATTCTTCACAAAGAAGGACGTTAGTCTCATGTCTAACCCCGCTAGGTGAGAAATTGTTAGCACGACTAAACGGGACGAGATTAACAACTCAGTGAGATTATTATCAACGCTTCGCTGTGTAGGCGATGGATCTGAGCCATTCTGCTGTTTGTGGACCATGTTGAAGCCAGAGTTGCCCGCTTTTCGTGGGGGAATCGTAGGAGCTTGGCGAAGGAGAGAAAAACAAGCCTCGAATTATGCGCCGAACAAATCCATCTGCGCCGGTTGAGGCGATTCGATAGTAAGGACTGGTGCGGCTGGGGTGGGGGTGGCGTTGGTTGATTCCGCCGGTGTGGAATGGCGGTCGAGAAATTCCTTCAGCTTCTTGAAGTCTTCTTTCAGCGTTGGGAGCAAGTTGCCCTGATGGAGCGCGGCTGCTGGGTGTAGGAGGGGGAACAGCACAAAATCCTTCATGTAGAAGGCTTGTGCCTTCACCTTCGTGATCCCCACCTTGCGTTCTAGTAAGGTCTGGGTCGCCCAGTTCCCCAACGTACAGACTAGTTTGGGATTGATCAATTGAATCTGTTGCAGCAGAAACGGTTTGCATGTCTCGACTTCATCCTGTTCCGGGTCGCGGTTATTCGGTGGCCGACACTTGATCACGTTGGCAATGTAGATCTGATCACGTGAAAGACCTGCCGAGGCTAGAAGGTCGTTCAACAGTTTGCCCGCTGCTCCGACAAACGGCTCACCCTTCTGATCTTCATTGAAACCTGGCGCTTCCCCGACAAACATGATACTTGCGTGAGGATTGCCGACGCCGAAGACGACCTGGCTGCGCCCCAACTTCGCCAGTTTGCAGCGCTGGCAATCATGGAGCGAGTCGGCAAGGTCTTGGAGAGTCGTGAGGGTCATGTGTCATGAAAGCAAGAACGTGGTGACGGTATCTTAGAAATTGGCGAGTCTGGATGTCAATCACGATAATGAGGTCAACGGACGGGAGAAACGGTAATGAAACTTCCAGGCATGGCAAGTATGCTGCTGACGATAGTGCCGGCGGTGACGGCTGCAGCCTCTGTTGAACTGACGGCGTTCGCGGATAAGCCATTCTGCGAAACCGTCGCCCGATTGACGGGTGACCAGTTCGTTTTCGAGAGTGGCCTGTCGCGGACGGTTGAGTGGGTGCCGGTTGAGTTGAAAGGTGAGGGCCCAACGGTGAGGCGCTGTTCGAGTCTCGACAAGACGAACATCGATCTGAACAACGATGGGCGCGACGACTTAGTGGTGAAGACCACTTTTTGTATGAAGGGCGCGCCGAGTGATAGCTTCTATGTATTTCCCGCCAATAGTCCGGTCCTCGACCAACTGGGTTGGCAAGACCTGAGCCCCTTGTTGGCAACACACGACAAGTTTGAACGCACCGGCGGATCATATCCGCTGACGTCTCTTCCCATGGACAAGCCATCGCCATCTCCTGCGTTGAGCACGGTCTTTACGATTCAACCGTTTCGGCTTGATGGTGTGGCCTATCTCGGCCTGACCGATGCTCGGCGGGAGTGGATGGTCATCGCGAATTATCGAGGCGGCGAACGGTTTGAGGATCTGTGCTATCTGCATGCAGGCAAATTTTAGCCTACTCGCCCCGTATCCTTTTGCATCGAGTCCGGTTTCCCCGCATTGCTCATAGTTACCGGCACTACCAGAACACTGTATCAAAGTAAGACAGCCGTTCGGCGGAACGGGACTCACCTCTGATTTGCTGAAAAACAGCAATCCTACACAACTCAAGGAGTTAGCAAACACCGCTCAATTTTTTGATGACAAGCGGACGAAAAAGGAATGAGTAATGCACGTTAAATTGCCCTTGCGTCGAACCGGTATCAGGAA
>CAZVEZ010000142.1:0-7171 GCA_964626135.1 uncultured Nitrospira sp.
ATGGCCAAGAAGAAACACGAGGAACATGAAAATCACGAACGCTGGCTCGTGTCCTACGCGGATTTCATCACGCTGCTTTTTGCCTTCTTTGTAGTCATGTATTCCATCTCGTCGGTCAACGAGGGGAAGTTTCGAACGGTGAGCGAGTCGATTAAAGCCGCGCTGCACCCCATCGTGAGCACTCCGAGTACGACGCTACCCTTTACGGTCGGGGAGAACAGAGCCTTGACGGTGAATCCGGTTATTGAAAACGCAAAGGAACCGGCGGTGCGGCGCCTCCGCCAGATTATGCGTTCGCTCAAGAATGAAACGCATTTTGAGATCATTGAGCTGAAGGAACTCACGAACGGAGATATCGTGATGACGCTCCCTGACACCGTGTTATTTCGCAGCGGAGAGTCCGTGCTCCGGCCCGAGGCCCGTCCATTCATCCAGGCGATCAGTGAGGTGTTAATCGAGCTGGATCGTCATGTGCGTGTAGAAGGGCATACCGACAATGTGCCGATCGCGACAGCGAAATTTCCATCGAATTGGGAGCTGTCTGCCACTCGCGCAGTGACGGTCGTACGTGTGTTCTCCGAACAGTACGGTGTGCAGAGTGATCATTTCACTGCAGTGGGTCATGCCGATTCACGCCCGCTCGCAGATAATCTGACGCCGGAAAATCGAGCAAAGAATCGGCGGGTCGAGATTGTCGTACAGGAACGCAGGCCGATGCCACAGCCGATCGAGACGGAAGAGCGGCGCACGGCCTTGGAGATGTTGGCCGGGCCTCACGATCGTGGGAGGCAAGGGGCAGGTCCCGTGTCCGATGATATTCCCCCCGCGTTGCAACCGCCATCAGCCACGCCGGAGCCGGCCATTCGTCCATGAACCGCGTCACTGTTTCGAGTCTCAAGAGTCACAAAGAATATTCCGATAACGGAACCATGTCATCAAGCGAGACGCGCGAGAAGGGCGCGATGGGCGGAATCGGGGATTGGAAGCTTGGCCAGTCTCGCGCTGCGAGGGAGGGATGATGGAAACCGACTCCAAGCTCTGTAAACCAACCGGCGAGCTGACGATCTTTGAAGCGGCGGAATTTAAAGAGTCGTTGGTCAAGGTGCTTGCGTGCGAGGGTTTGGTCTGTCTGGATCTATCACAGGTCACGCGTGTGGATACGGCTGCGATTCAGCTGATGTGGGCGGCCCGCAAGCTGGGGCGTCTCCTGGTCACCGGCATTCCGCAAGATCTGCAGACAAAGCTGACTCAGCTCGGGTTCTCTGAACCGCTCAGCGAATAACCGTGGCGTCTGGTGTGTCTGGTGTGTCTTGTGTATTTGGTGAACCAGACAAACCAGATGAGCTGAAGGGTATAGATTTCGATATGGCGACACCGTGGGTGGAGTATTGCCTCTGGGCATTGCTTGGAGCTGTGACGGGAGCGGGATTCATGGCCTGGATTCTGCGGGATGCCCGAGGTCGTGAGCGCTCCAGGGCAGCCGGCGGTGAGATGAGCGAACTCGACAAACTCAAGGAGCATCAGCAGGCGTGGGAAGCATTTGCTGTGTGCGCCGCGCACCTGATTCCCGTGTTGAAGAAACAAATGGAAGCCGTGACTCAACAGACGGAACGGGCGGCGATGGATTTGATGGTGCACATCAGAGCGTTGACATCGCCGGGTACGACCTCAGGACCAACGGACTCATCGATGAATCTGTCCAAGATCGTGATGGCGATGCAATTCCAGGACATCACACAGCAGAAATTGGAACACGTGGCTCAGGCATTGGATCAATGGGACACGCATCTCCGGGCCTTATTGAAGGGGCCGCTCGATGAAGATGCCAAACAGGAAATCGCGTCGCTGCAACGGCTTGAAGAGAGCTACACCATGGAGGAAGAACGCCGCCTCCACGCGACTGCGCTGACGCCTGATTATCAAGAACCGGTGCCGATCGAAACAGAGCAGACGGAGGCGGAAGAAGATTCAGTCACGCTGTTTTGAGCGGGAGAGCCCGGGGAAGTTTCGAGTTTCATATTTTCGCAATTGGTTCAGGGCAACCTGAAATCCGAAACCCGAAACGTCGAGTCCGTGTCACAGTTTCCAGCATGCCAATGAGAGTTTGGAGGATGCGATGGGCAAGACAGCATTAGTCGTAGACGATTCGCCGACCATGCGGCAGATGGTCGCTCTGACTTTGACCAATGCCGGCTTCACAGTCGTCGAAGCCGAACACGGGAAGGACGCGGTCAAGAAGGTCGCCGATGGATCGAAAATGGACATCGTCGTCACCGATCTGAACATGCCCGAGATGGACGGCATTACCCTCATCAAGGAACTTCGGAGCATGGCGGCCTTCAAATTCACGCCGATCCTGATGCTCACGACCGAATCAGCCGAAGACAAAAAGAAAGCCGGCAAAGAGGCAGGCGCCACCGGGTGGATTGTGAAGCCGTTCAATCCCGAGTTGATGCTGAAAGTCATTGCCAAGGTCTTGCCGGCGTGAAGCGTGAAGCATATTTCGTTTCGGATTCGGACGCTTCACCTTTCACGTTTCACGCTTTACGAGGACAAGAATGAGCAACGATTTTGCGCAATTTCAAGATGCATTTTTTGAGGAAGCGGCGGAGCATCTGGCGATTGTCGAGGAAGGGTTGCTGGCGCTTGAGCAACAACCCGAGGACCGCGATCTCCTGAACAAAATCTTCCGTTCGGCGCATTCCATCAAAGGCACAAGCGGGATGTTCGGCTTCAATGCCGTTGCGCAGTTTACCCATAAAATGGAGACCCTGCTTGACTTGCTTCGCAACGGCCAGAAGATCGTCACGCCGCAGGTCGCGGATCTTCTGCTTAAAGCGACCGATTGTTTGAAGACGTTGATCGATGCCTCTAAAGACGGTTCGGCCGTCGACGATGAAACCGTGCAACGGCTCACGGCCGAGTTGGCCGCAGCGAGTGTGGCAGGGGAAGGGACAAGAGAGAAGGGGCAAGAAGCAAGCAGTACAGGGCCGGCGTCTTCCCATTCCCCACGTGCCACTTCCCACTCTCCTCTTCATGGGTACACCATCGCCTGGACTCCACCGGCCTGGCTATTCCAGCGAGGACTTGATCCGTTACAGATTTTCAAAGAACTGGGCAGTATCGGCAATCTGTCTGAGATCACCGTCGAGACGTCCAACCTTCCTGATCTGGCACGCATCGACCCGGAAACCTGCTATCTCTCCTGGACCATGAAGCTGGAAACGGCCAAACATCGAACTGTCGTGGAAGCCGTATTTGAATTCGTCCGTGAAGACAGCCGGTTGACCATCACCGAAGAGGCGAGGAATCCGGAGTCATCCGCCGCCTCTGATCCTGTACCGCTCATTACTGAAGACCGCGAAGGTGAGCCCCAACCGCTTGGAGAAATCCTTGTCGAAAGCGGCGTGGTTTCGCGTCACACGCTGGATCAGGCGCTGGCGCAACAAAAGCGAGTCGGACAGATCCTCGTCGAGCAAAACGCCGTCACTCCGCAGCAGGTGGAGCAGGCGCTGCAGAAGCAAAAGCAGCAGGAGACCGTCACGCAGTCGAAAAAAACCGATACCGCCTCCATCCGTGTCGACACCGACAAGATCGACAAACTCATCAACCTCGTGGGTGAACTGGTCATCACCCAGTCGATGTTGAGCGATCTGGGATCGCGGTTTGAGATGCGTCAGATGCCGGTGTTACTGGAGCGGATGGCGCAATTGGAGCGCAACACGCGCGAGATTCAGGAGCGGGTCATGAGCATCCGCATGCTGCCGATCGGCACCGCGTTCAGCCGGTTTCCGAGGCTGGTCCGGGACCTGTCGGCCAAAGCGGGAAAGAAAATTCAACTCGTGCTCTCAGGCGAAGAGACTGAGCTGGATAAGACCGTCATCGAATCGATCGGCGATCCCTTGACGCATCTCGTCAGAAACTCGGCCGATCACGGGCTGGAACCTCCGGAAGAACGTCTCGACAACAACAAGCCGGAACTCGGCACCGTCCGTCTCAATGCCTTCCACGAAGGCGGCAATATCTGCATCACCGTCGAAGACGATGGGCGCGGTTTGAATCGCGACAAGATACTGGCCAAAGCCATTAAGCAGGGTTTGATCGCGGAGAATGAAAAACTGCCCGACGACCAGATCTGGGCCCTGATCTTCAAGCCGGGCTTCTCGACGGCGGAGAAAGTGACCGACGTGTCGGGCCGTGGCGTCGGGATGGACGTCGTGAAGCGCAATATCGATGCGTTGGGCGGCACGGTCAGCATCAAGACGGTCTTGGGAAAAGGGACGACCTTTACTCTCAAGCTGCCGCTGACCTTGGCCATCATTGAGGGGATGACTGTCCGGGTCGGCAACGAAACGTACATTGTGCCGCTGTTATCGATATTGGAATCGATCCAGCCGAAGGCCGGAGCCATCAAGACCGTCGTCGGCAAGGGCGAACTCATCAACGTGCGCGACACCTATTTGCCGATGATGCGCATGTACGAGGTGTTTTCCCTGCAGCCGGAATATACCGAACCCACCAAGGCTATTCTCTTGATTCTGGAGACGGAAGGAGAGCGGGTGGCGGTCATGGTGGACGAGATTCTTGGCCAGCAGCAGGTCGTGATCAAGAGCATGGAGCAGAATTTCCGCAAGGTCGCCGGCGTGGCCGGCGCGACGATTCTAGGCGACGGGACAGTCGGTTTCATTCTGGATGTCCGCGGCATGTTGGAAATCGCGCGTCGAGGGACGCTGGTGGCGGCGTAAAGAACGCTGGTTTATCTGGTTTGTCTTGTTCGTTTGGTTGGTCCCGTTCCACACCAAATCAACCAGACAGACCAGATGAACCAGATCAACAAAACGGAGGACTCGATGGCTGCAGCAACATTTGAGACTGCGACGAAGGAACTCAATCAGCAAACCGGGGTCCCCACGGACGGAGGCCAGTTTCTGACCTTTCAGCTCGGTGACGAACTCTACGGCGTCGACATTCTCCGGGTCCAGGAGATCAAGGGATACACGGCAGTCACCAAAATTCCCAACACGCCGCCGCACATCAAAGGAGTGCTCAATTTACGCGGCACCATCGTGCCTATCGTGGAGCTGCGCACCAAGTTCGGAATGCCCACGATCGAATATACGATGTTCACAGTAATCGTCGTCGTGGTGATTCAAGAAAAAATCATGGGGCTGGTCGTAGACGCCGTGTCCGACGTTCTCAATATCGACAAGAAAGACATCCAGCCGCCTCCGCAGTTCGGCGTCAAGGTCGATGTCGGTTTTCTTCGTGGTATCGGAAAATCCGGCGAGAAACTCGTGGCGCTCCTGGATATGGACTGCTTGTTGTCCGATAACGATTTGCAGGAAGTTTCGGCGGCGGCTGCCTGAGGAGATGAGGCGCGCGGGCGTCTGTGGTGACGCCGGCCTGGATCGAGGCCTTGGCAATCATCGAAATTATAATATCGGGCTAAAGACACATAAGGAAAGGGAAAAGAGACCATGGTGATTTGGTTTGGGAATCTCAAGACGATGTGGAAACTGATGATCGGCTTCGCGCTGATGGGTGTGATTATGTCGGCAATGGGGTGGGCCGCAGGCCATGGACTGTTGTCGGTTCGCGAGAGTTTGCGGATAGTCTATGAGGATTACACCGTTGCAGGAACAGACCTTGCCACGATAGCGAGCAACCTGAACCGGACACGCGCCAACGACTTTATGGCGCTCGATGCCGGCACAAAAGAGGAATTTGACCTGGTGCTGTCGCGCGATGCCGAGATCACTGAGTCAATCAAAAAACCGCTGGATGCCTATGCGGCGACGACTCTTCGGATATCGAAAAGCGGTCGAGATGAGGCGAAAGATCTTCAAAAGTTTCATGACGTCTATGAGGCGTATGTGATCGCAACCGGGAACGCCTATGAAGCCCTGAAACAATCCTGGAATGCGCAGGCAAAAACGGAAAGGGAAGCGTTTCGAGAAAAGGCCCATACGATCACGACACAGAATGCCGGACCCAAAATGGAAGCGGCCATTACCGCGTTAAATGAGTTGATCGCCACGGTCAAAGAGGTCGCCAGTGATATGAACGACGAAGGAAGGGCGACAGCGGCCAATGCCCTGTTCATGCTGGTTGTCGGAACCGTGGCGGCGATTGTGATCGGACTCATCCTGGGATGGGCGATCGCCAGAATACTGTCCCGCAACTTGGCCGATGTGATTGCGGCCGCGAAGAGTCTCGGTGGCGGCGATCTCGCGGCGCGCGCGACGGTAGCGACGGCGGACGAGGTCGGACAGCTGGCGCAGGCGTTCAATCAGATGGGAGAGCAACTGCAGGAAAAGGTGATGAAGGAACAGGAGCACACGACCAGGACGGAGCAGTTCATGGTGGACGCGAAGCGGGTGTTGGAAAAACTGGCTCATGGGGATCTGACGGACCAGATGACGATCGCGTGCGACGGCGATCTCGAACAGATCAAGGCCAGCCTCAACAGCGCGATTGCCAACCTGACGACGACTCTCACGACCGTGCGGGAAACTGCGGAAGGTGTGACGACGGGCGCGGAGCAGATCACCAAGGGCAACGAGGACCTCTCGCAACGGACCAGCGAGCAGGCCTCTTCGCTGGAAGAGACGTCCAGCGCGATGGAGGAGATGACGTCGACGGTGAAGCAGAACGCCGACAACGCCAAGCAAGCGAACCAACTGGCGATTGCGGCCCGCGACGTGGCCAACAAGGGCGGCGCGGTCACTACCAAAGCCGTCGAGGCGATGGGGGCGATCAACCAGAGCAGCAAGAAGATCGCCGATATCATCACCGTGATCGACGAGATCGCCTTCCAGACGAATCTTCTGGCCTTGAATGCGGCGGTGGAAGCGGCGCGCGCCGGGGAACATGGGCGCGGGTTTGCCGTGGTGGCGGCCGAGGTGCGGAACCTGGCGCAGCGGTCGGCGACGGCGGCCAAGGAGATCAAGGGGTTGATCAACGAGTCGATTCAGCGGGTGACGGACGGGAGCGAGCTGGTGGATCAGTCCGGCAAGACGCTGGCGGAGATCGTGGGGTCGGTGAAGCGGGTCACCGACATTATTGCCGAGATCACGGCAGCGTCGCAGGAGCAGGCCAGCGGGATCGATCAGGTGAATAAGGCGATCATGCAGATGGACGAGACGACGCAGCAGAATGCCGCGCTCGTGGA
>CAZVEZ010000143.1:0-7156 GCA_964626135.1 uncultured Nitrospira sp.
AGTTCAGAGAACTGATCAATCGTCCCAACGCTTTCTTTGCCAAGGCGTAATTGGGATTGAGAGCCAGCGCTTTTTTATAGGAGTCGATGGCTTCGGTCCATTGGCCCTTGCGCTCATAGACCCGGCCGAGGTTGAGATGGGGAAAGGCCGGGCTCTCGTAGCGTCTCGCCTGCAGCGCTTTCTGAAACCAGAGAATGGCTTCATCCAGTTCGCCCTTCTCAATGAGATAGGCCCCGATGTCATTGTAAGGGTTGCCGAAGTCCGGATCCTGCGTGATGGCCTTGTGGCATTCCTCAATCGCATCATCGAGCCGTCCCATGAAACTGTAAGTCCACCCGAGGAAGGTGTAGGCTTCCGCGGTGGGGTGAGTCTCGATCGATTTCTTGTACAGCGTGACGGCTTCTTCCAACTCACCTTTCATCTGGCGTTCATAGGCCTGCTGAAAGAGTTGCCACGCCTCGCGCTTATCCTCTTCTCTTCCTTCGCCTTGGACTAAAAAATCTTGAACATCCATAAGTAATCAGGCTGATGAAAAAGGTCCCCAGCGTCGTTCTCAGTCGTGCGAACTCCTCAACGTACCCCAGAGGGTACGCCTCCGGGTTCGCACTCCCTGCGGCCTTGCTGGATGACCTTTTTGATCAGCCTGTAGGCCGCCCGTTGATTCCGATCAGAACTATACCTATTCCTGTTTCAGCTTCTTCTTAATCAACTCCGCACCGTACCGCCCGGAGAGCAACATGGAACCGAATGCCGGACCCATGCGCGGTGTGCCGTATACGGCGGCCACAGCCAGTCCGATCACAAAACAGTTGGGATAGACTTCGCCGGTATGGTTCATGACGTCTTCTTCCGAGCGCGAGACCCACATGGCGCCGTTTCCGGGAATTGCTGTGTAGAGGTTGCGCTTGTGCAACAGACTGACCACGACGGCATCGTGGCCGGTGGCATCGACGACGATTTTGCTTTCGAGCCCGATCGGATCGACGTGAATGAGATCGTGGCCGGCCATTTCGGCGGTCGTGTTGTTCACGACGACACCTTCCAATACGCCGTCCCGGCGCAGAATGAGATCGACGACGCGCGTGAGGTTCAGCACCTTGGCGCCGCCGCGATAGGCTGCCGCAACGAGGGCGCCGGTCGCATGCGGTGGATCGACCATGTACATCCCGTCACAGTCCTTGATCTTCTTGCAGGGCACTCCGATTTCCTGGAGGATTTTGTGCGCGGGGGCGCAGATTGTCGCTTTGTTCATCAGATATCCGCCATGCCAGAACCCCCCGCCGAGCGCGAGGCTCTGTTCGACGATCACGGTGCGAAAGCCCATATCGGCCAAATCGTGCGCGCAAATCAAGCCGGAAGGACCTGCGCCGACGATAATGACATCACTTTCAATGAGCTGATCGAATTCTTTGTAGTACTCACGCGCGATCTGTCTGGTAATGTCGCGTTCTCTCAATGGAGCTGGTCGAGGTTTACTCATGATCTGTTCTCCGTTCAACGGATGCTGAAGCCGGCCCCCAACTGCGTTCTCGGCTCATCGAACTCCTCAACGTACCCCACTCGGGAAAAGAGCTGTTTCGACAGCTCGGGGTTGGGTGGGTGGAAATGCTACCCCTCCGGTTTCGACTCCCCTCGTGCCTTGTTGGATGACCGTTTTGAGCATCCTCGCTTGCCTTATCGGTAAATTTCAGAACCTGCTTTCTTGAATTCTTCCGATTTTTCTTTCATGCCGATTTGAATCGCTGTCTGTTCGTCGACCCGTAATTGGGTGGCGTAGTCCCGGACGTCCTGCGTGATTTTCATCGAGCAGAAATGAGGGCCGCACATCGAACAGAAGTGCGACACCTTTGCGGCGTTGTCCGGCAGGGTCTCGTCGTGGAAGAGCCTCGCGGTATCCGGGTCGAGCGAAAGATTGAACTGGTCCTCCCAGCGAAACTCGAAGCGGGCCTTTGAAAGCGCGTTGTCTCTGATCTGCGCGCCGGGATGGCCTTTGGCCAGATCCGCTGCATGGGCGGCGATCTTGTAGGTGATGACGCCGGTCTTGACGTCTTCCCGATCGGGGAGGCCCAGGTGTTCCTTGGGTGTCACATAGCAGAGCATCGCGCAGCCGAACCAGCCGATCATAGCCGCGCCGATGCCGGAGGTAATATGGTCGTAGCCCGGCGCGATATCGGTCGTGAGGGGCCCCAGGGTATAGAAGGGCGCTTCCCGGCAGGCCTTCAGCTGTTTCTCCATGTTCACCTGGATCATGTGCATGGGCACGTGGCCCGGTCCTTCGATCATCACCTGGACATCGTGGCGCCAGGCTATTGTGGTGAGTTCGCCCAACGTGTCCAGCTCGGCGAATTGCGCTTCATCGTTGGCATCGGCAATGGAGCCGGGGCGCAACCCGTCGCCCAAACTGAACGACACGTCGTAGGCCTTCATAATCTCGCAGATTTCTTCGAAATGCGTATAGGCGAAGTTTTCTTCATGGTGAGCGAGGCACCATTTCGCATGGATGGCTCCGCCACGGGACACGATCCCGGTCATGCGTTTGGCGGTCATGGGCACATAGGCGAGGCGCACACCGGCGTGGATGGTGAAATAATCGACGCCTTGCTCGGCTTGCTCGATCAGGGTGTCGCGAAACAGTTCCCATGTCAGATCTTCGGCCTTGCCCCCGACTTTTTCCAGCGCTTGATAGATCGGCACGGTGCCGATGGGCACCGGCGAATTTCGGATGATCCATTCGCGGGTCTCGTGGATGTTCTTGCCGGTAGAGAGATCCATCACAGTATCGGCGCCCCAGCGAATAGACCAGATCATCTTTTCGACTTCTTCTTCGATGGAGGAAGCGACTGCGGAGTTGCCGATGTTGGAGTTGATCTTGACCAGGAAGTTGCGGCCGATGATCATCGGTTCGCTTTCCGGATGGTTGATGTTGGCCGGGATGATCGCGCGGCCACGGGCGACTTCATCACGGACAAATTCCGGCGTGATCATAGCGGGAATGCTGGCGCCCCATGACTGGCCAGGATGTTGTGTGACCCCGCCTCCGTGCCCGTTTCGCGAGGCCAGTTCGCGCGCCACTTCGCGGGACTGGTTCTCGCGGATGGCAATGAACTCCATTTCCGGTGTGACGATGCCGTTCCTGGCGTAGTGGATCTGGGTCACGTTCATGCCGGGTTTGGCTCGAAGCGGCTTGCGGATGTGTTGAAACCGCAGTTCGTCCAGTTTCGGATCGGCGGCGCGGGCACGGCCGTACTGCGAGGAAATATCCGGGAGTTCGACGACATCGTTCCTGCTGATCACCCAGTTCCGTCGATAGGGCGCTAATCCAGCCCGCGCGTCGATAGTGACGTCCGGGTCCGTATAGGGGCCGGAGGTATCATAGATCGTGATCGGTTCATTTGGGGTGGGCGCGCCTCCATTCATGGATTTGGTAGGGGTCAGGCTGATCTCTCTCATCGGGACCCGTACGCCGGCCTGCGTCCCCTGCACGTGCACTTTACGCGCGGCGGGAAACGGGGTAGTCGTCAAAGTTGATCCGGCAGATGTGAGTCTGTTGTCAGTTGCCGTTCCATTGCCGATTGTCTTGTTGCTCATGGAGGAGATCCTTTCTCCAAAACGTGAACTGTGTTCAGTCGTCGAGCATAAAAAAACCGCACCTGAAGCTCAAGGGGTGCGGCAGAGAGACCAACGGTATCCGGTTGTTCTCGCTTCCCTACGCTGGTATTACCCAGGTCAGGTTCTGAGGGTCGTCCGTTTGGGCGGACTCTCAGCCGTGTGGCCCCCCTAGCTTCGACAGCGAATCGTATCGCCGGCCTGCTACGTTGTCAACGGGGTATTAGGCCTATCACTGCCGAACCGAGTGGACTACCGAAGGCCTGGGACTCCTTCGCAACCCGGATTCATTGATTGTGGGGAATCCCTAACGTAGAATGATCCGCATATCACGTTGCCCAGGACACGATGCAGACACTTTCGACGCTCCCGAAACCGATCACAGACTACCAGGGATTGCCGGTGGAAGAACTATTCCGCCGGACGGCTGAGGCGAAACGTGCGCTCGGTGATCGGGTGATGATCCTGGGCCATAATTATCAGCGGGATGAAGTCATCGAACATGCGGACTTTCGTGGAGATTCCCTCCTGCTCTCGAAGTTGGCAGCCGAGCGGTCGGAGCGGCCCTACATCGTCTTTTGTGGCGTGCACTTCATGGCTGAGACCGCCGACATTCTGAGCCGCTCCAAACAAACGGTGATTCTTCCTGACATGGCCGCCGGCTGTTCCATGGCAGACATGGCGGCCATCGAACAGGTTGATCAATGTTGGGAGACGCTGGGACGAATCCTTCCTGTGGAAGAAACCGTGATGCCGGCGGTCTATGTCAACTCTGCCGCGGTGCTCAAGGCGTTTTGCGGCGAACATGGCGGGATCACCTGTACGTCCTCCAACGCGAAAGCCGTGATTGAATGGTCCTGGGCCAGGCGGGAGAAGATCCTTTTTTTCCCGGATGAGCACTTGGGGCGTAATACGGCAAACAAGATGGGGCTGCCGAGAGAAGCCATGATCGTCTGGGACCCCTATCAGCCCAATGGGGGGAATACGCGTGAAGCGATCCAGCGCGCGAAGCTCATCCTCTGGAAAGGCCATTGCAGTGTGCACCAGATGTTCCAGCCCGTGCATGTGGACAATTTCCGCAAGCGGTATCCGGATGGAAAAGTGATCGTCCATCCTGAATGTCATGAGGATGTCGTCAATCGGGCAGACTTGTCCGGGTCCACAGAGTTCATCATTCGCACGGTGACGACGGCGCCGCCAGGGACGGCCTGGGCGGTAGGAACGGAATTGAATCTGGTCAATCGATTGAAGCGCGATCTCACGGACAAGACGGTCCTCTTCCTCTCATCCACGGTCTGTCAGTGCGCGACGATGTTCCGGATCGATGGAGCCCATCTCTGCTGGGCCATGGAAAACCTTGCCGATGGCCACGTCGTGAACCCTATCGTCGTGCCTGACGACGAGAAGCATTGGGCCAGGATCGCGCTAGACCGCATGATGGCGGTGAGCTAATAGCGATCAGCTGTCTGCTATCAGCTTTCAGCGCGAGTAGGAAGAAGGGGCTGGTGCCTCCCTCGTGCATTCCGGTATATTCCTGCTCGGCTACACTGAAAGCCTCCCATCACCATTATTCACATGCTGATCGCTGAAGGCTGACAGCTTCGCAGCTGGATAAGACATGGATTATAAGGCAACACTCAATCTGCCGAAAACCGGTTTTCCCATGAAGGCGAACCTGCCGCAGCGGGAGCCTGAGCTCCTGGCTTCATGGGAGAAGGAACGGTTGTACGAACAGATTCAGGAGGCGGGGAAAGGCCGGCCGCGGTATGTCTTGCACGATGGGCCACCCTATGCGAATGGCCGTATTCATATCGGACATGCGCTGAACAAAACTCTTAAAGATATCATCGTCAAATCGAAGACGATGGCAGGATATCAGGTCCCCTATGTTCCGGGGTGGGATTGCCATGGTCTCCCGATCGAGCATCAAGTCCTCAAAGAACTTGGTGACAAGAAAAAGACGCTCGATACTCCGGCCATCCGACGTCTCTGTCGTGAATATGCGGAGAAGTATGTCAAGATTCAGAGCGAAGAATTCCAGCGGCTCGGCATCCTGGGCGATTGGCAGCATCCCTATCTCACAATGAATCCAGGCTACGAGGCCACGATCATCCGTGAGTTCGGTGCATTCGTGGAGCGGGGAGGCGTCTATAAGGGACTGAAGCCGGTGCTCTGGTGCACGGCGGACCAAACGGCTCTTGCCGAGGCGGAAGTCGAGTATGAAGACCATACCTCTCCCTCGATCTATGTGAAGTTCCCATTGGTCACTTCTCCCACGGTGCTCTGCAAGACGTTTCCCGGCATCGCGTTCCCCGTCGATATTAAGTTGGTCTCCGTCGTCATCTGGACGACCACTCCCTGGACTCTCCCGGCTAATCAAGCGGTTTGCTTGCATGGCGAGATCGACTACGCCTTTGTTCAGTTCGGCGACGAGGTTCTGATCATGGCGGAGAAATTGGTGGAAAGTGTGGTGAAGGCTTGCTGTCTCGAAGGGGCTCGAGTGTTTGGAGTGAAGAAGGGGAGAGAAGGATTTGAAGGGATCGAGACGCAACGCCCCCTGACGACAGGCCTCTCGCCTATTCTACTCGGTGATTTCGTCACCCTCGATCAGGGAACCGGCTGTGTCCACATTGCTCCTGGTCACGGCATGGAAGACTACATCCTCGTTCTTGAGCACAATGCCAAGGCGACGCCGGGGGAACGGTTGGAGATTCTTGCGCCGGTCGACAACGGCGGGCGGTTTACCGACGTGGTGAAGGAGTTTGCCGGCCAGCATGTGTTGAAGGCGAATCCGAAGATTGTGGAGTTCCTGCAGGCCAACGGACGGTTGTTAGGCCATGGGTCGTTGAACCATTCCTATCCGCATTGTTGGCGCTGCAAGAATCCCGTCATCTTCCGCGCCACCGAGCAGTGGTTTGTGTCGATGGAGACGAATGACCTTCGGAAAGAGGCGCTCGCTGAAATTGAGCGAGTTCGATGGATTCCAGCCTATGGCCGCGATCGGATCAACGGGATGATTGAGAACCGCCCTGATTGGTGTTTATCGCGTCAGCGTGTGTGGGGCGTGCCGATTCCCGGTTTCACCTGTGCCGGGTGCCGATCTGTCCTGGCCGATCCGACCGTGATCGAGCACATCGCGACGTTGATAGAATCCAAAGGGGCTGATGTGTGGTTCGAACGATCGGCTGCCGATCTCCTGCCCAAGGGCACGGCCTGTCCGAAGTGCAACGGGACTGATTTCGAGAAGGAACGGGATATTCTCGATGTCTGGTTCGAGTCCGGTGTCAGTTACGCTGCGGTCTTGAAAGGACGGAAGTGGTGGCCTGCCGATCTCTACCTCGAAGGGTCGGATCAACACCGAGGCTGGTTCCACAGCGCATTGCTGGCCGGCGTCGTCACGGATCATCGCGCGCCTTACAAGGCTGTCTTGACCCACGGCTTTGTTCTCGATGGGCAGGGCAAGAAAATGTCGAAGTCGGCCGGAAACGTTGTCGCGCCGCAGGACGTGATCAAACAATCGGGCGCAGAAATTTTGCGTCTGTGGGTGGCG
>CAZVEZ010000144.1:0-7098 GCA_964626135.1 uncultured Nitrospira sp.
GCGACGGCGAATATCACGCGCGAAGAAGAGTCGATCGTGATCGACGAGTTCGATAAGGCGAGCGCGAGCGGTGACGTGACGTTTCAAGGAAAGGAATACATCAAAGCGATTCTGTCCAAGGCGCTCGGAGCTGAAAAAGCCAACCGGATGATCGAGTCCATGACCAATAAGGTATACCCGGGGCTCGATGCGATGAAGTGGGTCGATGCCAAGTCCGTCTCGCAAATGATCAGGACCGAGCATCCCCAGACGATCTCCGTGATTCTGGCGCACATGGATCCGGATCAGGCCGGCGCCGTCATGATCGACCTCCCTGAAACCCTTCGGGCGGATGTCGCCTTGCGCCTCGCGACGATGGAGGACTTGCAGCCGAGCGTTCTTGAAGAACTCAGCGATGCATTGCAGAGTTCACTGGTTGCGAGTACCGGCACTCGCGCGACGACCGTCGGAGGCGCCGAAGCGATTGCCAATATTCTTGCGACCCTCGACAAAGCGACGGAGGGCGGCATTATGTCGAAGATCGCCGAACGCGATCAACTTCTGGCCGATACGATCCGAGGGTTGATGTTCGTCTTCGACGATCTGATTAAACTCGATGACCGCGGGATGCAAGAGCTTATGAAAGAGGTCAGTAAAGAAGACCTTCCCCGGGCGTTGCGCGGAGCGAGTCCGGAAACCAAGGAGAAGTTCCTCAAAAATATGTCAAGCCGGGCGGCGGAGATGTTGAAAGACGATATGGAGGCGATGGGACCGGTGAAGGTGGCCGATGTCGAGAAGGCGCAGCAGAATATCCTCAAGGTCTGCCGGAAACTTGAAGAGGAAGGACGCATCGTCATCGCCGGCGCCGGGGGAGAGGGGGCGATGCTGTAGATGGAAGATTCGACAAACGGACATGCGGCACTCGCTCAGCCATGCGGAGCTCTCAGCCGTCAACGGGAGAGCGCTATCTTGGTCGTCGACGATGAGCAAGCCATCCGGGAATTGTTGGTGCGACTGCTGCAATCGGCAGGGCATCGTGTGCGCGCGGTTGGATCTGCACGGGAAGCCCATGCCGTACTCAAAGACTCTTCCGTGCCGCTCCTGATTACCGACGTCAAATTGCCGGACCAAGATGGTATTGCGCTGCTCACGCAGGCCTACGAACGGGATCACCGTATGATGGGGCTGGTGATGACTGGATATGGCACGGTGGATCTGGCGGTCAAGGCGATGAAAGCAGGAGCCGCAGAGTTTCTTATAAAACCATTTGATAATGATGTATTACGCATCACTGTGAATCGGTTACTTGAACTCTATCGCCTGCGCTCTGAGAATACGGTCTTGAAGCAGGCGGTGGTTCGCGCGGCCGGCGTTCGTTGCCGCACGCTTGCGTTGACTGATTTCGATACGGGCGATCGATTCGTCGGCGATCAGACCGTTTCGGACTACGATCAAGGCATTGCGGAAGGTGAACGCCGAGCCGGCGCTCGAGTTGCCGCGGCCAGACACCAGGAGCAGAAGTTATTGGCCGACGCCGTTCGCCGGTTCGACGACACACGGACGTCGCTTCATCACACGGTCGAAGACGACGTGACGGCACTGGCCTTCAGTTTAGCGACACGGATTCTGCGCGACACGATGATTGAACGTCAGGATGCTGTGGTCGCGCTGTTGAAGTCGGCGTTGGCGACGGTTCGTGAAGCCGGGATCGTGACTGTGCGCACGCATCCGTCCGACGCTCCCGTCCTTGAAGCGGCTCGCGCGGAGTTGTGTCGCGATCGGCCCCCGGCTTTCGTGATGCATGTCGAGGGCGATTCGTCTCTCTCCCGCGGGAGTTGTCTGGTGCAATCCACAAATCGGCTGGTTGACGCGTCGCTGGACACGCAGTTACTGCGACTCGGCGAGATCTTACAGAAACGAGGCCGTCGTGAATCTCGTCGAGCTGATTGAGCGGGCAGATCCGCTTGTGGTCTCGGGCCGTGTGGCGCAGGCAGTCGGGATCGTCATCGAAGGCTACGGCCCCATGACATCGGTCGGAGAACTGTGCGATGTCACCCGCGAAGACGGAGAGGGAATCGTGCCGGCGGAAGTAGTCGGGTTTCGCGGCGACCGGGTGTTACTGATGCCGCTTGGAGAGATGCGCGGGATCGGTCCCGGCAGCCGGCTGCTCATGAAAGGACACTGCGCGTCGGTGTCGGTCGGGCCGCAGCTGCTCGGCCGTGTGCTCGATGGACTTGGAGAACCATTGGACGGGCGCGGCCCCCTAATCACCGAACACCGGTACCCGTTGCATGCCGCGCCGATTAATCCTCTGAAGAGAACGCGTATTGCGGAACCGCTCGATCTGGGTATCCGGGCGATCAATGCTTGTCTGACGTGTGGCCGCGGCCAGAAGGTCGGCATCTTTGCCAGTTCAGGCGTCGGGAAGAGCGTGCTGCTCGGAATGATCAGCCGCTACACGAAGGCCGACGTGAACGTTATCGCGCTCATCGGTGAGCGGGGACGGGAGGTCAATGAATTTCTCGAGCGCGATTTGACCCCCGAAGCGCTCGGTCGCTCTGTGGTGATCGTGGCCACGTCGGACCAGCCGCCGCTCGTGCGATTACGGGGAGCCTTGATTGCGACGGCGATTGCCGAGTACTTCCGCGACTGCGGCAAGCAGGTTCTCCTGATGATGGATTCACTCACCCGCCTGGCTCATAGTCAACGCGAAGTCGGACTTGCCATCGGGGAGCCGCCCACCACGAAGGGCTATACCCCCTCCGTCTTTACGATGTTGCCCAAGCTTCTGGAACGAGTCGGAACAGGCCCCGATTCCGGCGCGATCACGGGGCTCTATACGGTGCTCATGGAGAGTGACGAACTCTCCGACCCTCTCGCGGAAGCGGTCCGGTCGATCCTGGACGGTCACATCGTGCTCTCACGGCAGTTGGCCGCGCGCAACCATTTTCCAGCGATCGATCTCCTGAACAGCACGAGTCGGGTGATGAAAGACATTGTGGGGCGTGATCACTATATCGCGGTCCGGTCCATGATCGAGATGCAGGCCCGGTACCAGCAATCTGAGGATCTCATCATGCTCGGCGCCTATAAGGCGGGCACCAATCGCGATCTCGACAAAGCCGTGAGGGCTCAAGATGGTATCAATGCCTTTCTTCGTCAAGATATCGAGCAATCCGTCTCGATGGGCGCCTCGATTCAGGACGTACTCGCGCTGATGAAGGCGGCCGCATGAAACTCGATGTGTTGCGACGCTATCGCGCGCAGGTAGAAGAGGTGGTGCGGATGGAGCTCTTCCTTCTGCGTCAGGAACTCCAAGATATCGAAGCGCGCTTTCGCCTGCTTGATGAGCAGATGAAACGTCTGACAGAGGCGTACCTGGCCCAGGCCGGTGGAGGGGTGGCTCTGGATGAATTTCTGGTGTGGCAGTCCAGGCTTGGCGCTGAGACGTCGAAACTGGCGGCAGCCAAGCAGTTGGAAGGGCAACTTCGTGAGGCATGGAGTCAGAAACAGGATGCATTGCGCGAAGCCATGCAGGATCGCCGTAAGCTCGATCGTCTGGCCGAACGCATGGACCAACAACGTCGCCTTGTACAAGACAGAGTCGACCAAATGGAAATGGACGAGGCTGCGCGCCGTGCGAGGGTCATGTGAATAGCGCCACGTCTCTACTGAATCATTCGTTCCGCCGTCGTCATGACGGCAGCATCAGTATCCTGCCTCGTCCGACAGGGTGCGGTGGCAGGAGGTGGTGTGCCGGCATCGTGATCGGCATGATCGCCGCGTTGCTCTGGTCGACGACTCAACTTATCTCGGCTTCGGCTGAGCAGGGAGTGGAACCTCCGTCTCCTCTTGCGGACGATATGTCGACGCGGCCGGCATCATTAGAACCGGGCAAAACATCGGGGATTGACTCATTCTCGCCGGCAGCTGAACCCGCTCAAGGCCCGGCGCTCATTGTGCCGGAGGAAATGATCGCCATGTTTCAGCAGCGCAAGGACGATCTGGAGCGTCGGGAGAAAGCGGTTCGGATAGCCGAGGGGCGGTTAGCGATTCTCAAAGTTGAAGTTGAGGAGATATTGAGCAAGGTCGAGGCGATAGAACAGCGCCGTCTCGAGCGCGAAAAAGCCGTCTTGAGTCAACAAGCTTCTCACGGCAAGCAGGTGGAAGACGTGCGCGCGCAGCGGCTCGGGCAGTTGGCGAAGATGTATGAAAGCATGCCTGCAGAAGAGGCGGCTGCGCGAATCGAACGCATGGCGGATCGGAAAGCGCTGGAGATTCTCCGTCTCATCAAGAGTAAATCTGCCGGAGCGATTCTGGCACAGGTGAAAGTCGATCGCGCTGCAAAGTTGACGGAAAAATTTCTCGCCACGCCGTAGGTTTCGTTATTTCCCTCACACGGAAATTTTTGCCGATACACCCTGCATCTTCTTCCCTGTGTTCTCCCGTCAGCCCGTGATTCCTGCGTGAACTCCACGCCGAATGATAGATCCGGCGATATTCGAGATGGCATAGAGCTTGAAGAGACCGGGACCAGCATCCGGATCTTCAGCCGCAGCTTGATGGAGTGAGTCGCAATTATGGATAGCGGGATTCTCCTGACCTTAGCCGGTTATCCGACTGCCCAACCGAGTTCGAGTGTGTCGGCAGAAATATGCCAGCCTCAGCAGCCTATCCTCTGCGGAGCCTTTTCGGCTCTCCTCAAAGACGCGGTGAAGACGACACATGATGAACAGGCCCCGGCGCTTTCTGACGTCGGCAATCCGATCGAGCTACCTGTAGCCATTGCCGCAGGCGCTCCTGCCACAGGAACATCATTGATCGAAATCGTGACGGCAGCACTGGATCAAGCGCCCGCCGCTCATGAGACAGCAGCTCCGGTGGACGACACGACGGAGTCCCTACCGACCGCGACCGCAAAGATGACTCCGAATTTGGCTCTGGATCTGGCTCCGACTCCGGCTCCGACCCCGACCCCGATCTCGTCCCCCAAAACGCCTACCATCCAAGGCCCGGCGACAACGATGGCTCCGGACAATAGTACTGTAGGCCATGAGACTATGGCGGTTAATCCGGCCCCGTCCATGACCACGGATTCTTTCAACGTGCCTCTGCCGCAACCGACTCTCGATCAAGATCGGTCGAGTAACGTTCCTGCGGCGCAGGGAGAATCCCCCACGATGACTCAGTTGCCCATTCGTCATGATCGAGGCGCTTCAGCCAATCGTGCTCCTGTCTGTCTCGAACAACCGTCCGATGCCTCGACTCTGCCCGGCATGCGGCCACCGAGTTTCCCGATTTCCGATCATGCGGTATCTCCTCCCGTGGAGCATCAAGAGAGCGGCGATCTCCTCCCTGCGGCGTATAGAAATGGGACCGTTCAATTGCTTGAGCGGCTGTCGACAGACATTCGGTCGTCGTCGATGCTGCAAGAGCAGCGGGCTCAAGAGACCACGTTGCCGGGACAATCTCTCTCGGTTCGTGTTGGTGAACAGAGTGCAGGGGCAGGACAGGATCCATTCGGCGCTTCTGCACAGGGGAAAGAAGATGGGGCCCTCTTTCAATCCAACACCAGTGGGGCGTCAGAACCGGTGATGCGGGCTAAGCAGCCCCCGCTCTTCATCGATCAATTTATGCTGGTGCGGCAATCACCGCCGCCGCCACAGGGAACGGGCTCTCCTGTTGGGGCATCGGCCACAGATCAGTTGAAGCTGGCACAGGGATTTCTCGATGGGAATCATCCGGTCACTGCAACGTCAACGCCGGGCATGGCTCAGACTGTCCATCTGGAATTGCCGTCTCACGGCTCCGGTCCACTCAACGTCCGGATCTCCATGGCAGACCAGACGGTGCATACACAGTTCACGACCGATCGAAGCGACCTTGGCTCGCTTCTGCTCATGCGACAGGATCAGCTTCAGCAGTCCTTGACCAAGGCCGGGATGGAACTGGGTCAGTTTCAGGTGCACATCAATCAGGAAGGTCGGCAGGAAACGTTTTCTGATCGGCAGTTTCGGCGACATGATGGAGCACTGGGACAGCAATCGGCGTCACAGGACCAGGACTCCCAGCGCGAGGATCGAGAACGGCCCAGTTACCAGCCCACACGTGCGTTGAGCCTATTTGCATAACAAGATGCTGAAAAAGTCTGCCAGTGGCGTTCTCGCATCGTTCAGACCCTCAACGTACCGCAAGGGTACGCCTCGGGTCTTCACTCGCTGCGGCCTAGCTGGACGGCCTTTTTGAGCATCTTGTAGGAGGATTCTCCTGTTGTGGCAGAGGGAGACTATCGAACATTTCGCGTGCTGATATATGGTTTCGCAGTTTATGAAGCCACACGTTCACAATCCTGTGTTGAATGAAAGGAGAAAGTCATGATCGACTTCGCTGCGATAGTCAATTCGACAAACTTGCCCGCCCCTCAGACGACCGGACCAAAAGAACTCGGCCAGGATGAGTTCCTGAAGCTGCTCGTCACCCAGCTCCAGTATCAGGACCCGCTCAAGCCTCTCGAAAACCAGGATTTCATTGCGCAGACCGCGCAGTTCAGTCAGCTGGGTCAAATGACCGAGCTTGTGGCCTTGATGAAACGAAGTGTGGCGCTGCAGGAAGCGGCGACGTCTCCACCGGCGCCGCACCCTCAGATCGTGGCGTAGAAAGCAGGACGAGCATCATTCACCGACAGGCGAACCGTCGTTCGCGATGAACAAAGGAGACACAACATGGGAATTTTAACCTCGCTGTTTTCGGCTGTCAGCGGACTCAATACGTATGGGAATGCGATGTCCGTGATCGGGAACAATATTGCGAATGTCGGGACTGTCGGGTTCAAGTCGAGCCGCGCATCATTCGCCGATCTAGTGTCGGCCTCGCTCGGCGGCGGGTCCAGCGCCGCGCAAGTCGGATTGGGAGGATTTTTGAACGATGTGCAGACGAGCTTCGCCCAGGGCTCCCTCTCGAATACGGGCAATACCTTGGATCTCTCGATCGATGGAGATGGGTTCTTCGGGTTGCGCGATAACACGGGGACGACGTCCTATTCTCGCGCCGGACAATTCGAAGTGAACAACCTTGGGCAGATTGTGGACCCGAGCGGCCGATTCTTGCAGGGCTATCAAG
>CAZVEZ010000145.1:0-7084 GCA_964626135.1 uncultured Nitrospira sp.
ATGAAACGTCAATGTTTTCTTAACGGCAATTCTCTGTTATTTTATTTGCTCTGCAGGCCTCTTGAGCTTTTGGTTCCGAAGTGGTTGCCTTCGCGAAGCACGCTGTGGAGCTACTCGAAACTATCGCAGCCACACACGTTGCTGCTTGCTGCCTGTCTGTTAGGCTGTAGCAGGCTTGGCGGCCATACTGTCCAGCATTCAATGCACTCTGTATGCAATCGCTAACAAGACCGGAAGGGAACATCGTGATGTTGCTCGTAGCATCCAGGCATTTTTGAACTTGAGCCTTGCAGGGAAGTTCAGACTGCGGCTCCAACCCCATAGGATCTCTCGCACTTAGCGGGTTATTGGTAATATACGTGTACCCAGCCAAGATCTTCGTCGGACCATCGTTTGTTGCGAGCGCTAGGCGTGATGGCAGCAGCCAGATTGTCATATTAGCCTTTGAGCATAGTCCTACACTCAGCGGAGTTAATGGCGCCAATATTGGATCTTCGGCAATAAATCGATTTTCATGTGGGCTGTAGTACCTTGCACGGTAGCTATATAAACCTGTGCCATCATTCTCACGACCAGTGAACTGGAGTGTATTCGTTGATGTCCCCATCACACTCGTCTTTCCGAATGGTTCATAAGTATACGTTGTCGCTGAAACACCCTGTCCGTTGCTGAGGGTTAGGCTGCTGCCCAATGCATCCGTATGATAGTATTCATTCCCGGTTCCCATCTGCCGAATGAACGGTTCATCGATGTTCAGCGAGCGGAGATAGTTGGCTCCGACCGCTCCCCCACCAATTTCCGCCACAATGTCGTTCCCATCATACGCGAACTGGGTGCTCGCCCCATTGATCGTCTTGCTTATTCTGCGTCCGAGCGCATCATAGCTAAAGCTTGCTGTCGATCCGCCGCTGATCCCGATCAGCCGATTCCGCGCATCCCACTGGTAGGTGTTCACCCCATCGTTCGTGAGATTGCCGTTCGCGTCATACGTGAACGTCGCCCCCGCGAATGACGTTTGCTCGTTGGCCGCGTCATAGGTGGCCGAGGCCACCGCGCTTGGCAACAGCGAGGCCGGTGCATTGCTGCGCGTCAGGCTCATCCGATTCCCGGCGGCATCATACCCATAGGCGAGGTTCTCAATCACACCACTCGGACCTTGGTGCAGGATGTTGGTGAGTCGTGACGCCATATCGTAAGTATAGCTGGTGCTGGTGCCATTGGGATAACTCAACGATGTCCGGCGGTTGGCGTCGTCATAACCCAAGCCGACCATCAACGATCCCTGTGCGACTTGTGTCAACCGTGACGCCGCATCATAGTGGTACGTCGTCGGCTGCTGCCCATTCACGGTCAGGGTCGTCCGCCTACCGAGTACATCATATTGATAGCTGACCGTCCCCTGCCCGGTCGCCTCTTGAATGAGGCGATCCAATACATCATAGGCAAACTCAATCGTGCCCGTATCGAGAGCGGTATCACTGGATTTGGTCAGCCGTCCCACGGTGTCATACGTAAAGGTCGCGGTACTGTCGGCGTAGGTGGCTTGGATTCGCCGATTCAACGCATCGTACTCAAACGTGGTCACTTGCCCCTTGCGATCTGTGAAGGTGGTCAGGTTCCCCACGAGATCATATTGATAACTCTCTGTCCGGTTCAGCGCATCAGTCCGCGTCGCCAATCGATCCACATTGTCATAGGTGTAGGTGGTCATCTGGTTCTTCGCGTCCGAGATAGTCAACAAATTCCCATTGGGATCATACGTGAATGCGGTGATCCCATTGATCGCGTCGTGGATCTGGGTCACACGATTGAGCGCATCATAGGTGAATTGGGTGCCTTTGCCTCTGGCATCCACAATGGCCAACAACCGGCTGACCGCATCGTAGAAGCGCAGCGTGCGGTTGCCGAGCGGATCGACGGTTGCAATCAGATCGCCCACTTCGTTGTACTCGAACGTCGTCGTGTGATTGAGCGCATCCGTGACACTAATCGGCTGGCCGAACTGGTTGTAGGTGATGTTGGTCGCATGGTTGAGTGGGTCAATGGTTGAGAGCAAGTTGCCGTTCATCGGATCATAGGTGAACCGCGTCAGCTGATTCAGAGCATCGGTAATACGAGTCACGCGATTGAAATGTGTTTCATATTCAAAGATCGTCGGATTCTGCTGGGGATCGAGAATGGAGTTCACATTCCCCGCCTGATCATAGGTGTATTTGGTTAAACGGTTCAGGGGATCGCGCACTTCGGAAACCTGGTTCGTCGTAAAGTCTCGCGTCTTGCGCGTCTGTTGCCCCACGCCATCGACGGTGACCACGTCGTGACTGCGACCATTAAACCGGTGGACCGTCGCGTGGCCCTGCGGATCAGTGACGGTGGCTTGCGTGATGGCCCGGTTCGTCACGACATAGTCGAAGGTATAGACGCCACTATCCGCCTGCGTTTGGGAGACCACGGCGGGATCGGGCGGGCACGCAGTCCCACTGCAATACGTGTTCGTCAGATACGTGATCCCCCGCGCATCGGTGACGGTCCCGATGTTATAGGGCCCGGCGTAGCCATAGGTGGTGACACCACCAGCCGTATTGGTGGCGGTATGGAGACGAGGGACCGCATAGCCGCCGGTTGGGGGTTCATAGGTATAGGTTATGGTCCTGCCGAGTGGATCGGTAATCTGACTGATTCCTCCGCCCGCATATTGGAACGTGAGCGCCCGGCCACCGGGCTCGATGATCTGCTGGATCTGCGCGCCGCTCCGGACAATCGTGACGGTATTCCCAGTGCGATCCGTGATACTGCGAATCCAGCCATCTGAGCCAAACGATCGAACCGTGCCGCTCTTGTCGCGAAGCGTCGACGAGCCATCCTGATTCACGCGCCCGATCTGTCCTGCCATCTCCGGCGAGCGCGTGGCTCGATACGTCCCGTCGGATTGCCGCGACAGGTTCTCCCGCGTGAAGCCGGCAATCGCGGAGAGGGTTTGCCCATTGCCGCGGAGCTCCATGCGGTCGTCATAGTCCAGCAGTGTGGTGTTGAACCCAAAGGCATTCGAATTGACGAGGGCTCGGACCGGAGGTTGTGGCGGAAATGACCCGGGTGGAGAGCCCGGATCTTGTGAGTGGTACGCGCGGCGAATAACAATGGGGAGGCGCCCCGGCAGCACGAGATCCGTCTGCTCAAGGTTAAACATCCCGGTTTGCAGCAGAACAGGGTCACCCCCGCCGATACCCACAAACCGGCCAAGCGCCTCGAGGATCTGCATGACGACCCCGAAAATGCCGCAACAGAACTTGGGCTGGCCGACGCCTGGGTCCGGAATGATCTGCCGCCCGTCGGCACTGACCGTCCCTTCTCCATATTTCTTCCATTGATTGGAATTGGGGTCCGGCGTGGGCGATTCATCAAAGTACCAGAAGTCCGCCCGCTGGCCCGGCAATCCGCCCAGATCATTGGGGGCGAGCACCGGGATGGGTCGGCTGGGATAGCCCCCACCCGGCTTGCCGAAGTTGAAGAGATACGTCTGCTTCATCTGCAACTCCGCCGGCGGAGGTGTCACTGGAATGCGATCCACCGGCACCGGCGTAATCGAGACCTTCACATTGGGCTGCCCATCCCAGCCGGTAATCGTGGTCCCAGCGGGAATGAGCATGGTGAAGTCGGGAATGTCCGGGGGCGCAATGACGGTCTGGGCGCCGGGCGTGATCGGGAAATAATTCTGGCTCACCTCATGCAGAAACACCGGATAGGGCAGCACGTTGGCAATGCCGGGCTGAATCGTCATTTGTACCGGCAGATCCGCCGGATAGAGCGCAGACGGGCCATCGATCAGTAACACCTGTAAACCGGTCGGCGCGTTCGTCAGTAAGAAGTTCCCGCTCGCATCCGTCGTCGCACTGAGCGCGCCGAGCTTCACGATGGCACCGGGAATCGGGGCATCGTCCTTCGTCGCGAGAATCCGGCCCGCTAACGTCGTGGTCCCAGCTGCGAGCACGTTCACTTGCAGCGGATGCTGCTGCACGATCGTCTGCCCCTCGATGCTCGCCGTGGCGGACACCGTGATCGTCGTGAGGCCAGTGGGGGCCGTGCCGCTGTTGAGGGTCAACGTGGCCACTTGCCCACCGGCAATCTGTGAGGGTGTAAAGCTACCCGTCATGCCGGTCGGCAAAGATGGTCGTGTGATTTAAAGATCGGTCGTGATAAAGCACTCTCAAGCAGGTAGTGCGATTTTCATGCGGTTTCGGTACAATGTCACGGTGTAAGAACAACGAGCGGCGGCGGGGGGACGGGTAATGCGACAGACGATCAAAGCGCGATACCATGACGGCGTCTTACAGCCATTGGAACCGTTGGCACTGGCGGATAATGCGGAGGTGCAGGTCACGGTAGAGACGGCGACACCCGTGAGTGCCGAAGAAATTCTGCAGCGGGCGGCCGGCGTCTATCAGGGGTTGACCGTCGAACAGATTGCACAAGTCGAGAGCATCGCCCTAGACCGCCAGCATTTCTTCCGTGAACCGGCCGCCTAATGTCTCAGCCTCCCGTCTTACTTGATACCGATATTCTCTCTGAGTTGCTCAAACAACATCCCCTCGTGTTGCAACGGGTGCGGACCTATCTGGCCGAACACGAACGCCTCGCCTTTTCGATCATCACGCGGTATGAACTGCTGCGTGGGCTCAGGGCCAAGCAGGCATGGGCTCAAGAGGCGGCGTTTACACTCCTCTGTCAATCCAGTCTCATCTTCCCGCTCACCGACCAGATCGTGGACCGCGCCGCCACGTTGTACGGAGAACTGTATCGACAGGGCGCCTTGCTTCCCGATGCGGATCTTCTTATTGCCGCCACGGCGCTGGAGGCCCAGTGCACCTTGGTCACGAACAACCTCGCCCACTTTCAGCGTATACCCACGCTCGTCATCGAGACCTGGAAGCGGTAACCTGAGTCACGCCTCCACACCCGTGCACCTCTCACTCCCAGAATCAACTTCGCGGAGACAGCCTGATGCGATCGTGGCTCATTCGAATACTGACGCAGTGTGCGCAAATCCTCCGATGGCTGATGCAGCGCCTTCACCAACCGTCTCGTGCTCGCTGGAGTCGTCGCGCTCATGATATGCCGCCTCGTCGGGTCTTCGCCCAGCCGAAGCCGACGTGGGTGAAACAGGACATCATTCGGCTCAAAGCCCTGCTGCCTCAGGCCGCGCTGAAAGAAAAAGGGTCGGGAGTCATTTCTGACTATGATTGGTAGCTCCCGTGTCAAACAATGACTCCCGACCCCTTTTCTTCCTCCGGAGTGGGAAGAAAATCACAGGTTGAGCGACGCGCGATCAGCCGAACCATCAACACGTGAGATGAGCCTGCGCGCCGCATCAGACTGATACAGATGAGATAGTACCCGGACTCTAAACGTGGCTGCTCCTCAAGACAGGGTAGCGTCGCCTAGATCTGATACTGCGATCGAGTTTTCGAGCAAGCAGTTTAGATTGTCGGTGACCATTTACCTATTTCAGACTTCATTTGCTTTTTAAGCTCAATGGCGGCAGCGGCATACCCGCCATTTTCAGCGTCAATGAAATGAATGTGCCGGCCTTGCCCCAATCCCTCCACAAAACAAGTCATTAAGGAATAATCTGTCTCGAAAGTCCCATAGAACAAGTCTTTTTTTTCATACCTCAGCTGCAAATACTCTTTGAGATTCTCTATTTGCTTGCAACTGCAGTCAAGAACCATTCTCAATACATCATCAAACTTTCGGAAGTCTGAATGTGTCCTCATTGATTGTGAATACTTAGTCGAATCAAAAAAAAGAGCGGGAAACTTGTATCTAAAAACAAAAACGGCAAAGGAAATTTCTAGAATTCGCAATAAGAAAGAAAGCGACAAAGGAGAATAGTGGAGCTTTATCTCTTCCTTAATGAGTTGGCATAAAGATTTATAAGAGGCCAACTCGACATTCGTGGGGTTTGAGTTCTCAATCCCGTCCGGAAGTATATTCTCAAGCTCCCGCAAGAAGTCGCCATATACCTCTTTGCCTCGCCGAGAACTTACAAGGATTGCTATTACTTTCCCTCTTCGACTTGGAATCGGCTGCCACCTACAAGATAACCCGGAAAGATTCGCTTCTTTTGGGACTGTACCTTTAAATTCAAATTTGTCAGAATCCTTAATCAGCTTTTCGGTGAACGCTATCCCCTCCCCCCTCAAGATCGCAATGCTTCTTCCCGGGGTTATTTCAAGTTTTCCTACTTCAATGTGCTTGCCATGCTTCTGAAGCTCTTCAATTGGAACTACACCTACTCTCAACTCTAGGCCATGATTTTCGATAGAAAGCTTCTTAAGAGCTCCCAGGTTCTCACACACAGATTCTAAAAACATATTGGGAACTAATAAAGTCGCTCCATCGCCACCAAAGACGAAAGGGAAATCATTCCCCCCCATAGCCTTTCGGGCGACCACTATCGTTGCTGCTCCTACGATGTTTACTTCTTTGTAGCGACCTTCCGCTATTGCTTTCATAGAGCCTTTGATATCAGTAATAAGTATGGACCAATCTGTAGGAATTCTTTGGAAATGACGATCTTCAGTCAAAAGGCTGAATTTAGAAAACGGTCTGAGTTTTAAGTAAAAATTCTGTGTGTCCACGAAATAAGCTTAGCATAGGCTTCAAAATAGGGCTCTATGGGTTCGGGCCCACTTTTACGGACACCTGATTAAGGCTCAGAGTGGGCCAGGAGGATGTCATGAATAACGGCAGCGCTTTTAAACGGAGTACAAGCAGGAAGCGGTGGCGATGCTCGACCTGCCCGGTGTTCGCGTCAGCCAGATCGCCGTGAAACTAGGGACGAGAACATTGCGATGAAGTACCGGATGATCCAACGGTTTGCTCCTTAACGCTCTGCATGATTTGTATCAGAGCCCATGCACTCGGCAGCAGGCTGACGGAGTTTGGCGAAGGAGAATGTATGGATCACCGGAGGCGATCTGCGAAGGACGAAGATAGGGACACCGGTTCAGAGGAGAGCGCGGCGACGATGGGTGAGGCAAACTGAATGGCCTGCCCCTCGGACTTCGCCGTCTTCACCGCCCAC
>CAZVEZ010000146.1:0-7083 GCA_964626135.1 uncultured Nitrospira sp.
AGCATCCTGCGATTATTTTGCTATCAGCGCCATACGTATGATTCCATTTGCGCGTTATGTATAAACCGAGTTTTTCCGCAGCCTGCTAGGGGAAGGGATCGAAGTCCGGCATCTACTTGACCTTGGAAAGATCAGCCGCGATTCGCGCCTCTTGTCCGTCCTGAAGATTCACGACAAACACAGACGCCGCCATGGGATCGAACGTTTCATACGCAAACAGGGCGGTAAACCGTGAACGGTAGATCGGCCCGCTTCCCTCATTTTTTCGGCCACGTTCAGCTCTTCCAATATCGATGGGCTTGATCTTCTTGGAACCCTGGTGTAACTCGATCAAGGCGCCTTCTGCAAAGTATTCGTCATCGCCACATAGCTGAACTTCAATCTCCATATTGGGCATGTCCACGACTTTCTTAATGAACTCGTCGGGCATGCGCACATCCATCTTCCGCTTTTTGGATTCCGCCGCTTCCTGCCGGCCGAAGGCTTCCAGCCGGTAGCGCTTGGTCCGGAGGATGGCGCTGGCTCCGCATGGATCTTTCTCCGGGTCGGCCCCCACACGCGTAACCATGGAAGCCTGCTGGAGGACTTTTTTCACGTCCTCAGGAGTATTGGCCTTCTCCATCGGTACCCGCCCGGCTTCCAAGGCCTTCTGTGCCTCGTCCACTGAAAGCTTCACATCGATGGCCAGGACTGGTTGGGAACCGATAACCGTCAATAGAGCCACACCTGCACAGGTGGCGACACCACCGACTTTTACCATTGATGCCAGGCAACGCACGCTCATCACTCCTTCTGTGAACATCGCGACGATTGATGGGGCGGATTGTACGGAAACCCCTACCCCTTTGCAATCAGCCCGGGAAACGAGCCCAGTTCGCATAGGGCTTGGTGGCATAGAGTTCATCGAGATCGACCGGTACCCTCACACCCGCTTGCGTAAAGAACTGAGAGACCAGGCGGAGCGGCAAACCAACCACGGTCGGGAAATCCCCGTCAATGGAATCGACTAAATTTCCGCCCTCACCTTGAATCGAATAGGCGCCGGCCTTGCCGAGGCTTTCTCCCGTCGCTACATAACGTTCATGCGCTTGTTCATCGAACGGTTTCATCCGAACGACGGACGTCGATACGCCAACGATATCTATCGCACGCGCCGAACACACGAGCGCAACCGCCGTGTGTACGAAATGGTTACGAGCAGCCAGGCGTCGAAGCATCGTACGCGCCTCCGCCAGATCGGCCGGTTTCCCGAGCACGTCATGATCCAACTCAATCACCGTATCGCTTCCCAGCACGATCGCTTCAGGCTCTTGCCTTGCGACGGACCGGGCTTTGCCTTGAGCGAAGGATTGCACCTGCTCGACCGCCGGACGATCAGCCGCCAGCTGTTCCTCAAACGACGGGTATTTGACGTCGAATAGGATGCCCAGCAGGGTGAGCAACTCGCGACGGCGCGGAGAAGTTGAAGCCAGAATGATCGACATCTAGAACGCCGGAAAGGACCCGGCAGCGATAACAGATTCGAGCGGTATCTCGCTGGAGACCTCCGCAAGACTCGCGCTGCGCGCGCGAAAATCGGCCAGCGCCTGTTCCAGGTCGGCGACTGAAGAGACACGGAACAGATCGGCTCGAAGTGAGGCGGCATGAGGAAACCCTTTGCAGTACCATCCCAGATGTTTACGCATTCGCCGAAATTGGCTTTGCCCACAGGCCGATTCGAACCGTCTGGCATGGTCAAGCAACACCTCGAAGCGAACATCGAGCGGCGGCCTCCAAGGTTCAAGCTCCTCAGGCCGATGTTGCTGCAGAACAAGTCGCGCCTCCTCTTTCTGCCGAAAGAACCAGGGAGCTCCGAGCGCGGCTCGTCCGATCAACACACCATCGACTCCGGTATCCCGCACGCGACGGACGACGTCGTGATAACTGTGCACATCGCCGTTGCCGAACAGCAATGTCCCGCTTCCCCGTACAATCTCCGCCGCCCGAGCAATGGCGGTCCAATCCGCTTCTCCTCGATACATTTGCTGCAAGGTGCGGCCATGCAGGGAAATGACTGCCGGCCGCTCTATGAGGAGATGTTTGATCCAGGGCTCAACGACCACTTCGTCGTAACCGAGACGTGTTTTGACAGACAAGGGAATTGTTCGCCGGACGAGCGGGCGGGCAGCCTGTCGCTGCTCGTTCATCCTCCAGATCGCTGCTATTCTACCTGGCTTGAGCCCCGAGCCTTCAAGGGTCTGGCCGGCCGCCCAATCGGCAATTCCCTGTCGAGCAGCCTGCATAATGGCTTGGGCCACATCCGGTGTTCGGATCAGACCCGCTCCTGACCCCGATGAAGCGACACTCCGCGAGGGACACCCCATGTTGATATCCAATCCGTCAAACCCCAATTCACAAACTGCATGAGCAGCTTGATAGAAAAGGTCCGGCTCTTTCCCATAGAGTTGCGCGACAATCGGCCGTTCAGCTTCATGATAGATGAGAGAGTCCAATAAGAACTCCGGTCCCCGGCAGACGTCATGCACATGCGTGAACTCCGTGAAGGACACGTCCGGCTTCCCCTGCATTGCCACGGTGTGGCGAAACGTCGCATCGGTGACCCCGTCCATCGGCGCCATTCCGATGATCGGTCTGGTGAGTGACTGCCAGAAACTCATCGTGTTCGCTCCATCTCCATCGCCGGTTCCCCCCCTTCATTCGCCTGCGCATAGGCCAGACGCAACAGGTCGCATTCCTGCTGTGCGCACACCCGTGCATCCGGCGCACGTTCTGTCACAAACTCGAAAAATCGTTCGATCTTGAGGAGAAAGAAATCGTACGAGTGCGTGAGAGGGCGAGGCGACCGAAACCAGAACGCTACGAACTCAGTCAGGCAGACGCCTCGCTCCGACAAAACCCGGCAGGTCTGTGGGAACATCTCTGCAAGGTCTCCTCCCCAATGGAGAATCTCGTGAGGAATGTAGGACGTGTAATACCGTGTGACCCCATCGGTCTCCCCAGCTACATCCTGCCATTCCGGACCTGACAGAGGAATTTGCCCCGAAATGATTTGCGCGTAGCGGGCATAGCCGTCACGCAACTGTTGTCGATCGGACTGGCGCACAGGCTTCTGGGCTGGTGCTGGGCGGAGTATGAGTCCCGTCGCCTGTTTCTTAGTCGCTCCTCTGGCCATCGTCTGCCGAACAGGGAAAGAAAAACGCCGGACGGCCTCCGCATACTCCGCCACAATCATCTCGATCGATTTGGTGTCCACTTCAAGCGCCACAGCCCGGAGGCTGACGAGGTTCGAATGGGCCAGGACCTGTTCAAGCATGGTGAAGAGGACTGATGGAATTGGGGCAGCATGGGCATCGATCCATTCAGGAAGCCCCTCTTCCCACTGTAGCTCGCCGACCGATTCATGGCAGGCCAATCCCGCTATGTGAATTTCGACCACTCGGTCCAGAGGAAATTCATCGAGGAATTGTCCGACGAATCGTTCAAGAGACATTCGTCGACAGGCGGCAGTATAGCGATAGACGGTCCAGAGGTGTCCAATGTCCAGCACGAGACCGCAGGACGCCGACGCTGTGATGAGCCGGAAAAAACTGGGAATCGATAGCGTACCTGCGGAAAAGTAAGTAAGTGGAGGCATCTCCAGGAGAAAGAGCGGCGCGGTCCCGTCTCCCCGACTACTCTGCCGATCCATCGCCTGTTGAACCACCGTGATATTGTCGGCGATTACTTCGGCGCTGAGCGGAGTATAGAGCGGCGGGACATACGTGCCGAACGAGTACCCCGCCATCTGCTTCATCGCACATTCATGATTCAACCAGAGACTCTGCAGGCAGTTGAGTTGCGTCATCATCTCGCCGACATCCCGACAAAAGAACGGAGAGGCTTGCACGTCCGGCTGAGTGATCCACAAGCCTTCGCCATGGTAGGCCAGCGGCATATCCGGCATCGCTTGCCGAACCCTTGTCAGTGCGGTCGTCGTCGCCTTAAAGACTTCCAGATAACCAGGCAGGAAGCCTCGCGCTCTCAGCGTGCTCACCAATGCGAACAGGTCGGGAGTATAGACGTCGACGGACAGTCCCATCCCTAGTGCGGGAATGTTGCTGAGGCGCTGCTGAAAATCCTGATGAACAAAATCGGAGTCAACCATCAATCGCCTCTTGTGCTGCTCTCACAATTGGCCTAGTCTATTCGCCGAACCTCTTGTTTGACAAGGGAAGCCCACTTCACGGCTCCCAGGGCTCCGTCTGCTATACTTGGCTTACGTCGCCGGAGGCGGAAACCCTCACGAATCGTGCAGACGCGAATCGGGGAGGTCTCGGGCCCATGCCGAACGACGAAGACAAGCCCTTCAAGACGGCGCACCCCATACACACTATGGTCGCCCATATGATGACACCGGGGATCGTGCAAATTCCGGGAGATGTCTCCGTCAGCGAAGCGGCGCTGCTGCTCGAACGGGAACAGGCACCCTGTCTACTTGTCAAGGACACCGACACCCGGTTCGGCCTGATGACCCCGATAGACATTGTGAAGAAAGTCGTTGCCCAAGGGCTCGAACCGCACGACATCGAGGTCCGGACGATCATGACACGCCCTGTTCAGTTCATCGAATACGATGAGGCCTTGGCCGAGGCCTCGACACTCATGGTAACAACAGGCGCATCGCTTTTGATCGTGACCAAGCAAAATCAACCGGTGGGGGTGCTCAGCGCACAAGACCTAATGCTCACGCCATCCCGACGTAAGACGAAAATCCCTGTCGTCGTCAGTGTGGTTGGACGAGCCTCGGTGTTGGGGCCTCATCATAACGCCATGATCACTCAGCTCAATCACGTCGGCGCCTTGGTCGAATCGGCGACGAAGCTTACGCCAAAATCGAATGTCGCGCTGGCGTTTTCCATTTCCGGTCAAAACACACCCCTGACCATTCGTGGCAGGGTTCTGGCCGGCGAGTTGCCGGAAACAGACCCCCATGAACCATCAAGCGGAACGCGGATCTGGCATGTCGATATTCAGTTCACCGATCTCTCGTCCGCTGATCTCGCGCGTATCAGAGCTTGGGCACTTCAAACAATGCCTTCTCCCTCCAATCGGCCCTAACCACATTCATTTGCTTTGTTCTTTTGACCAACAGGCGATCAACTGATAGAATTTTTGTGTCCTTCGGATCGCACAGATGGATAATACGATGAAAACCTCTCAGACCCGCGCCCGGCCCCTCCCTTCGAATGAGGAACTGCTCAATCAGATTCGCCTCTTGCTTGATAGCCCGGAAGACGATCTGCACGCGGTCATCATGAAGGAACTGCTGGCTGGAACGCTTCGACTCCACGACTCTCATTTGGACATCCTGGACCTCAAGATCGTCAACCGCGCGGTGAAAGAACTGCGTCACGCTTTCCGCGTCTTTCATGACTATCGCAGCCGGCGCAAGATCAGCATCTTCGGTTCAGCCCGCACCACCTCGGATGATCCGAATTACCAGATGGCGTTCCAGTTTTCCCGTCAGATCGTCGAGGAAGGGTTCATGGTCATCACCGGAGGCGCCGATGGGATCATGCGCGCGTGCCAGGAGGGTGCCGGCCGCGAGAACAGCTTCGGAGTCAACATCATGCTGCCCTTCGAGCAAGGCCCGAATGCCACTATCGCCGATGACCCGAAGCTCGTCACATTCAAATATTTCTTTACCCGAAAATTGATTTTCCAGAAGGAGGCGAATGCGATCGCCTTGTTCCCCGGCGGATTCGGAACACATGATGAGGGTTTCGAAATTTTGACTCTCGCTCAAACAGGCAAGAGCGACCCCCAGCCGATCGTGTGTCTTCAGGCTCCCGGTTGCGACTATTGGGACGAGTGGTACGCCTTCGTCACTCGCCAGCTCTTGGCCCGTCAACTGATCAATCCCGAAGATCTCAGCCTGTTCAAAATTACCACGTCTACAGACGAAGCGGTCGATGAGATCAGGAAGTTCTACCGGCGATTCCATTCCATTCGATATGTGGGCCGGCTCCTGGCCATGCGACTGAAAACCGGCATTTCCCCCGAGCAGGTAGCCGGTCTTCATCAGACATTTGGCGATCTGTTATCCGAGGGAACCTTTGAATTGCGCGGGCCGCTCCCCGAAGAACTCGACGAGCCGGCGCTGAGAGACTTGCCTCGATTGGTTTTTATTTCTAACCGACAGAGCGCCAGTCGACTGCGTCAACTGATCGACTATCTCAACACACTCTGATCTCTCTTCACAAAGACGCTTTAGTCTCGGCGGGGCATCATGGTATGCTCTGACAAGATGGCTGGTCCCCGCACACAGTACCTATTTCCTAAGCCTCCCACCATTGTGTTGTATCATGCCGATTGCGCCGATGGGTTCGGCGCCGCATGGGCGATCTGGAACCGATTTCCTGCGGCCCAGTTCATCCCCGTTAAGCACGGCAATCCACCTCCTGCAGGACTACAGGACCAACAAGTGGTCATCGTGGACTTCAGCTATAGCCGCGAAGCGCTGGAAGCCATGGCGGCCCAGACAAAAGCGCTCCTCGTGCTCGACCATCATATTACTGCAGAGAAAGCCCTCGCCGGCCTTCCTTATGCGTATTTCGACATGAAGAAGTCCGGCGCAGTCCTGGCCTGGGAATGGGCACACGATCAACCCACGCCATGGCTTCTCGACTATATTCAAGACAAGGACCTCTGGACTTGGGCGCTTCCCTCCAGTCGGGAAATCAATGCGGCGGTTGCCTCCTATCCGTTCGATTATCACCGCTGGAGTCAGTTCAAACAAAAAGAGTTGGAACAGGAAGGCCGGGCTATCTTGCGTTATGAAAACGAGCTCGTAAGCAAACTCGCGGCGCAAGCGATGCTCGTGGATTTTCACGGAATCGTCGTTCCGTCAATCCACAGCGCGGTCTTGACGAGTCAGATCGGCGAACGCCTCTCCGCTGAACATCCATTCTGTGTGATATGGCACGATCGCGATGGACGCCGGTATTACAGCATGCGTTCGCGAGAGGATGGGATCGACGTGGGAGCCATCGCCGCGTCCTTCGGCGGTGGAGGCCATACCCACGCCGCAGGATTTTCCGTCTC
>CAZVEZ010000147.1:0-7052 GCA_964626135.1 uncultured Nitrospira sp.
GTATAGAGTCCGTGATGATCGGGGTTGTGCTGGAAGACGTATTCCGGCATCCAGCGTACATCGAGTCCCGTGTGGTAATGCTGGAGCCATAAATAATCGCCGAGGATTACCATCCGAAGATGCGGCCGATCGGAATAGAGCTTCAACCGGATGACCTTGCCGTTGACGCGAAAGCGTTTGATCAAAGCGATAGTGTCTTGCAGTTCTTGATGGAACCGGTCCGAGGAAATGTCGGGATGAGAGAGAGACTGAACCCTCCGCGCGGCTTCCTCCGAGAATGGGTTCAAGAGAATGAGTTTCGCTTCGAGGCAAGTCTCAAGTAGCGCATGCATCTCGGACTTACCGTCCACGACTGTGCCATTACCGGTCACCCCGATGGCCAGGACCGTCCGCCCCAAACTTTGTTGGTGTTTGAGCTTACGAATCGTTTTCCCGGCGCCCGGATCATGTAACGGGAAAAATGAAAAGAGCCCTGCTCCCCTGGCCATCACGGCCTGCTGACGGTCCTTATGGGCTCTCCACAGGTAGTTAGACATGACGATGAACAGCAGCGCAACGCCAACCTCGATGGTTAGCAGCAACATTTTCTCTTGTTCGACATGCGACCAGAATGTCAGAAACTGCCGGGCGATGTTCGGGAGAGACCAGGCGATTCCGGCGCTGACCCCTATGACCACAGCGTGAAATGCCAAGGCCCTGACCTCGGTCACAAACTCTTGCAGCTGAGACAGCTTTCCTCTGGACATATCTTCCTTTCAAATGCGAATCCACGCAGCCGGCCTGTGCCGGCATGGATTCTTTTCTGCCAAGTCCTGGCTATAAGCTTCGCCGACCTATGTTACTGGCGGGTAAATTGCCGGGTAGTGCCGGGTAAACACTGTTCTTTATTTTAGGTGTCTTTCGAACATGTTGTGAGCTGCGCCGGCAGACTTCAGGAAACTGCGCTCTGTGGCGCCGGTGGATAGTTCCGCATCCTGCTATGCCACGTCCAAATGCGCCAGCCGATTGCGATGGCCCTCGTAATCGGGGACAAGCCGCCGGTATTTCAGCGGCATGAGAGAGGAGGAAATCAAGAAGTCTGCCGATGACCGATTGCAGGCGATCGGAATGTTCCACACGACGGCGATGCGGAGCAGCGCTTTGACATCCGGATCATGCGGCTGCGGCTCCAACGGATCCCAGAAGAAAATCAGGACGTCGATTTCGCCCTCGCTGATCTTTGCCCCTATTTGCTGGTCTCCGCCCAGTGGACCGCTTTGCACCCGTTCTACCGGAAGCTCCAGCTCCGCATGGAGCAACGTTCCGGTAGTCCCTGTCGCGATAAGCCTGTGGCCTGCCAGCGCGCCACGATTGAACTTGGCCCAGGCGAGGAGATCCTGTTTCTTATTGTCATGCGCGACAATCGCCACGGTTTTCATTTCGGCCATGGTCATGGAGTTGTCTTTCACCGCCACCTCTTCCATCCTCTCGCATTCTTTCTGCTCGATTCTGCGAACAGTATGGCAGGCCTCTGTTACGAAAAGGTTTCCTGTTTGAAAACCCTTGAGTATCAATGACCTTGGCGCGCCCTGCTCTTCCCGAGATGAACCGCTGGGAGATGCACAGCAATCGAACGCACCCCTATGCGATGAAAAACAGGTCCACTGCGACAGGCCCGGTTCCGATCACTCTGTCGCCTTATGCCGGATAATTTTGCCCTCCACCATGTACACGACAAGCTCGCCCACGTTTGTAGCATGATCGGCGATCCGCTCATAATACTTGCCGATGAACGTTAAACGAGTTGCCCGCGTGATCGTTCTTGGATCTTCCAACATAAACGAGACGAGTTCCCTGAAGAGTTGTTCCGTGAGGTCGTCGACATAGTCGTCGTCCCGGCACACCTTTCTCGCCAGTTCGGCATCGCGATTCATAAAGGCATCCAGACAGTCTTTCACCATCCGGATTGTCCACTCGGCCATTCTCGGAATATCGATATAGGGTTTGAGTTGGGGTTCTTGATTCAATTCGATCGCTCGTTCCGCAATATTTTCAGCCAGATCGCTGATCCGTTCGAGTTCCGACGAGATTTTCATGGCCGTCGTGATAAACCGGAGGTCGCCGGCCGCCGGGTTATGGAGGGCCAGTAAATTAAGACAGGTCGCGTCGATTTCAACGTCCAGTTGATTGACCGACAGATCGTTTTCGACAACTCGAATCGCCAGATCCGAATTGCGCTCGATCAACGCTTTCAAGACGTCCTGTAATTGAAATTCGACTGAGCCGCCCATGATCAAGAGCTTCTCTCTCAGAGATTTCAGCTCGACATCGAGATGTCGCTCCATGACTGCCTCCCGACAAGAGTCGCTCAAACCGCCGGTCTCAACTCACATGCCTCACGCGCTCGATCCACCTGCCAGGTTTCATCGCCATTCCCAGCGCCAACACCGCGAGGATGGCGAAGAAGAATCCGAGGGACACGAAGAGAAAGAATGCGCCGCGCATTTCGGTCAGCATGCCGATTCACCTCCTTCTACCCACGGGCCTGTATTAGGATACATACTGCTCGGCGCGCATCACTACTTCGTTGCGCTTGCATCATGAATCGGTAACATCTCGATCTCGTCCGGTGTTTATCAGCCTCCGAATCGCCGTAGAACCATCCGTGCCAGCCCACGCCCTAAATTTACCGAAGCTTTACCCTGTGTTAATGAGTCCGAATGCTTATTTCTTGTAGTCTGCATTCACACGTTATAATCAGGAGGTCTTCATGCTCCCTTCACCTCGCATTCCATATATCGAACTCCATGTGCCTCACGCAGAGAGCGAACAGCAATTCCTCCTCCTCGCCGTCCAGGCTGCGCTGAAAACATATCGCGCGGCGCAGCGCAGAGACTCCAGTCCTCAACAAGCAACTTGCCATGACACAATCCCACTCCTGCACCGCGTTGAGTAGCAGGTGGAGTTCTTGTCATGCGGCAAAGCGCCTTAAATTTACGCATCAGTAATATGCCTATAACAGCGGCGCAATGCCGACTTGATACAGTCGCTTCAACATACAACTCATTATTACAGGGAGGAAAATGATGATCACAGTCGGACAATTGATGAAGAAAGACATCGTCACGGTGGACACCGGCACCTCGGTCGTCGAAGCGGCGAAATTGATGAAGGCCTGCAATGTTGAAAGTGTGCTCGTGGCTCAGAAAAGCCGGATCGTCGGCATCGTCACCGAATCGGATATCGTCAAGAAATTCGTCGGAGCCGATCGCGCGGCGTACTTCATTCCTGTTGAGGAAATTATGAGCAGCCCCATCGTCGGGATCGACGAGCGCCGCCCGCTTACCGAAGCGGCGGACCTCATGGATAAACATCAAACACGCCACCTGGGTGTCACCAAATATGGATCGGTGGTGGGCATCTTTTCAGTCCGCGAGCTGCTTCATCCCGTCTCCATCGACGAATTCTAAAGTTCAGCTCATTCGACCGGTGGTCTATTCGGTCTATCTTGTCTATTCGGTGACGAGACAGACCAGATAGACTAAATCGACCAAATAGACGGAGTTTGTCTCAGACTCGCAGCTTGTAGCCGACGCCTCGCACTGTCACGATGATTTTGGGGCAAGCTGGATTGAACTCGATCTTTTGCCGGAGAGAGTGAATATGGACATCGAGGGCATGCTCTTCCAGGGCAAACCCGTCGCCCCAGACCCGGTTGAGCATTTCCTGGCGTGAAAAAGCCCGGCTGGGCGATTCGAGAAACTGCTGGAGAATCTGAAATTCTTTCGGGGTCAGATTGACCATTCGGCCGTTGACGGTCACTTCATGCCGATCCAGGTCCATGCAAAGGGGACCGGCGCTGTAGTGAGAGTGCGATTCGAGCCGGGGCTCCCGGCGGCGAAGAATAGCCCTCGCTCGCGCCACCAATTCACGAGGGCTTCGACTGCAGACAACGAGATCGATGTCGCGTTCGTAATCTTGAATGCAGTCATCCTCCGGACAGAAGCTGGACGGCTCCTGCACGGCAACGATAGGAACGGTCATGACGGCGCGTAGTTGGCGCAGGTCGATCATCGAAATCTGATGCCGGTCGATGATGACAAGCGAGGGCGCCGCCGTCTTCGCTGCCATATAGGCGGCCGATTTGGTGGCGACGATCACGCTGTGATATCCGTTTGCTTCGAAGACCTTCTTAATCGACTGAGCGAACGGCTCGGACTCCATGAAGATGAGAATCATATTTCGCACGGCGGTCTTCGTCGGTAGTGTGTCCAGCATGGCTGCCGTCATAATACGTGCGACGAAGAATACGGGTCGTTAGGGTGGTGTAAATTGTCGGTAAACTCGCATGACTGAGGCGACACTGATACTCGTGTATTCCCTATGGAGTTAACACCGAGTTAACGTCCTAGTGATCTTGCTGGAATCTGTGCTTTTTAAAATTGAACACGCCAGCCTTGAACAGGTCGCATCCGGATAAGGAGACAGATCATGGAATTTCGCCGATGGGTGCTATCCTTTTCCTTCATCGTTCTCACCGCATTATCCGCATGGTCCGGACTGGCCTCTCCAGCCTCGAGCCAAATCCGTCCGGAAGTGGACCCTCAAATTCCTTCCTATGTCGCTCAGGAGACTGTGTCCGGAAAACTCGAGATCGCCGGCTCTGAGACCATGAAGCCCTTGATCGACGCATGGATGCGCGACCTCACGCGCAGACACCCGGGCCTGAAACCTGTGGTGGCATCGGCTGGGTCTGAAACAGGCCTGGAAGCTATTCTGCAACATCGGACCGGGATCGCCGCGATGTCCCGCCGCATGTCCACCGATGAAATCTCAGCATTCGTCAAGGAGTACGGCTTCGAACCGACTGAAGTTCCCGTAGCGAACGACGCGTTGGCCGTCTTCGTTCACAAAGACAATCCGATTACGGGCTTGTCCCTGGAGGAACTGGACGCGATGTTCTGCCGCGAACGGCAGCGTGGATTGAGCTATGACATAGACTCCTGGGGCCTCGTCGGACTGATGGACGAATGGTTCGAGGCCCCCATTCGGCTGTATGGACGGAACGGCAAATCCGGCACGAGCGCTCTGTTCAGAGACGAGGTCTGCAAAGGCGGGACGTTTCGTCCGCGGTTAGTCGATGCCCCGGGATCTGCATCGGTCGTACTGGACGTGGTCAAGGATCCGCAAGGGATTGGATTCAGCGCGATCGGGTACAAGACTTCTATGGTACGGCCGGTTCCGATCGCTATGGTGAAAGGGGGCCGTTATGTGGAGCCGACCTTCCACAGCGTCATGGATGGTTCGTACCCTTTAGAACGGCATCTCTACCTCTATATCGCCAAACCGCCAAAAACACCCCCTGCGCCGGCCTTGAAGGAACTTGTGCGGTTTGCCCTCAGCCAGCAAGGCCAGCAACTGGCGCTCGATCATGGATACTTTCCGCTTTCACCGATGGAAATTACACGGTTGCTATCGAAGTGGTCTACCTCTGTGAACGCGGTCAAATTGGAGACCCCCGGCCGCCCGATCGTTGAGTAAGTTCCCGAGTACGTTCCTATGACTCTTCAAGAGGTATAGACTACGGACATGAATCGATTGTTCACATGCTCCAGCCGGCAGGCGTGGCTCTCCCTGGGTCTTACGACGCTCACCGGGTGTATACCGGGACATTTTCCTACTCTCACCATCTATGAAACACCGCAGGCCTTCGTTCGACTCGAAGTCGACCCCACCGTCAAACATGGCGCCGGACACAGCCACCCGGCCGATCTACCGCCTGAGCGAATAGCGGCTGTCCTTCGGGGTATCATGATCCGGGAACCATTGACGAGACTGCCCCTCTACGACGACCTCAGCATCCCCAGGCGGCACCGGGCGTTCGACGAGGACAGCGTGATGTTCTGGGCTCCGTTGCTGAGCATAGCCTTGCGCAAGGCTACGCCTGAGGAAGTGGTCACCTTTTACCAATCACGACAACTGTCAGGGGTAAAACGTGAAGTGACATCGGGCGGGATCTATCTGGATGGAGAGGACCTGCATTTCTTACTCAGCAATTATCGATCGGATACCCATCCCACTGCCGATACCACCGTAGCCGACACGCTGGATGACCGGCTGACTCCTCTACGCTCTCTTGCCCCTCAAAAAGGAACATTGCATTTTGAACCGCCAGAGTTCCAGCGGCCGGTAGAACCGCAGGGTGTCGGGAAACTGTTCCATTGGGACCGGCGGGAGTTGATTATCCAGGTGAACCGCTTGCCGGTCAACCCGGAGTCCGGGGAGATGTCCTCGGCCCGCTAAGAAGCTCCCCGCGCGAGAACCTGTCCTTCCGCCGGCCGCTCAATAATTCCACTGCAGCTGAAATCTGACCAAATTGCCGCCTTGACGTTGATACGGAGTCTGTAAACATGGGGGCGCCAGCCCTGCGCCGGATAGCGATGTGTCGGCGCAGGACGCCGGGAATGTCGATGCGTCGGCCGACGTCCGCTGCGTCCAAGAATACGCCACCGTCAGTTCGAGCGCCTGATTGATCCGGTATTCCAAGCCGAGTTCCGTCTCGCGCACGGTGTTCCGCGGCGCGTTCGCCTCATGCTTCTTCCCTCCATAATATTCTTGATAGCGAATGTAGGGAATGAAACTCTCGCACAGGCTGTCGCAACGGTAATTGTAGAAGAGTTGCAGATACCCCCCGCGCAGGCTTCCGGTTGTCACTTCCGTCCTGGCTTGATTCAGTTCAGGACCGCGTCCGATCGTATATTCCCCCTGTAGACCGAACGGTTGAGGATACAGCGCGAAATGCCAGGCGACTCGCTCATCGATATAGTTCCCGCCGTTTCTAAGAATCGGCGCAAGCGGCGCTCCGGCCGATACGGTTGCAGGATTGAGCGGCACCACCGGCGTCGTTGACACGTTGAACTGGCCCGTGCAGGCGTCCATGCCGACCTCAAGCATTTGTCCATTAGGAAATTCAATCGGATAGGTGGAATGGAAGACGACGTGCTTGTTCTTGTTGGCGTCGCGCCGGCCGGCCGTCTGTCCATTGTAGACACCGATTCCGAGCATACCGTAAT
>CAZVEZ010000148.1:0-7010 GCA_964626135.1 uncultured Nitrospira sp.
TCGTTCCGGCCTTCGGCCTCCACCGGACGCGGCTAACGCCGCGCCGCTTAGCTTACACCTTAGCACCTAGGTAGGAATGCAGTGACTAGAAAGATTTCAGCTTTTGCCGTTGGCATCCTCGCGTTTGTCGGATTCGCGACTATTTGTGTAGCATTTTGGCTGTCGTTGCGCCCGAGTCAATCGACTATATCTCAACTCCCGTCATACAACCTCTCAGATTTCCCCATGGGCACCTATAGAGAGGTTGATTCTTGGTGGGGCCGTCTCTTTCTGATGCATCTTCATGATGGGTCGTTTCAAATTTACTCGATCCCTTACCACGATGGAGGATACGTGATGCCAGACATAACATGGAATCGATCTTTCTTTCGGTGCAGATCCTTTGGTCCAGACGCAGAAGGGAATGCGCTAGATAGAGATGGAATCTTTCGTTGTCGTGACCTGGGGGAGCTTAGCGAATACTGGCAATATGAGCTCAGATGGGGGTTTGATGGCCGGAATCTCGGCCACCACACAGGAGATCTCCCCTCTCCGCCCTACAAGATTAGAGGCTCCCGCGTAATAATTGGAATTCAGTAGCACGGTGCTAACAATGGGTTCAACCGGACGCGGGGTAAGCTCCGGGCCGGCAAAGCCGGGTTGGCTCAGTGGCCGCGCCGGTTAACCCAAACGTTAGAGGCTAATACGGTCTCGCCAATAGCCAGGCTTTCGAGAGTGATGAGCAAACGCCACAATGATCATCTCATCGCCGCGTTCGACGATGACAACGTCGTAGGGGAATCGGCGAAGAATGAGGCGCTTCGCACCTTTGCGGCCGGAGTTTCCTGGCATGGGAGAGAGGGGAAGGAAACCGTCTTGTATTACGTCTATGGCAGTTTCGAGCGCCGCAGCAAACTCAACACCGAGGCCCCGTCGCTCTTTTTCATACCAACTGGCCGCTGCTTCGGCCTCCACAGCGGCTTGTCTCAGAATTCGAACTTTGCGCACTATTCCCGCCCAAGCTGTGCGCCAATTCTCCTCCGGAACTCGGCCCGGTCCACCAGCTCAGCCTGTCCCGCATCAATTTCGGCGATTCGGCGAGTAATCTCCCGGTCCCAAGCTTCTTCCGTCCCATTGTCTCGGGGCGCGTCCAGGCTTTGGAGCAAATCATGCGCCAATTCCGCGCGTTCGGCTTCCGAAAGCGCCAGAATCTGGGAGCGTAGGCGTTGCAGGGGTCCAGCAGTCATGGGGCCACCAAGAATTGAAACTACATCCATTTTATCGCCCATCGCCGCCCCTAACAATGGGTTCAACCGGACGCCAGAAAGCTCGGCGGCGGCAAGGCCGGTTGAGCTCGGTGGCGGCGCCGGTTAATCCAAACGTTAACCCTTCAAAGAGGTCGAGATTGGATATTCAAATTAGCAATGAAAGCACCGATGACGCGGCGCGAATACATGAAGTTACTGCGAAGGCGTTCCTAAATGCTCCCCACACGGATCATACAGAGCAGTTCATTATCGATGCCCTTCGTGGCGCGGGAGTGCTAACGATCTCTCAAGTTGCTAAAGTAGACGGACAGATTATCGGTCATGTTGCAATTTCGCCCGTCACTTTATCAACTGGCGCAACCAGCTGGTTTGGCCTTGGGCCGATATCTGTTCTTCCTGAGTTTCAAGGACGCGGTGTGGGATCTAAACTAATGAAAAGTTCTCTTGCAGCTCTTAAAGAAATGGGTGCATCTGGCTGTGTAGTGCTTGGTGATCCTGATTATTATGGTCGTTTCGGATTCAAGGTTCTAGATGGACTGGTATATCCCGGCGTGCCTGCTGAGTATTTTCAAGAGTTGTCGTTTTCCGGAGAGGTCCCGCAAGGGGAAGTATCGTACCATGAGGCATTCTCAACTCAGGGTTAACAAGGCCAAGCACAGCGACAGCTTTTTCGTTGCGGTTTCGCCACCACTGCAAAGCTGCGCGTGTTGGCGGCGGTTAGGCGAGAAGGAGATATATATGATAGATAAATCAAAGCTAGTAGGTTTTACAGCAACTGCTGACTCAGCCAAGGCAATTGCTTTCTACCGGGACAAATTGGGGCTACACCTAGTTGAAGAAACACCATTTGCGATCGTGTTCGATTCTAACGGAACCACTTTACGAATACAAAAGACTGAAAAAGTGGTACCCGCGCCGTATACGCTGATTGGGTGGGATGTTGAAAACATAGACGAAACGGTATCAGAGTTGACCATTAAAGGGATAGAATTTGAAAAATACGATCAAATTAAGCAAGACGAAGTCGGGATATGGACTGTGCCAGACGGCAGCAGAGTCGCCTGGTTTAAGGATCCGGACGGCAATCTTTTGTCGTTGTCGCAAAGCGCCTAACTAGTCGCTCAAGTACGTTCCGGCCTTCGGCCTCCACCGGACGCGCTAAAGCGCGCCGCTTAGCTAAGTCGTTAGTCCTATGAAATCAAAAACCAGAGAACGCCTAAATCTTGCACTTGGATTTATCCTTCTAGGACTGATGGTGTGGGGGTTCATCTGGTTACTCTCTACTGCTTGGAGATTACTAAGCTCAGTTGATACGAACCTTGCTGTAGGCTTGGTGACTGCTGCATCAACTATTGTCGTTGCAACAGTCACCGTGACGATTGGGAAATATTTTGAGCGTAAACGCTCCGTTGATGCCCATTTTCGAGACGCTAAAGTCCAGATCTATGACGAATTTCTGAAAGAGTTTTTCAGGATATTTCATGGTGATGGAGAAGAATCTGATACCTCAGAGTTGACCAAGTTTCTCAAAGAGTGGCAGCGAAAGATGGTTCTATACGGAGGTGGACAGGTACTGGCCACCTATCTGAAATGGAAGAGCCATCTAAGTAAAGGAAGCCCGGACGCTAATACATTCTTTCTAATGGGTGACTTCTTTCTGGCAATGCGAAAGGATATGGGTCTATCCAACAAGGGAATTTCTCGAAAGACCTTCGCGCATTTGATTCTCAGGCATCCACAGCTTTTCCTGGAAATGGCGAAAGAAAATCCAAATGTCACCTTGGCGGAACTTGCCGCTAAGGAGAAAGAGCTTGGTTTGGAAAAGGACTAACAAATCGCTCAAGTTCGTTCCGCGCTTCGCGCTCCACCGGACGCGGCTAAAGCCGCGCCGCTTAGCTTAAACGTGTGTGCCGGGCATGGCACGAAGCTGGAGAGGTGGAAGTCCTCTCACCAGGTATTCGCGGAGCCGAAGGTTAGGAGAAGGGCAAGGGCGTCATCGTGAGGTGGGGTCTGGAGGAGCCGGAGCGCAGCGGAGACCACGAGCCAATGGCGAGAGCGACCAATGGGAGCGGTAACCCCAATCCAAAGCGGCGGAGCGACGAACAGGAACTGGATATGAGGTGTGACGTAGACGGGGCCAGTGGGCACGTGACCATGAAGCCCTCCATCTGCAACGGGTCTGCGTTTTATAAATCCAGCGTCTACGCCGTGAAAGTTTCGTGTCTTACCCCGGGAGATCTCCCCGGTGCGCCGGCAACGGCGCTGAGTGACAAGCAATTGTCACTGACCGCCTGGGAGAAGTCAGCCGAGGGCATAGTAGGTGAGTGGCGTCACTGAAGGCCCGAACGATGAAAGAGGACGATTGACCGAGTATGAGTGACCGGACAGCCTCAGAGGATCGACGCAAGTCGGCCGTGCGTGGTGCGCGGGGGGAACCGGTGACTGGGGAAAGGATCGAGTCGGCCTCAGCATCAACCGGTTCGTTGTGGGATCAGGTGCTGGAACGCACCAACCTGCAGCGGGCACTGAAGCAAGTACGCCAGAATAAGGGCGCGCCGGGCATTGATGGCATGAGCGTTGATGCCCTGCCGGACTTCCTTCGCCAGAACTGGCCGGCGATCCGCCGCGCACTGGAAGCGGGGCAGTATTGCCCGCAACCGGACAAACGTGTGCGTATCCCCAAGGCCGATGGTCGGGAACGCCTATTGGGCATTCCGACGGTTCTGGACCGCTTCATTCAGCAGGCTGTTGCGCAGGTGGTATCCGCGCAATGGGAACCCCACTTTCACCCGCGAAGCTATGGCTTCCGGCCGGGCAAGTCAGCCCACCAGGCCGTCAAATGCCTGCAGGCCGACATCCGGTCGGGCGGCCAGTGGACGGTGGACCTGGACCTGGCGGCGTTCTTTGACCGGGTCAACCACGACCGGTTGATGAGCCGGCTCAAGGCCCATGTCCCGGATCGCCGCTTGCTGCGGCTGATCAGCCGCTTTCTGACGGCTGGGGTGATGGACGGGAACCACTGCCAGCCAATCGTTGCCGGTGTGCCGCAAGGCGGCCCATTGTCACCGGTCCTGGCCAATGTGGTGCTGGACGAACTGGACTGGGAGCTGGACCGGCGCGGCCAGCGCTTTGTCCGATATGCTGACGACTGCCAGATACTGGTCAGGAGTCAGCGCGCGGGCGAGCGAGTGATGGACAGCATCAAGCGCTTGATCGAAGACTCACTCCGGCTCGAAGTGAATGCACGAAAGAGCGCGGTCGACCGACCGTGGAACCGGCAATTTCTGGGGTTCACGGTCACCCGCCGGGATCATCGGCTCAAAGTGTCGCCCAAGGCACTGGGCCGGTTGAAGACCCGACTGCGGGTTCTGACCCGCCGCACGCGAGGCCACCGTTTGACCGATGTCGTATCAGACTTGAGAGACTACCTGCTTGGATGGAAAGCGTACTTTGGCCTGGCCGAGGTACCGAGCCCGCTGTACGAGATCGACAAATGGCTGCGGCGTCGATTACGCTGTTATCTTTGGAAGCAATGGGGCCGCTCGGGCTACCGCCAACTGCGCCGACTGGGCGTGAGTGTGCGCGACGCCTGGCAGATGGCCAAATCGGCCCACGGGCCGTGGCGGCTGTCGCACACCCCGGCGCTATCGCGGGCCTTGCCTGCGAAGTACTTTGCTGACTTGGGACTACCGAGCCTGGTGGCACGGTAGTGATGTTCATCGAACCGCCGTGGTACGTGATCCGTATGCCCGGTGGTGTGGGAGGAGAGGCATCGTAAGATGCCTCCCTATCCCGATTAGGTGCACGAGTAGGGAGGAGTAGGTGCCAACAATTCTGAGAGAAGGTCCGTACCGATTCTTTTGGTACAGCCATGAACCTGGGGAGCCGCCCCACGTGCACGTCGACCGGGACGACTGCTCGGCGAAGTTCTGGATTGAGCCTGTAGCGCTGGCCAGGAATCTAGGCTTTCCGGCGCATGAGCTCCGTCGTATCCGGGGTATTGTAGAATCTAGTCAAACCGCGTTTTTGGAGGCCTGGAATGGGTACTTTGGCGCTAAACGCTGACGAGCGAGTCGAAACCGTTGAATTTTCCGAGGAATTTCTGGTTGTGGGCCTCAAGGATGGTCGTCGGATTTCTGTGCCTGTGGAATGGTATCCGCGTCTTGCCAGGGCTTCGGCACAGCAATTGGCCAACTGGCAGGTCTGTGGTGGCGGTTACGGAATCCACTGGCCGGACCTAGACGAAGACCTCAGCACGGAGGGCCTGCTGCGGGGCGCACCGGCACCTAACAATGGGTTCAACCGGACGCCGGAAAGCTCCGGGCCGGCATAGCCGGGCGAGTCCGGTGGCGGCGCCGGTTAACCCAAACGTTATGCGAAAAGGCGATTATGAAAGCGGTAGTTTTTCTCTTTTTCATTTTGATGGCTGGTTGTGGAGGAGGCTCTCTGGATAGCAGGTCGGAGAAAAAAGCATTTATAGACCAGGTAGGCCAGTCAGGCGAATTGGAAAGAGCAGAGGAAATCGAGCCCTTTTTAAGAGATCCCGATCATGAGGTTGTCGCGTGGGCCTGCTTTAATCTGGGGTATCTCGGTGCTCGGCAGCACATTGATGAATTGGCCCTGCTATTAGAGAGCGACGAAAAGCAAGTCGTGAATATGTGCGCTTCGGGTTTGGCCCTGATGGTTAAGAAAGGCGCTTCGCTGTAGGTCGGTCAATCCGTGAACTTCCACGCCTCCTCAAAATCTACGGAAAAGGAAGGTGGCGAAAGCGCAAGGGTTTCGCCATAGTCCGCCTGACGAGTGGCGCGGAGCGCCGAGCAGAGATACACTGGTACGAAGCTACGGGCATAGGTCGGAAAGAATTCAAGATTAAGCGCTTAATGGAAAACTGAGATGAATCAGCATTTTGTAATATGCATTGACAATGAGGAATATCCCGCTTCTCTCGAGCGCCGGAAGCTCTATGAAGTCATCCCCGACAGAGATGCGGAGAGTCTGGGGCAGTTGCGAGTCAAAGACGAGTCTGGAGAGGATTACCTGTACCCCAAGGAACTCTTTGTTTCCATAGATCTCCCCTCCAACACTGAGAAGGCGGTTGTTTCCGCTGCATAACAAGTCGCTCAAGTTCGTTCCGGCCTTCGGCCTCCACCGGACGCGGCATAGCCGCGCCGCTTAGCTAAGTAGTTATAGCACTTGTGCTTTTCAGTAGATGGATCGCAGCCAAACATCAAGAGGTCGCCACTTCCAGCTTCTTGCCGGCAGCACGTTAGTGGCAGCTTCAAGCAGCAGGTTTCGGTGTCAGTCCACTCCACCGGGCAGCTTCAAGTTGCCCCAGCTTCAAGTTTGCCGGCTTCGAATGGAAAGTTGGTTGCCAAACTGGCAGAATCGAGCAATAAGCTGCGGTGGCGCGTCACGTTTTGGTGGTTTCAGCGGGCTGGCCCTTCGGCAAGCATCGTCCAGGGCTTCGCTCCCGCCGGTGGCTTTGTTCAAGGCTTGGACCTTCGCCAAAGTTCATAGACAACATTGTTTTTTGGGGCTTTGGCCTCAAAACAACAGCCACACCAGGCCTCTCTGGAATCCGTCGCAGTACAACCAGCCCCGTGCCATAACAATGGGTTCAACCGGACGCGGGGTAACTTCCGGGCCGGCAAAGCCGGGAAAGTTCAGTGGCGGGGCCGGTTAACCCAAACGTTATGCGGCAGATGCCATCTAGCCCGAGTTTACCGGGTTCAGCAGTAACAGGGCACTGAGTGAGCGCGCGAG
>CAZVEZ010000149.1:0-6932 GCA_964626135.1 uncultured Nitrospira sp.
ATTACGGTCTATTGTCTGTGGTCCGCGCTTATGATGTACTTTGCCTTCTTCGCGCAGGAGTGAGCTGCAGCGATCCATCGGCGCACTCAATCCGTTCCGATGCTTCTTGACTCACGCGCCCGATTCATGAACAGTGGCACGAAGAACTTGCACGCGGCGCGACTGTCGTCCCGTCACGTAACCTGGAAGGAGTATCTCCTATGTCCTCACGTCTCCCCATCGTGCTCATCCACGGCTACTCGGATCACGGCAAGTCTTTTCAGCGGTGGGCCGCCCTTCTTCGTGCCCGGGGCTACGACCCGACGTTGATCCATATCGCCGATTACCAAACCCTCACCAACGAGATCACGATCAAAGATCTGGCCGAAGGCCTGGACCGGGCGCTCCACGATGAAGCCAGACTCAAGGACGGGCAGCCGTTCGACGCGATTGTCCATTCGACCGGCATGTTGGTGATTCGCTCATGGCTCGTCACCTATGCCGATCGCAGGCAACGCCTTAAGCATCTGATCGGCCTCGCCCCCGCCACGTTTGGATCGCCGTTGGCGCACAAGGGACGGAGCTGGCTCGGCGCGATCTTCAAGGGCAATAAAACGCTGGGGCCCGACTTCATGGAAGCCGGCAACGGCGTGCTGGACGGGCTGGAACTGGCGAGTGCCTTCACCTGGGACTTGGCGCATCGCGATCTGATCGGGGACACGACCTTTTATGGGCCGACCAAGCGCACGCCCTATCCCTTCGTGTTTTGTGGAACGAGCGACTACGGAGGCCTGCGCAGACTGATCAACGAAGACGGCACCGATGGAACCGTACGCTGGGCGGGATGCTCGCTGGACACCCGCAAGATCACCCTCGACTTTACGCGAAATCCCCGTATCAAAGCCGACCGGGACCGCCTGCAACTCGGCCATGCCGAAAACCTCGAGACGATGCCCGTGACCCTCATGCCCGGTCTCAACCACACCACCATTCTGAGCGATCCTTCCCCCGACCTCGTGGACCTGGTGACCCACGCGTTGGAGGTCGAGAGTCTGGCCGACTTTGAGGTCTGGCGGCTGGCGGCGGCTAAGATTCATACGAAGGCCGCCGGCGAAGTGGATCACTGGCAACAATTCATCGTCCGGGCGCTCGATGAGCGCGGAGATCCGATTACCGATTACAACGTCCAACTCTTCAGCGTCGAACAGGGGAAGAAAACCCGCGTCCATCGTAACTTTGCGATAAATGTTCATGCCTATCGGGAAGACAGCAGTCTGCGATGTTTCCATGTGAAAATCTCCGACCGCGATCTCCAGGAACTGCCGAATTTGTGGGCCCAGGTCATCGCGTCAACCGGCTCAACCTGGGTCGGATACTATAGCGCTCACCCGGACCTCTTAGGACAGGGGGCGACTGATGAAGAGCGAGGAACCGTGCAAATTCAATTGGACCTGTCCCGTATGATTCGCAGAACCAGTCCGATCAAGTTCTTCTATCCGTTCACCACAACCTTGATCGAACTGCGGCTGGATCGAGAACCCTTGCCGTTGACCAAGCCCAACAAACTGTTCCGGTTCGCTTCCGGCTCACTCCCGTAAACCTGGCGCGTGAAACCATGAACGACGGAGCCATCTTCCGAGCGCCCTGGGGAAGATTCCTCACAGCCATGACGTCGTTCTGTATCTTTATTCTTCTGGGAATTCCGGTCCTTGGGCTCTCGACCGGACCGCGCGACCTGTTTCTGTGGAAACTCGGGATGATCGCGATGCCTCTGTCTGTGCTCGTCATCGCCCCCTTCTTCTCCATCCGAGGCTATGTGCTCAACGCGGAATCGATTCTCGTGCTTCGCCCGGGTTGGAAGACAACGTTGCCTCTCGCCGGCTTGTTGTCGGCCGAGGCCGATCCCAAAGCGATACTGCATTCGATCCGCACGTTCGGAAACGGAGGGCTGTTCTGTATCGCCGGCGCCTTTCGAAGCACAGCACTGGGGGCCTATCGCGCGTTCGCAACCGATCCCGCTCGTGCTGTGGTGCTCACATTTCCAGACCGGACCATCGTCCTGACGCCGGACAGACCGGATGTGTTCGTTGCAAAGATTCGGTCATTGAGGGGATTGACCGGCCGGCCAGGATGATCACGGACAGGGTCTCATACGGAATCGCGTCGAATCTTGCCTGGATGAATGGGGCGACCATCTCGAAGAAACCACTTGGATTTGGATAACTATTCCTGGCAGGATAGTGGAAAGATCACCGTCGAATATCCCACGATACGCGGCTGGTGATCCGGGCTCAGATCTTACATCGTAAGATCTCACCGGACGCATTGGGGAAATCGAATGACCTCGCAATCCAATACTCCTTTGAACCAAAAGAGCAAGATTCCTTGGTATGTCTTTTTTGTCGGAGCGATCCTCTATGTCATTTTTGCCAGTTGGTTGTTCACGGAGGATGACGCGTCTGGATTGGCATGGCTTTGCATCATCAGTTCTCCGGTCGGTTTCTTCTTTGCCTGGAGAGCCTGGAAACAAGATCAACAAAAATAGAACCGATGGCTCACCCTGTGCCGCAGAGAATCGAGCCATCCCACCATGGTAGTCACCTCCGTTCCTTGCGGACCGGATATTTGAGTCTGGGTCTCTAGCCGCCATGCCCCACGAGACGACACTCATTTATAGCGAGTCGTTGCTGCGTGAGGCGGTGCTCGGGTTTTGGCGCCGCTCAATAGGCACGGGCTTCATCTTGATGCTCGTGGCTCTGGCAGTGGCTCTCGGCATACTCGTCGCGCTCGATGCGCCCCTTTGGATCAGTGTGACCCTGGCCGTGCTGTTTGCCCTCGCCGCAGCCGTCGCTGTGGCGCTTTACATCGGTTACTATCGCAACTCGCTGCGCAAGTTTCGCGCAATGAACACGCCTCGAGCCACGTTCCACGCCGACGAGTCCTCGTTCACCATGAGTTCGGACGCCGGTACGACCACTCTTCAATGGTCGGCCGTCAAAGAACTATGGCAGTTCCCCAGTGTGTGGCTGTTGCTGTATTCCAAGACACAGTTCAGCACGCTGCCGGTCTCGTGCTTGCCTCCAGAAACGCAGGCCTTCGTGCAGGAGCGTGTCCGGGAAGCCGGAGGCAAGGTGGCCGGGTAACACATGCCGGATCTTCCCGATGAACTGATCCGGGTCAATACAATTCTTCACGAATACGCCGCGATTCACGATTCAATCTTTAAATTTTCGTGGCGCAAGGCGCTCCCAATTCCAGGGCTTTTCAAACCCATCGACTTCGGAGCGCACGTTAAACACCTCAGTCGATTGGCGTCAAAACTGGGCGCTATCTCGTCGGCATTGAAGGCAGATTCAGAGCCCTTGGCGGGTTCCCGCGAGTACGCAGCGGCGTTGTTGAAAACGGTCCAAGCGCTTCGGGATATCTGCGGGCGGTTTTATGAGAAGAGCCAGGGCAATCCCGGCGCCTATCCGATGGCCGAGTACAACGCCGATCTTAAAGCGTATGAAGGCCTCGTGAATAGATGCCAAGAGCTCGGCGTCGCCCTAAACCGAAGGATGCGCGATGGCAATGTCCTGCCGGAGAATTGAACGGGATTGCATGAGATACCTGCTCTTGAGGCCACAGACGCAGCCGCCTCGGAAAGAAAGACGCTCACTTTTTCGCCTGCGGTCGGTCACGCCCGACGAGAGATGTGTTCAATCCCTGTGAACACAAGCATTATGCTTGACTCTACACCCCCAATCGTCTTGAATTGATCTCGTTGAAAGTGAGTTGTCCGTAACTCGCCGCAGACGCATAGTGTTCGGGCTTCACCTGGCGTCGACCACTCTCTATTTTTATCCGCGGCATTCGCAGTCTGCGAGCATAAAAAGAGAAACATATCCGTGCTTCAGACGAATGGCATATCATCGGCCACCCTCTTAGCTGATTTCAAAGCCGGCCTGGTCGTGTTTCTCGTAGCTCTGCCCTTGTGCCTCGGGGTCGCGCTGGCATCCGGCGCCCCGCTGTTGTCAGGGTTGTTGGCCGGAATCGTCGGCGGCATCCTGGTCGGATTATTCAGCGGATCGCAGACCAGCGTCAGCGGTCCAGCTGCCGGTCTGACGGCAATCGTGGCTGCTCAGATCCTGTCACTCGGGTCGTTCCCGGCATTCCTTCTGGCGGTCGTTCTTGCGGGGCTGATTCAAATCGTCCTCGGCCTCGCCAAGGCCGGCTTCATCGCCGCCTTCTTCCCAACCAGCGTGATCAAGGGCTTACTCGCCGCCATCGGTGTGATCCTGATCTTGAAACAAATCCCCCACGTCCTGGGCCACGATCTCGACCCGGAAGGAGATATGTCCTTCCAACAGATAGACAACGAAACCACGTTTTCCGAACTCTTCGGACTGTTCGGAGATATCCAACTCGGTGCAGCCGTTGTCGGACTCGTGTCGATTGCCGTGCTGGTCGTCTGGAGCAAGTGGAAGCCTCTCAAAGAGTCGTTCATTCCTGCTCCTCTGGCTGTGGTGGTGCTGGGTGTCGGAGCCAGCCTGTGGTTTCAGCAACTCGGCGATCCGTGGCTCATCAAGCCGAGTCACCTTGTCCAGGTCCCGATCGCCGACAGCTTGGCCGGACTCCTCGGGTTCCTGCAGTTGCCCGACTTCTCGCAGTGGGCGAACCCGGCTATATACATCTCCGCCGTGACGATTGCCGCTATCGCTTCCCTCGAGACGTTGCTGAACCTGCAAGCGGTCGACAGGATCGACCCGCAGCAGCGCGCCTCTCCCCCAAGCCGAGAACTGCTGGTCCAAGGCATCGGGAACATGGCCAGCGGGTTCATCGGCGGACTTCCGATCACATCAGTGATCATCCGTAGCTCCGTCAACATCAACGCCGGTGGAAAAACCAAACTCGCGACGGTCGTCCACGGCGTTTTGATTCTGGTCAGTGTCCCACTCATCCCGATGTGGCTGAATACGATCCCTTTGTCCTGCCTGGCGGCCATTCTATTGGTCACAGGGGTCAAACTGGCCAGCCCGGCGCTGGTGAAGCAAATGTGGAACGAGGGGCGGTATCAGTTCATCCCTTTCGCGGTGACCGTCATCGCCATCGTGTTCACCGATTTACTGATCGGTATCCTGATCGGACTGACCGTGAGCCTTGGTTTCATCCTCAACAGCAACCTGCGCCGCCCGATACACCGCTTCGTAGAAAAGCACTTGGGCGGCGACGTATTGCACATCGAACTGGCCAACCAGGTGAGTTTCCTGAATCGTGCCGCTCTGTCCAAAGTGTTGGCAGAGATTCCCCGCAACGGCCGGGTATTGCTCGACGCGCAGAATACAGACTACATCGATCCGGACGTGCTCGACCTCGTTCGAGATTTCAAAGAGCAAACAGGACCGGCCCACGGCATAGAAGTGAGCCTCATCGGATTCCGGAGCGAGTACCACTTCGACAACCAGATTCAGTATATGGATGACTCGACCCGTGAACTTCGGGATACACTCACTCCGCAACAGGTCTTGCAAATCCTGAAGGACGGCCACGAGCGGTTTCACACCGGTCGGTGTCTGACCCGCGACCTCAGCCGCCAGAACCGCGCCACGGCCGACGGACCACACCCTTTGGCCGTCATACTCAGCTGTATCGATTCCCCAACGCATGCCGAGCGGATTTTCGACCTAGGTATGGACGACATCTTCAGCGTCCGCATCGCCGGGAACGTCACGAGCCGGAAGGTATTAGCCAGCGCGGAGTATGGGTGTGCCGTAGCCGGGGCGAGGCTGCTCATGGTCATAGGACACACCCGGTGCGGTGCGGTGAATACGGCCGTCACGCTCGTCTGTTCGACCAGAACGGCCGCTGAAGCCACAGGCTGCCAACATCTCGACCATATCGTCGACGACATTCAACAATCGATCGACCCGATCGTCTGTCGGAATGCCGGACAGCTACCGGCCGGCGAAAAGCACGCGATCGTCGATGCCGTGGCCCGCCGCAATGTCCTACGGGTCGTTACACAGATTCGCAACCAGAGTCAGACGCTCGACAACCTGGTCCGGGAGGAGCGGATCGCGATCGTCGGCGCGATGTACGACGTCGTCACGGGAGACATTGAGTTTTTGGCAGATGATGGGACGGAGCAGGTGTGCACGAAGGAACCGGCGCGATTGGGCCGGTGAAGTAACTGGACGGTCTAGCCGACCCGATTGAGACAACGAACCTTCGAGGGATTATTCACCGTTCTGCTTCTGGTGGTCAGAGTCTGGGGGAGGGGACGGCTCGCGGTTGGACTCTAGCCTCCTCCTGTCTTTCCCGGTTTTCGCCATCGGGTTTTCCATAAAGAATTTCCAGGCAAAGTAGACGATGATGAGCCATACGGCGATGACAATGAGCCAGCTGCCTATCTGCATCAATCCGAATTCTGGTCCAGCCCACTTCGACATTTAGCGACTCCTTGCAGGAGAAAACTGTAGCATGGCCATCATCGCCTTGTCGAGACGCTTGACCTTGCCGTTCCCGTTCGTTGCCGCCAGCTTTGCCGATCCTTCGACGATCACGCGACGGCTCTCCCGTTCCCGGATCACGTGCGAGAATGTGAAGGAGGCTGCCGTCACGTCGGAGAGGACTGTGTCGATGATCAGCTGGTCGCCGTAGCGGGCAGGAGATCGGTAATCCACTTCTGCATGCACCACGACGAACACCGTGCCGTCTTTCATAAGCCCTGCCACAGACAGCCCCCGCGCTTCGAGATACTGCGTCCGCGCCCGCTCGAAATACTTGAGATAGTTCGCGTAATACACCATCCCGCCGCAATCGGTGTCTTCGTAGTAGATCTTAACTTCCATCGTATCTCGTCGTTCGTGAAGCGTATCTCGTCAGAGCCGTTTGATGAGATTTCTGAGCATCTTAGACTCGTGGTCAAGCTTCTCTAACAGGATGCTGAAAAAGTCCGCCAGCATCGTTCTCGC
>CAZVEZ010000150.1:0-6782 GCA_964626135.1 uncultured Nitrospira sp.
TGTGAGCGGGAGGTGCTAGAAATTCAAAGCGCGGAAAGAAATGGTGGAGGGCAGGGGAGTTGAACCCCCGACCCCTACGTTGCGAACGTAGTGCTCTCCCAACTGAGCTAGCCCCCCACTCGACCGACACGAGACCGGTAAGACGAACGACGTACTACCAGCGCATTATACACAACCGTTTCCTGGGTCTCTAGCAGGATGATGAAATGTTCCTGTTATTGGTTTGTTTCGTTTGTTTGGTTGAAAGAGAGCGACATAATTATGAGGGGCTGATTACAGCTTCGCCCCTCGGCTTTCCAGCTTCGATGAACACGCGACGTCCCTCGACTCGCAGGCGCCCTTCAGCAAAGAGTTGCACCGCTCGCGGGTAGATCTTGTGTTCTTGCTCGAGAATGCGAGCGGCCAGTGTGTCGGGGCTGTCGTCATCGAGAATCGGAACTGCCGCTTGAAGAATGATCGGTCCTTCATCGACCCCTTCCGTCACAAAGTGGACCGTGCATCCGGCAAGCTTGCAGCCCCACTCGATCGCCTTCTTCTGCACATCCAGTCCTGGAAACGAGGGCAACAGAGACGGATGGATGTTCATCATGCGATTGGCAAAGGCTTCCACGAGGACTCCGGTCACGATTTTCATATAGCCGGCCAGCAACACCAATTCTACGTCGTGTCGCCGAAGCACGTCGAGTAGCTCGCGATCGTAGGCCTCGCGAGCATCGGGTCTGCCTGCATAGGGTTTGGGGTCGACGAAGAGGGCGGACAGTCCGTGGCGGCGGGCTCGTTCTAACGCCGGGGCTTCTTTTTTGTTGCTGATGACGGCGACGATGTGTGCGTGGACTGTTCCCGCTTCGATCGCATCGATGACCGCCTGAAGATTCGATCCGCGCCCGGATGCCAACACGGCGACTCGAAGCGCATCCACCCGCTTAGTCGGCATACTCTACCAACGGCGCGTCGCCGGTTGATGGCACGATGGTTCCGATCTGGCAAGCCTGATCGCCTAGTGCCGTGGCTCGTGCGATGACCGATTGGGCGGCTGACGCCGGCACCACGAGAATCAACCCGATTCCCATGTTGAAGACGCGATACATCTCTTCCCGCTCGACCTGTCCAAGCCGGGCGATCGCTTGGAAAATAGGGGGCACAGACCAGGCGCTCCGCCGCACCTGTGCCCGTACGCCTGATGGAAACACTCGCGGAAGGTTTTCGGTGATGCCGCCGCCGGTGATGTGGGCGATACCGTTGATGGGAAATTCCTGGATCAGCGTGAGAATTTGTTTGGCATAGATTCTGGTCGGAGTCAGCAGGACATCCCCGAGGGGCTGATCGAGTTCAGGCAGGCGGCTGGTCATGCCGAGTTTGGCTTGATCCAACAAGACACGTCGCGCGAGCGAATAGCCGTTGCTATGCAGACCGGTCGAAGCCAGCCCAATCAGGGCATCGCCCGGCGCGATGTTGCGGCCATCGATGATTTTCGGACGATCAACCACACCGACGGCAAATCCTGCGAGATCATACTCGCCCGCCGCATAGAAGGAGGGCATTTCGGCGGTTTCCCCGCCGATCAATGCGCAGCCTGCTTGGCGGCAGCCCTCGGCAATGCCCTTGAGCACGGACTCGGCTTTGGGGACGGCCAGCTTTCCCGTCGCGAAATAATCCAAAAAGAACAACGGTTCGGCCCCGCTGACCACGATGTCGTTCACACACATGGCCACCAGGTCGATGCCGACTGTATCATGGCGATCCGTGAGGAAGGCGATCTTCAGTTTCGTCCCGACCCCGTCAGTGCCGGAAACAAGGACCGGATCGGCATAACGATGGGCCTGCAAGCGAAACAATCCGCCGAATCCTCCAAGGTCCGTCAAGACTTCCGGGCGGAACGTGGATCGCACCAGCGGTGAAATACGGTCGACGAACTCGTCGCCCGCATCGATATCGACTCCGGCATCGCGATAGGTGGTCATAGGAGGGCGCATCTTAGCGGAGGGCTGTTGCAGAGGTCAACGCGCAAGCACCTTCTGATTCTTCAACTTCATCATCGGGGGCAGGCAAGCCGTCCTTCACTGCGCGCATTGAGCGACCACCGCTTCATCGTGGGGGCTCTGCGAGCAAGAAGGATGGTTGGCTGCCCCCATCTTATCCTTCCGGCCGCATCTCCACATCCAGCAGCTTGATTTTCCGATGGAGGTGACTCCGTTCGATTTTCAACTCTTCAGCCGTGCGGGAAATGTTCCAATGATGCTCACGCAGCTTTCTCCCGATATAGTCCTTTTCAAAGGCATTGCGCGCGTCCCGAAGTGAATCGTAGGACTGTGTCAGGAGCGGATTGACCGGAGGAGCCGCAGCCTGGGGCGTCGATCCGACGACCGGGCGCGCCTGCAACGAGTGGCCGGCTTGCACCGGATCGATGACGGGTCCCGGCACCATGATCATCAATCGTTCGATCAGGTTCCTCAGTTCTCGAATATTCCCCGGCCAGTCATACTGTTGAAACACCGCCATCGCCTCCGGGGAGACCTCTTTCATCCGCAACCCCTGCTCTTCCGAGTGGGCCTTCATGAAGTGGCGAATGAGCAGTGGAATGTCCTCCCGGCGCTGTCTGAGTGGTGGGACGATGATCGGCACGACATTGAGCCGGTAGAAGAGGTCATCGCGGAACATTCCTTTCTCGATTTCCTTGAGCAAATCCTTATTGGACGCGGCTAACACCCGCACGTCTACCTTGAGTACTTTGGTCCCGCCGACACGAGTGAATTGCTGTTCCTGTAACGCCCGTAAGACCTTTGCCTGAGTATTCAGGCTCATGTCGGCGATTTCGTCCAAAAACAGCGTGCCTCCGTCAGCCTGTTCGAATTGCCCTCGTTTCATCGAAGTTGCGCCGGTGAAGGACCCCTTTTCATGTCCGAACAGCTCGCTCTCGATCAAGGTTTCCGGGATGGCTGCACAGTTCACCGCGATGAACGGTCGGCCGGTCCGTGCGCTCGCCTGATGGATCGCCCGCGCGACCAGTTCCTTCCCCGTTCCGTTCTCTCCTCCGATCAACACCCGGCTAATGGTCGGTCCAGCCGTCTGAATCAACTGCCGCAACTCGTGCATCGCGGGCGACTGTCCCACCAGCTCGAACTTCCGCTGGACCGTGGTGCGGAGCGTCCGGTTCTCCTGTTCCAGCCGGTATTGGTCCAAGGCATGTTTGACGCGCAGGGTGACATTCTCGAGCGACAAGGGCTTTTCAATATAGTCATACGCTCCCAGCTTGATCGCCTTGACTGCCGTCTCGATCGAGCCATGCCCGGACATCATCATCACTTGCGCTGTCGGCACCAGTTCACGAACCCGGCGTAGGGTTTCCATGCCGTCCATTTCCGGCATCCAGATATCGAGCAGCATGAGATCGGGCGGATCCATGGTGTAGATGCGCAAGGCTTCCGTGCCGCTCATAGCCACGGTCACGTCATACCCTTCATCCTGCAGTATGCTGCTCAGGGCTGTGAGAATCGACTCTTCGTCATCCACAATTAAAATCGATGCAGACATAGCGCTCCGTTAGGCGTTAAACGTGAGACGTAAGGTATCCCGGAATAGCGCGGTACTCGCTGCTTTACCCCTAACCCCTTACCCCTCACATGTTTAGACCGGCAATTCGAATGTGAATACGGCTCCTTTCGGCTGGTTCTGGCCCGCATGAATCTGTCCCTCGTGATCGGTAATAATGCGTCGCACGATTGCCAGGCCCAACCCCGTTCCCGTCTTTTTTCGCGTAAAGTATGGCACAAACAGCTTTTCCCGGTCTTCCGGCGCAATGCCTGCGCCTTCATCCGCCACGCTCACGACGGCCACCCGGCGTTTGGTATCGTACTTGGTCGAGAGCCACACCCGCCCCTTCTGTTGCATGGCCTGAATCGCGTTGTCCAGCAGATTGACCATCACCCGCTTGAGTTGCTCCCGGTCGAAATTGAGCGACGGGAGATCATCGTCCAACTCCACGATCAGTTCCACATCTTTGTGGGCTCCGCGATAGAGCGTCGTGACTTCGTTGATTACGTCGTGGAGCGACTGCCGCGCCATTTGCGGAGTCGGCAGCCGGGCAAACTTCGAAAATTCGTCGACCATATGCTTGAGACTCGTCACTTCGTTGACGATCACGTTGGTGGCTTCATCGAAGATCGTCTCGAAATCCGGCGACTTCTCGAAGAACTTCTTCCGCAAACGCTGGGCGGACAGTTGGATGGGTGTCAACGGGTTCTTAATTTCGTGGGCCACCCGTCGCGCCACTTCCTGCCAGGCTGCTACTTTTTGCGCCTTGATCAACTCAGAGAGATCTTCGAATATCAGCACGATGCCGAGATCCGTATTCGCGTCGTCTTTCATACGCGACCCGTGAAGGCCGATGGTCAGGAATCTGCCGTCGATCTCCATCGGCCCCTCAAGAGTCAGAGTATCCCGCTGGTCGGACAGCATCCGATCGTAGACCGTCTGGAACAGATCGAGTTGAAACTCCTTGAACACCTCATTGGCCGGTCTGCCGCGAAAACGATCCGCCGTCAGTCCGAGAATTCGTTCGCCGGATGGATTGAAGTTCGTAATCAGCCCGTTTTTGTCGATGGAGAGCAGACCGGCGGCGATTGTCTCGACCACCGTCTCGATGTACGCACGGCGGCGATCGAGTTCAAGATTGCTGTGGCGCAACGAGATATTGGCCTCTTCGATCTCGGTCTTATTTCCCTGCAGGTCCGATGTCATACGGTTGAATGAATCGATGAGTGTGCCGATTTCATCGGTCGCTTTCGCTTCGATTCTGACGGAGAGATCCCCTTGGGCAATGGCCTCGGTCGCTTCAGCCAGCCGTTGAATCGGCACCGTAATACTCCGCGCGACATAAAACCCGAACCAGGTCGCTCCGAACAGAATCAGCACCGTGATGACGGCGACGAAAAGATAGGCTCCTGCTTTGATGGGATTCTTCATGGCCTTGGTCTGTTTATATTCGTCGTACTGGTGGCCGATCCCTTCCATCTTTGCCAGCAACGATTCAGGCACGTAGGCTTCCACCACCACCACGCCGTCGATCTCGCCGGCGCGCCCGTTTGCGGCGATGGGGGCGGCAGCCCGCACCAAACGGCCGGTTTGGGCCTCCTGTACCGCGTTCACTTCCTGCTTTCCGTTGATCACTTGGAGCACCAGCTGGCCGATCGGCAGATCGAGAGCCGATGACGGCACATCGAGATCCAGCGCCTTCGTGAGGGTCTCCATTTTTGCCGAGAAGACTTCAATCCCGGCCACGCCGAATTCAGCGCGCTTGCGCGCCATTGCGGCCACCAGCAGATCGCGCTGTTCCGGCAGCAACATATCTTCCCGATAAATTTCATGGCTGATGGCTCTGGCGCTATTGACGGCCAGCGTGATGTGGCCGGCATGCTGCATCCGCGCCACGTCATAGGAATCCCGCATGACCTGTTCAATCTGATCGCTGAACCATACGTCTACGGCTTTATTCACCAGCCCGCTTGCAACCAATGCCAGGAGCACCGTCGGAATAAGCGAAAAACCGATGAAGGCCGCCACCAGCTTCGTTCGAAATCCTGACCCGAATAATCGATGCCGCCGCTCGAAATAGGCCTTGATGAGATTGCGGGAGAGCAGCAGCAGCAGGACGACAAACCCGATCAGATCGAGGTTGATCAGGAGAAGCACGAATGCGTAGCTGGTGGTCGGAAAAAAGGAATCCGTTTCCTCGCCGCCGGGAAGAATGACTTGGGAATAGTAGAAGGTCAGGGCCAGACAGGGCAGCAGAAACAAGAGGACGATCCAGACCGGACGAAAGTGCATTTTCTGGCGTTCCGGTTCGAGAACAGGCCGGGAGCGCCGTGGAGATCGGCCGGTTCCAAGACCAGCCTGCGCGTGTTCGGTTACGGAACCACTGTCCATCTGTATTCCGGGAAAGGAGCCCCTGTCCTTCTTGATGTCAGTCACATCCGGTATTCCCGATGGTCGGCGCGTCGGCACATGGAAGAGGGGCTACGCGCGTTCATTGAATCAGGGGAGTATCTCACGTCGTGTGAACCATGACGGCTGACAGACACGTCTGGGGACAACAGGCGGCAGGGGGTACGACTACTTGGCGGCCAAACTCACGTACTTCATCCGAAGGGCGTAGAGCATATCCCGCAGCACCGCTTGTTCTTCTGTTGTGAGATTGCCTGTGGTCTTTTCTTCCAAGACCGAGAGCAGGTCGATAATCTCTTTCGCCTGCGGTAGATTCACCGGCATCGGAGGCTGCTGGGGGTCCAGCTGTTCCCCCATCAACATCAGTGAGGAGCTGCCCAGAGAAATGACGAAGGACGAAAAGGTGACAGGAATTCCCGACCCCTGGTGCGGATCGGAGGGTGCAGCCTGCTGGTGGGGCTGTATCTCCGACTCGGCAGGCGACGTGGTTGAAGGACGGTCGGCGCTGCTCCCGCCCCGCCGATCCCGAACGATAAATCCTTCTTCCTGTTCTGCGGCCACAGCCCGTTCCCCCGCTCCAGATGCAGTGGCGGTACCCTATCATAGGCCCTGAAACGGCGCAAGCCGCACAACAGGATGCTGAAAAAGAGGGCGGGGTAAGCCTGGTCGTCCTCCTGCTCGCGGAACGCGCACGATCGGAATGTGCTCGTTCGACGCGCGCAATCGAGGATCGACCAGGCTGCCTTTGGAAGCAAAGTGAGGAATTGGATAACGAGCGCAGTGGAAGATCCATCAGCCCCCATCCCTAATAATGAGGTAGCAGGCGATCTCGGAAAAATAAG
>CAZVEZ010000151.1:0-6668 GCA_964626135.1 uncultured Nitrospira sp.
TCCATTTGCGCGTGATGTATAAACCGAGTTTTTCCGCAGCCTGCTAGAGGGGTTTCAATGTCCTGCACCCGATGGGATGGGACGCATTCAGGCTCCCTGCGGAACAGTATGCGGTGAAGACCGGCATCCATCCGGTGGTCGCGACAGCGCAGAATATCGCGACGTTCAAACGCCAGATAAAACGGATCGGTTTGTCCTACGATTGGGACCGTGAGATCAGCACGGTCGACTCCGATTACTATCGCTGGACACAGTGGATTTTCTTGAAGCTGTTCGAGCGAGGGCTGCCTATGTGGCGGAAGTGCCGGTCAACTGGTGTCCGGCGAAAAATTCAAGCATCTCTTGGGTTTCTCGGATACCCTGGATCACGGAGCCGGCAATGCGGCGGCGGTGCAGAATCAACGGAAAGGGTTCAGCAGTGTCGGCTTATCCTGAGCTCCCACGAGAATCATGGTCCCGTCGGTTTTAAGCAGGTGTACATAGGTGTTGTAGTCGTGCGGCGCGGATACGGTATTCAGCACAAAATCAAAGTGCCGCTGTAGCCGTGTAAACGTCTCGGGCTGTGAAGTAGGCGGCTCCCAATCGCATTGCATCCTGTCTTTTTCGTTCGGCTGTGCCGAACGCCTTGGCGATCTTTACCGCCATATGACCGAGCCCGCCTAACCCCACAACTGCCAGCTTGTGGTATTTATCGACCCCTCCATGACGCAGCGAGAGTAGGTTGTAATGCTCGCGCATAAGAGCGGAGCGGCTCCCACAGGCGACAGAGCTGGAGGGACTCGCAGTACATAATTCTCGTCCGCGACAATATGTGTGGAGTGACCGCGCTTCCTATCTGTGTGACCGTACCGACAATTTCGTGTCCCGGCACCATGGGGAAAATCGAGCCGCCCCATTCGTCACGGGCCTGATGAATATCCGAGTGACAGATGCCGCAATGAGTGATCGCGATGAGCACGTCATGGGGTCCCACGTCTCGTCGCGTGAATAGGAAGGGTTGCAGGGCAGCTCCGGCGGTCATTGCGGCATAGCCTTGGATCGACAGCATGGCCTGTACTCCTTGTGAGGGGGCTGGTTGGCCATGACCATATCAAGATGTTGTGGGATTGCCAACTTTGAAACGTGTGAGCGTGGCCGGCGTCAATCAGTGTCTCACCAGTCGTTGTATCCAGCCGCCAGGAGAGCCGTTAGGCGGGGATTGTCGGTTGCCTAATTGTCTTGCCCTGTCTCTGTGTCGTTGTTTCCCTCCAACGTGCCGGAAAGCGAGGCGTCTATCATAAGAGTGGGGCCCGGGACTCGATATTGTTCGGCTGCCCAGGCGCCGAGGTCGGTCATCTGACATCGTTCAGAACAGAAGGGGCGCCAGGAATTGCCTTCCCAGGTGGTGGGTCGGTGGCAGAGGGGACAGGTCATGCCGGGCATTGTACCACACAGATTCTGAGGGTCGATCTGCGTCAACTCACGCGGATCTGCTACGTAGCGACGATTTGTAACAATCGGTGAAGGCGGCGCTGATCGATCTCAGAAAGGCCGAGGAATTCGACTCCGAACTCGCCGCCTTCGCTCCAACGGACAGCGGCGGACTCGATCGTAATGGGCGAACCCAGATCGGTCGCCCTGATGAGAATTCTCACTGCTGAACCGAGCTGGACCGACGACATGCTGGTGACGGCGCATCCTCTGGCAGAGAGATCGAACATGGTGCCTTCGCGGATGTCTGTCTTATTGGTGCTGGAGAAGAAGACCTGCATATCAACGGGGATTCGTGGGTATTCTCGGCATTCAATCATTCAATCCCTCGTCCGGTTTGAGGTTTCTCGTTCCGCGACATCACATGCTCCGGCCAGTACGGTTGTCATTGTACAAGGCTTCCGTCAAAGGATTCTTACTAGAACCTATCTCAAAATCGTTTGGTGATGAAGAAACAACTTCGCCCGATAGAGATGGTCCATGATCAAGCCACGGACTCCTGGGAGATATCACCTTGTCGTCCTGCATCTGATCGCCACGGCCGTCTAGCGGATGGTTCTTTTCAATTTTAAGATAGGTTCTAGTACCCTCAAGCGTAGCAGGGATGTTGGGTCTGTAAAGTGTTCCAACGGGGCGAAAAGAGAGGGAAGTTCTAAAAAGGTTCTGCGAAGGGAGAAGATAGTCCGTTTGTTATCGAGCCAACTGAGCTTTCTCGATCTTCGCCCAGGCATCTTTGAGTGACACCGTGCGGTTGAATATCAATATGTCGGAGGTGGAGTCCGGGTCAGTACAGAAGTATCCCAGGCGTTCAAATTGGTATCGTGCGCCGGGCATTGTCCGGCGCAAGCTCGGCTCAACCAGACAGTTTGTGATTCGCTCCAATGAGTTGGGGTTTAGATATGTCGTCCAATAGTGGTCCGGCGGTACTTTTGCCAGGTCTGCGACCAGGAGGGGATTGTAGAGTCGGACTTCTGCTCTCACAGCGTCGGCCGCCGAGACCCAATGGATTGTCGCCTTGACCTTACGCTGTTCCTGGGAGACGCCGCTCTTTGTCGTGGGGTCGTAGGTGCAATGGAGTTCGGTGATCTCGCCGGTCTGTGGATCTCTCGTCACCCCGGCGCATTTGATGATGTACGCGTACCGGAGCCGCACCTCGCGTCCAGGAGCGAGCCGAAAAAATTGTTTGGGAGGATCTTCACGGAAATCGTCCTGCTCAATATAGAGGATGCGTGAAAAGCGGACTTTCCTCGTCCCTGCAGATAGATCCTCCGGATTGTTGACGGCCTCCAATTCTTCGGACTGGCTTTCGGGATAGTTGTCGATGATGACTTTGAGCGGCCGGAGGACGGCCATTACCCTGGGCGCTCGTTTGTTCAAGTCTTCGCGAATAAAGTGTTCGAGCAGCTGCATCTCGATAATCGCGTCGCGCTTGGCGACGCCGATATGGTCGCAGAATGCGCGAATAGCTTCCGGGGTATATCCCCGGCGGCGAAGCCCTTTGATCGTCGGCAGTCGAGGGTCGTCCCATCCGTTCACCAATTTCTTTTCGACCAATTCGAGCAGCATTCGTTTGCTCATGATGGTATAGGTCACGTTCAAACGGGCAAATTCTATTTGCTGTGGCCGATGCGGAGCGCCAGACTGCTCGACGACCCAATCATAGAGAGGCCGATGATCTTCAAATTCCAACGTGCAGAGTGAGTGAGTGATTCCTTCAAGCGCGTCCGACAGGGGATGCGCAAAGTCGTATGCCGGGTAGAGACACCAGGCGCTCCCTGTTCGATAGTGCGTCGCATGCCTGATGCGATAGAGGACTGGGTCGCGTAGGTTGATATTGGCCGATGCCATGTCGATTTTTGCTCGAAGGACATGTGTGCCATCGGCGAATGTTCCGGCTCGCATCGTTCGGAAAAGATCAAGATTGTCATCGATGGAACGGTCGCGGGCTGGGCTATTTCTTCCCGGCTCGGTCAAGGTGCCGCGATAGGCGCGCATCTCTTCGGCTGTCAACGTGTCGACATAGGCAAGGCCTTTCTGGATCAGGCGCACAGCAAACTCATAGAGCCGCTCGAAGTAGTCAGAGGCAAAAAACATGTTCTCATGCCAATCGAATCCCAACCATCGGACGTCGTCCTGGATAGCCAGGACATATTCAGGATCTTCGGTGGTCGGATTGGTATCGTCGAATCGCAGATGACAGATGCCGCCGGGGATGTTATCGGCGATGCCGAAATTCAGACAGATAGATTTCGCATGGCCGATATGGAGATAGCCGTTTGGCTCGGGTGGAAAACGCGTGACCACCCGACCGCCGTGTTTGCCGGCGGCGTGATCGATGGCCACGATGTCGCGGATAAAGTTTGAGGCGCCAGTCTGTTCAGACATGCGAGGTCATGGCTTTCTGGAAGATGGACACGCGAACCGTTGCAGCCTGTTCTACCATACGTATGACACAAGGGAGAAGGCCTCCATGGTCTCACGGGAGAAAAGAGATATAAATGCGCCGTGGGTCCTACGCAGTTTGGTGGGTCGGCATCTGCATCACGCTGAAATCTTTCTGTGCGATGAGGTGTCCCTCCATGCACAGACGAAATTCGTAGCGACCGGCAGCAGGGAAGATCAAGGAGGGGATGTTGATTCCGAAATCCGAAATTTGAAGGCGGTCGCCGATCACGATATTGGGTAGCGTGGCTCGGCAGACCAGTTGCTCGTTGTTGAGATAGATCAAACTGATGTCGAAGTGATACGTCCCGTCGGCATCTGTGAGACAGAAATACAGTCCCATCTGAGAGTGCTGGAAGGGAAAGTTCACGGCCTGCAGGTGCGTGAAGAGACCGATCAGGCTTTTCTTTTTGGTGACGCTATCCTCGATGACCTGGTCGCAGACCAAGAAGGCCTGCACGCTCGGTTTCACGATGTCCGACATACTGCCATTGTACGGGACTCCGGTGCCTTGTCAAAAAGGATGTGTTTTTCAACAGAGCCTCAGAGGATGGGCTGGTTGCCGCTCTCTTGAGTGTCGGAAGCGGGAACTGGTCGCATGAGTCGGGGAACAATGGAGAGCCGACTATCCGATTGCCGCCGCATTGCCGCGGCTTTCTGCCACGTTGCCGAACAGGGTGAGCCCGGCGCCGATGCGACAGTAATGGGGGCTGACAGTGACGAATTCGCCTTTGTGCGTATAGAAGCGCCCCACGGTAATGCGAATCTTTCTTTTTTGCATGAGGCAGGCTTCGAACACCGTGTGTCCAGTGTTTCGGTCTGCGACTGTGACTGAAGGAGAAGCGTCCGGAGTTGCCTCTCCGCCGGGCTTTACGTCGATGATGAAGCGGCCTGCGCTATGTGTCGAGAGCCTATTCCGCCTGATATGGCCGACACGGGCTCCTTGTTCATCATACAGGTCCATTGTCAGGAGCAACGCTATTTGGTCGGGGTGAGTTTCCAATACCAACTGCTCCTTGCCTTGAAGTTTGACGATGCCGTTTGTATTTCGAAACACATTCGACCCGACGTGTAATTCAAGGCCTTGTTCGGGCTTCTCGATTTCAATCAGTTCCGGAGAGTCTGTGATGTCGATCGTTTTGGTTTGGAGCGGGTTATTCATGTCTCACCATGAGTATGCCGATGGAAAAAGAGGAGGCCGACCACCGAAAAATCCCTTCTCCCAGAAGCTCGCCGCATGTGGTTTGCCGCAAGGTAGGCTATACGATCGTCTCTGTCAAGTCGTGTATGAACCAGCGGCGCAGAGACCCGAGCATGACTCGGAATCGGTAGGAATTGAAAAGCGAAAAGTCCCTATGCTACTGTGCCGGGTCGATCTCGTATCATCGGTACTTGGTCCCATCGTCTAGCCTGGCCTAGGACGGAGCCCTCTCAAGGCTTAAACACGGGTTCAAATCCCGTTGGGACCACCACACCAACTACGGTCACGGGGCCGTTCATCGAACATGCCGCGAGGATGATCTCTCCTGAGAGATCTGCTAATGGCCACTTCAAGTGCGGCGGACTGCTTTTCTGAGTGTCTTCATCGTCGAGATTGCTGAATCCACATTTCGATCTCTCAGAATCGCGCCAGTTCTGCCCCACCGACTTCTTTCGTCAATTGTGATAGCTCGATGAACGGAGCATGTGTATTCGCATGACAGAATGCAGCGAAGCTATTGGGGCCCAACTTCGTTGACGCCTCTATCGTCGGTTGTGTATAAAGAATGCGCTGTTCGCCAGTCGCATTTCGGTGGGTGAATTTCCTATCCTCATGGTCGGATTGCTGGAGTGTTATGAAAGCCAAGCGCACTGTACGCATATGAGAAGGACATGGTGGGTTCACACAGTGGTCGGTGCATTGCTGCTGGCCCTCGTTCAGCTGGTTGAGGCCGGTGGAGGGGCGGTGACGGACGATGGACGAATCAGAGGACGCATCGATGCGCCGCTCACCTTACTCGAGTATTCTGACTTCACATGCGGGTACTGCGCAAAATTCTTCCGGGAAACCTGGCCTCGCTTGCTGGCCAAATATGTCGAGACGGGCAAAGTGCGGTTTGTCTACCGGGATTATCCTCGATCGGACCAAGGTGTCGGCGTTGAGGCAGCAGTGGCTGCTCGGTGCGCCGGAGCCCAAGGTCAATATTGGCCGATGCACGATCGGCTCTTCAGTGAGCGAGGCCGTTTAGACTCGGGAGCGTTCAAAGGGTACGCGAAGGTGATCGGCCTGGACCAGACGGCATTTGCCAAATGTTTCGATGAGCGGGAATACCTCGAATCCATTTTTCAAGATCGCCAAGAGGCAAACCGGTGGGGATTCCACGGCACTCCCGGTTTTATTCTCATGCGAACGGCCGGAGGCCCTACTGAGAAAGAGCCGGCGGTCGCGATTCCCGGCGCGCTCCCGTTCGAGGATTTTGCCGAGGAGATCGATCGCATGCTGGCTACGGCCCCGCGCACCCAGGGAGAGCCCACAGAACCTTATGGATCGACGGCGGTCGCACAGAACAGTCAGTTCATCATTTATTAAGGATTACCTATGTCTGCAACACAATCGTTTTGGTCTGTTTCGCAGCGCGCAGGGGAGCCCGCCTACTGGGTCTGTATGTCGTGCTTGTCAGAAGTCTTCTATGGCAAGGTGCCGATGCCGGATTGTCCGACCTGTCAAGGCGTCTCGACCTACGAGGCCTTTACGCTGGAAGCGATTCGTGATTGGG
>CAZVEZ010000152.1:0-6603 GCA_964626135.1 uncultured Nitrospira sp.
AGTACATCACCACCCCATGACAGACACCCAGGCAGCGATATCCACGATTCTGGTGCCGGCATTAAAGCCCTATGCTGACCGTATCGCGCTGTTCGGTTCGCTGGCGCGTGGTGATGGGGGGCCGGCGAGCGACATCGATGTGCTCGTTTCCCTCCGACCCTCGGGCGACCGACCTCCCCTCGGCTTGCGCTGGTTCGAACTGGAGGCCGAATTGACGGATCGCCTTGGCAGAACGGTGGATCTGGTGACGGAAGGCGCCCTCAGCCCGAGGATTCGTCCGTATGTCGAGCAAGACCTCGTTGTGCTGTATGAAGAGTGACGACGTCTATCTCGGGCATATCGCCGATGCTTGCGGCCAGATTCGGGAGTATATGGAAGGTCTTGACCGGGAATCTAGGCGCTAAAGACTGGGAGCCTTCATCGGTAGCGTAGTAGCTCCAGTTTAAGCGTCTAACAGTACTTCCTGAGGATTAGCTGGCCGCGACGAGTACTGATAGCCTGGATTCGCGATGGCATAAATCACTTTCAGTTGTGTTGGCAGGATAGCCCGTTTCATGTTACGGGCTCCCCAACCGCAGTTCCTGGCAACGAAAAACAAACCTGCAACGCCTCCAATGAAATGGGTCCCCAGTGGCGTCTCAAGCACGGTTCAGAATTATGTGATCGATCGGGGTATGATCTACCTCGGATCGACCGTGCGTAGTGGTTGGCATCAGGTAGAGAACTGCCTCATCGATCCGTCACTTCCTGTTGATACGCGCAATTTGGACTTCGCCGGCGAGACCCTGTCGTATTACCCGTCCTACAGCCAGTTGACGCCTCAGTCTCGTGCAGGCTATTTGCACTGGCTTGCGGAAGGGGCAGCAAACCCCGGCGTAAATCCAGGCTTTGCATTTCTTTATTTTTATGGGTTGGAATATCGTCTAATCAAGGAAAGGGCGCTCTCCGAATTGGATGTTATCGCTCGTGAGGTACTGCGTTTACGAATGACCTTCAGGGGGAGTAGCTCATTTGGGAGCTATGCTGATCGTCTCCTCGATGCGGCGATCTTCCTCAAGGGAAACAAGAATATATATTTCCACCAGCCCAAACATCGTCCCTCGCGTTTCCCCCGGATGTTGACGAGCATGGCTATTGGCCAGGCCGTGCAGGCAGGTGCCCCGATCTCATCTTACTGGATGCTTCACTGGCTGTATGAAGATCCGGATACGAATGTTCGGACGTCGGCTAGAAGAGCCTACAAGGAATTCAGGGACCTCTTTAGGATCCGATTTGAGGAACGGTATCCCGAGGGGTTTTACGTCAAGCCCAATAAAAGTAGGCTTCGACTCGAATACCGGGCTGCCAGTGCTTCCTTCGTCGTCACAGCTGACAGCGACCTGCCCGATGTATCCCGGCTGAGCCAACCTCTTAAGCAGCTCCGACCCCTCTTTGAAAATTGCTCTGATGCGCTCGATCGCTACAGCCGTGCGCTCGCAAAGCTGGGTACGACAACCATACCTATTCAGGTGCTATCACTGTTGCCCAGGGAACTGGCTGTTGAGCGAATCCGACAATCAGAGGACCCCTTTCTGCAGTGGCTTAGGACCTGTTTCGCGAAAGCATCCTACTCAATTGTTGATGCGGCAGAACTGACCAATCGGTGGATTGGCGAGGAGACGGGACGGCTTAATCGAAACGGTTCACTCAAGAAGAAAGATGCTGAGTCGCTCTGTGGCTTGATGGATTTGCTCAAGGTCGGCATGGAGCCGGATTATCGGCTAACTGGCCGGAGCCCGGACAGCGGCACTCAAGTCATTCTTTTCAAGACAAACGAGACCCTACCGGGTAAGCTTTCGCCGTCGTATTGGCGCGTACTGACCACAATCAGGCTCGTTGCCACGGTCGCCCACGCCGACAACGAAATAACCACTTCCGAACGGGATAGTCTGCTTGGGCATATTCGCAATGAAACGGCCCTGTCCCCGATCGAAGTTACTCGGCTGACAGCGACCTCTTACCAACTGCTGAAGCGACCGCCCTCATTGCGCGTGCTGAAGAAAGAACTAGATGAGCGGTTGAGTATCGATGACCGCGAAGACGTGGCGCGCCTCGTACTCCTCACCGCTGTTTCAGATGGGCATTTCGATCCCGCAGAGACCAAGATTCTGAAGAAGATCTACGGTCTGCTCGGCTTAGACCCCGGCACGCTTTTCAGTGATCTTCATGCTCTCGGAGCCGACACCGATTTGGCGACCGTGCAACGTGCAAGTCAGGCTCGGCCACAGTTCACGATCCCGAGGGCACCTGACCGAGAACCCGACCACGAAAAGCAAGCCCCATCGTTAGTCAAGCTGGATCCCAGTCTGATTGAGCGGAAGCTTGCTGATACCAAACGAGCGTCTGCATTACTGCAGCAAGTCTTTCAAGAGGAGAACGAGCCGGCGAATACGCAACCGGCTGCCGTTCCTGTGGCTTCTGCACAGAGTAACGACAACCTATTCGCGGGTCTCTCTGGTGCCCACGCATCTGTACTGGTGAGGTTGTTGGAGAGACGATCCTGGTCGCAAGACGCATATCGCGAGTTGGCCGCAGAATTTAATGTGATGCCGGAAGGCATGCTCGAACAGCTCAATGATTGGGCATTCGATCGAATGGGCGATCTCCTGATCGAGGCCGGCGAGCAGATCGAGATTTATCACGATGTATGGCAGGAGTATTTAGATGAGCAGCAAACGCATCAGACCTAAGGAACGAGATACGGTGATCAAGGCGCTACGCGCCGGCGTCGTCCCGAACGTTGGTCTCCAGCACATTCAGGTAGGACGAAGCGCGGAAATAGAAGCTCTCATCCGTGACTTCGAATACATGCAGGATGGTGGATCCTCCGTGCGCTTCGTGATTGGCGAATATGGTTCTGGGAAGACCTTCTTTCTGAACTTGATGCGTCTTATCGCGATGGAGAAGCGCATGGTGGTTGCCAACGCAGACCTCTCGCCTGACAAGCGATTGCAATCCACGGGTGGGCACGCGCGAGCGCTGTACGCTGAGTTGATCAACAATGTAGCTACCCGCACGAAGCCGGAAGGAGGTGCACTCGCCAGCATCATCGAGCGGTTCATTGGCCAAACACAACAGCGAGCCGAACAGGAGGGTAAGCCTGTAGAGAAACTGATCCTGGAGCGCTTGGCCTCGCTAGAAGAGTTTGTGTCGGGATACGATTTCGCTCGCGTGGTAACGACGTACTGGTATGCTCACGCAAACGAAAAGAGCGACCTGAAGGCGGCTGCGTTACGATGGCTGCGCGGAGAATACCCGAACAGGACGAGCGCGAAGCGCGAGTTGCCAGTGGACTCGATCGTTGATGATGATACCTACTACGACTACTTGAAGCTCTTCGCGCGCTTTGTGCGGCTCGCCGGCTACGATGGCTTCATCGTTTGCCTCGATGAGATGGTGAACCTGTACAAGCTCAACCATCAGGTATCGCGCAGCCGCAACTACGAACAGATCCTCCGGATTCTGAATGATAGCCTACAGGGGCGGGCCGCCGGCATCGGGTTTCTGTTTGGAGGCACTCCCGAGTTCTTGATGGATAACTACAGGGGACTCTACAGCTATGAGGCGCTTCAGAGCCGGCTTGCCGTCAACACCTTCCTTCAGCAGGGGCTGGTGGATCTGAGTGGTCCCGTTGTGCGGCTGCAGAATCTCTCGCCGGAAGATCTCTTCATCCTGCTGTCGAACATACGGAACGTCTTTGCATCCGGAGACGCTGAATCCCACCTCGTTCCGGATGAGGGCATTCAAGGATTTATGCAGCACTGCTCACAGCACATCGGTGATGCCTACTTCCGAACGCCTCGCAATTCCGTTCGTGCCTTCACCGATCTTCTATCGGTGCTTGAGCAGAATCCGCAGGTAAGCTGGCAGCAGCTTCTACCCAATGTCAAGGTGGCTTCCGAGTCCAATCCCGATCTAGCACCGCTAGAGGAAGAGGAGGAAGGCGAAGCTGTGCCCGTTTCGCGGTCGCCTGTAAGCGAACGAGGAGATTCGGACGACGATCTGACCTCGTTTCGGCTCTAATGGAACAGCTGCAACCCTCTGAAACAGGGTCATCGACGTTCGACCTGCTTCACCCTTCGATTCAGAAGTGGGTGTGGAAAAAGGGATGGCCGGCACTACGGGATCTGCAAGAGAAAGCGGGTGCTGTCATTCTTCGCGAGGATAAAGACGTCATCCTGTCGGCAGCGACCGCGAGTGGAAAAACGGAGGCCGCGTTTCTCCCCATCCTTTCGCGTCTGGCTGATCGCGATGAAGCCGGCGTTGGCGTGCTCTATCTTAGCCCCTTGAAGGCTCTTATCAACGATCAGTATATGCGTCTTCGGGAGCCGTGTCAGATGGCCGGTATTCCGATTCACAAGTGGCATGGGGACGTTGCGGCGTCATCGAAGAAAGAAGTCGTTCAGGGGAAGGGCGGCTTGTTACTGATCACGCCCGAGTCGTTGGAGGCGCTCTTCGTCAATCGGAGCACCCAACTCCGCGAGCTTTTCGGCAGTTTGCTATATATCGTGATCGATGAGTTTCATGCTTTCATCGGTTCCGAGCGAGGAAAACAGCTTCAAAGTCTCATGTATCGCGTCGACCTCACGATTCGTCGCGCCTGCCCTCGCGTGGCATTATCCGCCACGCTGGGGGATATGCGGATGGCAGCGGAATTCTTGCGTCCAAGGAAAGGGGACGATGTTGCTATTATCGAGGACAATGGCGGCGTAGATGGAGAGCTTCGCATGCAGTTGCGAGGGTATGAGATCCAGAATCCGGAACGGTTCATCGCAGCACCTGAGCTTCTGGCGGAAGAGGACAATGAGACGATCGCCGATCACCTTTTTCGACATTTGCGCGGGACGGACAACCTGGTCTTTGCCAACTCTCGGACTTCGGTTGAGCATCTTGCCGATGACTTGAGGCGGCAATCCGAAGCGGTGCGGGTGCCTAACGAATTCTTCCCTCACCACGGTAATTTATCCAAAGAGCTGCGTGAATCCCTGGAAGCCCGGTTAAAGAGCGAGAAGCCGACTACGGCGGTCTGCACGTCCACGCTGGAAATGGGCATCGATATCGGATCAGTGCATAGTGTGGCGCAGATTGGATGTGCGCCATCGGTTGCCAGTTTGCGTCAGCGATGGGGGCGGTCGGGCCGGAAGGAGGGTAGCTCGTCCATTCTACGCATCTATCATACTGAGCAAGAAGTCGATGTGCGTAGCGAGTTGCCAACCTTGCTCAGGCTCGGTCTTGTGCAGAACATCGCCATGATCGAACTCGCGCTTCGGAAGTGGTATGAGCCGCCCATCACTTCATCGCTCCACCTCTCTACGCTCGTTCATCAGATCCTGTCACTCATCGTACAGCACGGCGGAGCCAGAGCAGAGGAAGCCTTTGACGTTCTATGCGCGCATGGCGCATTTCAGTCTGTATCCAAGAGCGTGTTTGCAAGCGTCCTTCGTTCATTGGCAGCAAACGAAGTGCTCATGCAATCGGACGATGGGACGCTTCTACTCAATCGAAGAGGTGAGCAACTCACCGGACATTATAGCTTCTATGCGGTCTTCCAGACGGAAGAGGAGTATCGTGTGAGATGTGAAGGGGAAACCCTTGGCACACTACCCGTCAGAGCGGTACTCACGGTAGGAGATACGATCGTATTCGCTGGCCGGCGATGGTTGATACTCCGTCTCTCCGAAAAGGACAAGGTGATTGATGTATCTCCAGATGCGACGGGCAAGGCACGTTTTACTGGGTCTGGCTGGGGCTTTGTGCACACGGAGGTGCTCAAGGAGATGTTCAGGCTATATACCGGGACACGGATTCCGAGGTATTTGAACGTCAAAGCGATTGAGCTGCTCGAACAGGGACGACGGGCCTTTGACGCTCACAAGCTGAAGAACGGGTGGGTAGTCCCCGCTGATGGCTTGACCTATGTCTTTACTTGGGTTGGCACTGCCGCATTGAACACGCTACGCTTGTCCGCTGCCCGTGCCGGCTTCACGCTGCGTGGGACTGGGGTTGGCTACTTTTGCGTTGATGCGACCGTGGCGGAAGCAACAGATCTGCTTCACTTCCTAGCCAAGGAATCGATTCCCAGCACTGTTGAGCTTGCTGCACGTGCCGAGAATCGTAGTTCTCAGAAGTATCACTGGCTCCTGAGTGACGAATTGCTCTCGGAGGACTTTGCAAGTTCCGCCCTCGATGCCGGCGGAGCCTGGGAGAGGCTGGAAGATATCACCGAACGAACGCCCTCAATGGCCATAGTCTGAGAGCCCCTGGGTAAGGAAAGACAGGATTGTTTTACCTATGTTGTACCCATAAACACAAAAAAGCCCCTGCAAGCCGGCCGGCCTGCAGGGACTTCATCGGGTGGGCACTACTAGATTCGAACTAGTGACCCCCTGCTTGTAAGGCAGGTGCTCTAACCAGCTGAGCTAAGCGCCCGGGGATAATGCAAAAGGCAAAAGGCAAAAGGTAAAAGGTAAAAGGCGAGGACGCTTGCCTGATGGCGGCATTCACGATCCTTATCGAGCGGGAAACGGGACTCGAACCCGCGACCCTCAGCTTGGGAAGCTGATG
>CAZVEZ010000153.1:0-6596 GCA_964626135.1 uncultured Nitrospira sp.
GATCATCACCGAGGTCCGGTCTCATCTCAGCGGCCACATGTAGCAGTCCCAGTACGCTGTCCAACACGGCCCATTTGCCTTGGGCGGTCAATGAATCAATGATATTTCCCCAGAGATCAAACAACTTCGTCAAGACTACAGGAGATTTTTCCGAGGCCAGGATCGCGGTGAGCATATCCAAGAGGTATGTCGTGTTATCCCTGGCGCTTTCGGCCGCAACCTCTTTCGCCAATTCAACGAGTTCCGACTCAGAGACCTCGTAGCCCATGTGACCGGACTGAAATCGGTTGGTTTGTCTGCCGATTTCCCCTCCATTTCCTCTTCCCCTTCCTCTTCCTTCTCCTATTCCTTCTCTTTCGACTCCTCCTTCTGTGCCTTCTCCTGCCAGCCTTCCGTCGCCTCCTGCGTCAGATCCACTACTGTCCTCAAACCCTGTTCCCCCTCCCTTCCTTGCCCGGGCCTGCTCCCGATCGAGAAGGTCTCTGAGACTCGATTCCGGTGCCTCCATCATCCCGGCTATGGGCAACGAAAAGACATCTTCTGTCTCGCTCATCGGAAAGGAAACAATATCGTCACTGGTCGAAGCTTTGACTATTTCTTCGGCGGTGACCAAGGTGATGGTGGCGAGGTTCTTGGACCAGAGGCGAGTCACGATGTCGTCATCATCATTGTCTTCGGAATTGAGGCTGTCCCAGAGCGAATCCAGCAGGCAGGTGAGGTCTTCTATTGAAAGGCCTTCGAGGAACGCAAGTTCTCGAATGCCGTCTGCATAGAGTTTGAATGCGACGCTTTCAGTGCCCGAATCCTGCTCTGATCGGTAGACGGTTTCTCCGTTGAAATACAGCTCGGAACGTTGAACGAGAAAGGCTAATTTGGAGTAGGCGGCGAGGTGGGCCGAGAGCCCTTCGAATAACTGTTGGAAGAACTTCTGGGCTACGGGGTTTGTGGCCCCGTACGTTCGTCGGGATTTCGCGGTTTTGTCCAACAGTGTCAGAACGCGCTTCACCGATGCCAGTTCTGGATCGGTCGGCTCTTTTAGAGCCGAGATCGGCAGTGTGCTGCCGTCTGTTTGGCGTTCATCCATGACAGTACACGTACCCTGGAGGTGCGAAATCGTCAAGAAAATAGCCGCTCTTTACCGACCATTCCCGAGGAATCTCGATAAGATATCGTCGTTCATCAGTTGGATGACACAGGCCGTTGTGAATGGCTTGTCAAGGCCGGTAAAATTCGTTTCCTATTTATGATGACGCCGCGGCACATTGTGTGTTTCGGAGACAGCCTGACGGCAGGGTTTCAATCGCCCGCAGCAGACAACCCTCAAGGCATCGAGACGCCGTACGGGCAGTTCCTGCAAGAATTGATCGGGCCTGCCGCGCGCGTGTCTATAAACGGTGTCTGCGGTGAACTGACCGGTGAAATGGCAATGCGATTTCGGTCGGCTGTTCTTGCGCACCACCCAACGCATGTGGTGATTCTTGGTGGAACGAACGATCTCGGATGGAACGCTGAGCCCGCAGACATTATGCGCAATCTTCTTAAAATGTATGAACTGGCCGCAGCAGCCGGAATTACTCCGGTTCCGGTGACCATTCCGTCGATCAGATTAGGTGCCGATCTTCGCAATGAAGAGGGGCGTCGATGGTTCGCGGAGCATCTTGAACGCCGCCGCCAGCTCAACGGGTTGATCCTTCGCTATGCCGAATCGAAACGATTGACAGCGTTGGACCTCTTTGCCGACACGGTAGAGCTGGAGACCCAACAACTTGCGGCTCGGTACTCCAACGACGGGCTGCATCTGACCACGGCCGGGTATCGTCTGCTCGCCGAACGGTTATACCAGAAGGTATTCGCTGTATCGCCGACAAGCGGGTCGTGACGAGCGGAGATCATGATGCGTGACGTGACCGACCGCGATTTTGATCATGTCGTCAAACAAGCGGGGATTCCAGTGCTGGTGGAGTTTTGGAAACCGGGATGCGGAGGGTGCCGAGCGTTGATGCATGAATTGGAGAAGCTGGAGCCTGATGTGGCCGGCCGGGTCTTAATCCTCAAGATGAACGTCGAAGAGAACTTCCAGATTCCAGCGGAGCTGGAGGTTCGCTCGTTGCCGGTGTTGGCGTTCTATCATCAGGGAGAGTTCGAGCGGTTTGTCGGCGGGCTGGGAACCGGAGAGGAGATTCTTAAGCAGTTACGGTTGACATGACCGATGCCGCTACACGATCCGCCAGGTCCGGCCATCTTTTTCAATGAGACGATTGGCTTCGACCGGTCCATGGGTTCCTGCCGGGTATTCAGGCAACCATCGCAACCCTTGCCGCTGCCACCCGTCAAGAATATTAGTGATCCAGGCCCAAGAGGCTTCAACGGCGTCGCGCCGCATGAATCGAGACGCGTCGCCGGCCATGACGTCCAGAAGCAACCGTTCATAGGCTTCGGGCGATGGACGGCCGAAGACGTCGCTGTATTGAAAGTCCATTTCCACCGGGTGTGTTTGCTCGCGTGTTCCCGGTACGCGCGAAACGATGCGAAGGGAGAGTCCTTCCTCCGGTTGGATACGCAGCGCCAATACGTTCGGGGGTTGCGGTTGCTGGGCATTGACGTTGAACAGAATCTGCGGGATGTCCTTGAATTGCACCGCGATCTCACTGGCACGATGGACAAGCGCTTTCCCGGTGCGCAGATAGAAGGGAACACCGGCCCAGCGCCAGTTTTCCACGAAGCATTTCAAGGCGACATAGGTTTCCGTCGTGGAGTCAGGATGAATTCCGGTCTCACGACGATAGCCAGGAATGGGTTTGCCATGGGCCGTGCCCTCGCTGTATTGGGCGCGGACGGTGACGTGCCCGACATCCCGATCGGTGATCGGTCTGAGGCAACGGAGGACTTCCATTTTTGCATTGCGCACCACGTCAGGATCCAGCGAGTAGGGGGGCTCCATCGCAACCAGGCAAAGCAGTTGCAGCATGTGGTTTTGCACCATGTCGCGCAATGCCCCGGCTTCTCCATAGTAACCGGCCCTCGTTCCGACACCCTCTGTTTCGCTGACGGTGATCTGCACATGGTCGATGTATTTGTGGTTCCAAAGCGGCTCGAAAATACTGTTGGCAAACCGGACGACCATCAAGTTCTGAACGGTTTCTTTCCCCAGATAGTGATCGATGCGAAAGATCTGTGATTCATCGAACACACGCCCTGTCACGAGGTTGATAGCCTGGGCGGAGGCTAAATCTCGGCCGACCGGTTTTTCGACGATGATGCGGGCATAGGGGATATGAGTTTCCGGCTTCGTTGCCAATCCGGCCTGTTCAAGCCCCTCGCATACGGGCGCAAAGGAGCTGGGAGGGATGCTCAGATAGAAAATCCGGTTGCCGGGCAACTGAAAGTTCCGTTCAATGTCTTCCGCTCGGGATTTCAACCTGGCATAGGTGTTCGGATCTTCATTTCCTCCCGACACGTAAAAGAGGTGCGGGGCGAAGTCTTTCCACCTGTCCTCTACCAAGGCTTGCCGGGAATGTGCCACTACGCCCTCGCGAACGGTGGCGCGGAATTCTTCGTCGGTCATCGACTTGCGGCCCAGCCCGATTACCGCATAGCCCGGCGGGAGAAGTCCGTCGAGGAGCAAGTTATAGAGGGCAGGAATCAGACGCCGTCGCGCCAGGTCACCCGAACCTCCGAAGATGACGAGGGTACAAGACTCGACCGGAGGGATCGTTTCTTGTGAAGGGCTGATTTCGATGCGTGGGCTATTGGGTGGCATAGGGCTCCGGTGTTATCGGCGGACCGCATGCCCGCCAAAGGCATTTCGCAACGCGGCCAGCATTTTTTCGGCGAAAGATTCGCTCTGCCGCGATCGGAACCGAGTGAATAGTGCTGTCGTGAGGGTCGGGACCGGTACATCTTTCTCGATCGCGTCGGCGATCATCCAGCGCCCTTCGCCGGAATCCTGCACATAGCCTTTCAGCTGTTCCAGCTTCGGATCCTCTTTCAAGGCGCCGGCCGCCAATTCCAGGAGCCAGGAGCGAACGACACTTCCATGCATCCAGAGATCTGCGATGTTTGCGAGGTTGAGCTGATAGTCGCTCTTCGCCATGAGTTCGAAGCCTTCCGCATACCCCTGCATCATACTGTACTCGATTCCGTTGTGGACCATTTTCACATAGTGCCCGGCGCCGACTCCGCCGACGTGGGACCAACCCTGTTCCGGCGCCAGCGTCGTGAAGATCGGCGCGAGCCGTTTCACCGGTTCCTCATCGCCGCCGACCATCAGGCAGTAGCCGATCGTCAGCCCCCAAATCCCGCCGCTGGTGCCGGCATCGACATAGTGAATCTGTTTCTTTTTGAGGTCTGCGGCTCGCCGGACATCGTCGTGAAATCTGGTATTGCCGCCATCGACGATCGTGTCGCCTGCACTGAGCAACGCCGCAACCGCGTGAACGGTCTCCTCTGTCGGCGCGCCGGATGGGACCATGATCCAGACTGCGCGCGGGGCCTTCAGCCGGCCGATAAGATCGGCCAACGATGAGGCGCCGACACAACCAACGCCTTCGGCCTGTTTGATCACATCCACCGATCGATCATAGACTACAACCCGGTGCCGGTCGCGCTGTAACCGGGTGACCATGTTCATCCCCATTTTCCCGAGCCCGATGAATCCGAGTTCCATAGTGACTCCTTCTGGTTCTGTGATGGTTGAACGAGCGTGCCCGAATCACGATGCTCGTGAGGAACCGATCGCCGATTCGGACTCGCGCAAAAAAATGTCTGGCGGCCCCTGCGCTGGCAGTTCAATCATCGACTCCGCAGTCCTGTCAGTCGATTCTGGCCGGATTCGGTACGTCCTTAAAGAGCGTATCGGCAAGATCGCGGCCAAAATTGAGCCGTTCCGGCAACGTGGTTGCCGTGAGGTAGCGACCGGCCAGTTCTCCCAATTCCGTATCACGGGAGGCGATAAACTTTGGCACGTCACCCGGCGCAGTCAGCCAGAAACCTCGTAGCCGGAAGAACGCGTTGACGACGTCCTCGAAGAATAGAGAGAGTAGGTACTGCGCGGTCGCGGGCTTGTCTGCCAGATCTCGCGCTTTTCCCAGCCAATGGAAACACTCCGCCTTCATTCGGATCTGCTCGTTGATGCTGACGGGGGGCGGCCCCTGTCGGAATCGTTGGTTGGCGCGCTCGATGAGCCTCGCGCCGATGTTGTCGTGATCGAAGAGGATACGGGCTTTTCGCAAGAGTGACGGTAGACGCGGCGAGTAGGGTATGTCTGCTTCAAACTCTTGATGCCCACGATATCGGATGTCCGCCAGACGATCGGCGACACGGACGATCTCGTGGCCGTCTGCCTGCCCTTTGACAAGGGCAATGAGATCGATGTCGCTGTGTGTTGTAATGGCGCGTCGAACGCTGGATCCCACCAGAATCACACTCACGAGATCGCCTCCGCGGCGGCCACGGACATGGCGTAGGGCTACCTCGACAAGGTCTTCGAATCCCGGCTCGTCGATCGGGTCCGGTTGTTCCGGTGGGTCAGGTATCGCCAGAAGTTCCGCCTTCAATTCTTCTGACGTGGGAATAGAATGGGTGACGGGACTATCCATGTTTAGGTTCCCTGTACGAGTTGAATATGTTCCGGGAGCGATCTAAGCCAGTCCTCGAACGGTTGCTCCGCATCAACGATGATTTCCAACTTGCCGTTGGTCAACCGCCGGACGACACCGGGGGTTGCTGGAGACAACGGGATTTCGACCCACTCGCGGTTCAGCCCGAGTGAGTCGGTGACTTCAAGTATCCGGCTGATGTGTGTGAACGACACCACAGCTAACGGCATAGGCACTCCATACGCGGCATTCTAGATTTCAGTGGGGAAGGTGTCAAATGAGCGGGACGTCTCAGTCCGCCAATACTCGAGCAAAGATCTCGCAGGCGTCGTCGGTCATGGCGCTGGAGATGTTGAGATGGGTGACGGCGCGGAACCTGTTGCCGCCGATCGCATTGATCAAGACACCCGCCTGTTTCAACGAGGCGACGATCGCCGGTGGAGTCAAAGGGTGGCCGATCACATCGAAGATCACGATATTCGTATCGACATCTTGCGCGTTGATCCTGACCGTCGGAATTTGTTGCAGCCGTCGCGCCAGGCGCTTGGCGTGGTCATGATCTTCTTTTAATCGTCCCAGATGGTGTTCGAGCGCATAAATGCCCGCTGCGGCAAGGATGCCGGACTGTCGCATCGCTCCCCCGTACATTCGGCGCAGTCGCTTGGCTTTATCGAGAAGGGACAGATCGTTCATCATCAGAAGGGAGCCGGCCGGCGCCCCCAGCCCTTTTGAGAGACACACCGACAGTGTTTCAAAGTGCTGGGCATAGGAGCCCGGCGGCAAGGTTGTCGCGGCGATGGCATTGAACAGCCGTGCGCCGTCCAGATGCATGGGGATGCCACGGGTGTTGGCCACCGCGCGAATCCGCTCGATTGTCGCCAAGGGATAAATCGTCCCGCCGCCGCTGTTGTGGGTATTCTCCAGACAGATCAGCGCTGTTTGAATCGTATGCGGTTCATTGGGTCTGACTGCCGCTTCAACTTGTTCGGCTGAGATCAG
>CAZVEZ010000154.1:0-6531 GCA_964626135.1 uncultured Nitrospira sp.
GCCAAAAGCTGCAATGGAATCGTAAATAAAATCGGCGAAAGCAGCGGATGAGTGTCGGGGATCGTAAACACGGCATCGGCGATTTTTCCCAACTCCCGCTCACCTTCCGCCACGAACGCGATGACCGGCGCGTGCCGGGCTTTCACTTCCATCAGATTGCTCACAGTCTTTTCGTATAACCGGTCCTTCGGCGCCAACACCACCACCGGCATGTCTTTGTCGATGAGCGCGATCGGGCCGTGTTTCATCTCTCCAGCCGCGTAGCCTTCCGCATGGATATAGGACACTTCCTTCAATTTCAACGCGCCTTCGAGCGCGATCGGAAAATTGATGCCGCGACCGAGGAACAAGAAGTTGCGCTTCTTATAGTACCGTTTAGCAATCGCGACAATCTCCGCCTCGCGACCGAGCACCCACTCGACCAAGACCGGAAGCCGGACCAGACGATCGAGCCAAGCCTTGCCCTGCTCGACAGACAGGGCTCCGCGCACGCGGCCGAGGTGCAATGCCAGCATGTAGAGCGCCGTCAGCTGCGCGGTGAACGCTTTGGTCGAGGCAACGCCGATTTCAGGCCCGCAATGGGTATAGAGAACGCCGTCCGATTCGCGGGCCAGGGTACTGCCCACCACGTTCACAATCGAGACGACACGCGCTCCCTTTTTCTTCGCTTCGCGCGCCGCGGCCAGCGTATCCGCCGTCTCGCCGGACTGTGAGATCGTCACAAAGAGATCGTCCTTGTCGACCAACGGATCGCGGTAGCGGAATTCACTGGCGATATCGACCTGGACCGGTGTACGGACCATCTCTTCCAACAGATACTTTCCCACGAGGCCGGAGTGCCACGAGGTGCCGCACGCCACAATCCAAATCCGCCCGACGACGGCAAATTCTTTCGGCGTCAATCCGATATCCGGCAAATCCGCCTCGCCGGTATCGTAGGAATAGCGCCCGCGCATCGTATCGAGAATCGTTTGCGGCTGCTCGTGAATCTCTTTCAGCATGAAATGCGGGAATCCGCTCTTTTCCGCCGCGGAGGCATCCCAGGTGATATTCGTCAATTTCCGCTCAACAGGCCGGCCCTCGATATCGGTGAAATGGATGTCGGTTGCGGTCACGACCGCCACATCGCCTTCTTCAAGATAGGTCACATCGCGGGTATGCGCGAGCATCGCCATGACGTCGGACGCCACAAAAGACGCCGTGGCGGTCGTCCCCACGACCAGCGGGCACCCGGAGCGCGCCGCAATCATCGTCCCCGGTTCCCGTTCCGAAATGACGGCAAGCGCATAGCTCCCTCGCACATCCTTCGTCGCGGCTCGCACCGCCTCCGGCAATTTCATGCCCTGCTGGAGATATTTATCGATAAGATGGGCCACGACTTCCGTGTCCGTTTCCGAATGAAACTTGTACCCCTCTTTCTCCAGTTGCTGTTTCAGCGGCTGATAGTTTTCGATGATGCCGTTGTGGACAAGCACGCAGCCTTTCGAGCGGTGCGGGTGGGCATTTTGCTCCGAGGGCTTCCCATGTGTCGCCCATCGCGTGTGGCCGATTCCCACTGTGCCCTTGATCTCTTTTTCCTTGAGCGACTTCTGAAGATTGGCGAGTTTTCCCACACTGCGCCGGACTTCAATCTTTTCGCCGTTCAGCACCGCGACGCCGGCTGAGTCGTAGCCCCGGTACTCCAGCTTGGCAAGGCCGCCGATCAAAATCGGGACCGTCTCCTGATCGCCCACATATCCGACAATTCCACACATGCGAGCTGTCTACCTCCGTATTTTCGACTGGTTCTTCGCCGGTTTCTTTGAGGCGCCGTCCGGAGACGTGTGGGCAACGTGAGTTTGCATCGCCAAGGCCCGCCGGCGAGCGGCCCATCCTGCGCGATTGACTTGAGGGACCCGTGCAATCGCCAAGGTATCCGCAGGCACATCCTCTGTCACCGTGGTGCCGGCTGCGATGATGGCGCCCGCCCCCACCGTCACAGGCGCGATCAACTGGATATCACTGCCGAGAAAGACCCCGTCTCCGATCACCGTCTGAAACTTCCGCAGACCGTCGTAGTTACAGGTGATGGTGCCGGCGCCGATGTTGACCCCTTTCCCGATGGTCGTGTCCCCCAGATAGCTCAGGTGATTGGCTTTCGATCCTTCGCCTAAATCGGTTTTTTTCATCTCAACAAAATTTCCGACCTTGGCCTTCTTCCGCACCGTTACACCGGGACGCAGGTGGACAAACGGACCCACGTGCGCATCGTCCTCGATATGAGACGCGGTAAACACACAGTGATCCAGGATCTCCACGCCATGACCGACGGTGCAATCCGTCAGCCGGGTATAGGAACGGAGCACACACTCTTCCCCGATCACCGTTGTCCCTTCGAGCGTCACGTTGGGATGCAGGATCGTGTCTTTGCCGATCGTGACCGTGGCATCGATCCAGGTCGAAGCCGGATCGATCATCGTCACCCCGGCATCCAGCCAACGGTTCCGAACTCGTTCCCGCACCGCCAGCTCAGCCTCGGCAAGCTGTCGTCGTGTATTCACACCGAGTCCTTCGTCGGGATTGTCGAGCGCCACGGCGGCGACTCGACGTCCCTGCTCCGTCGCGAGATGGACGATGTCCGTCAGATAATACTCCCCTTGCGCATTGCCGGGATCGAGCTTTTTCAACGCGCGAAAGAGAAACTCGCCGTCGACGACATAGGTGCCTACGTTGACTTCATGGATCGTGCGCTCCTCTGCCGTGGCATCACGATCCTCGACAATACGAGAGACGCCCCGCCCGGACGAATGCGCCCGCACGACCCGTCCGTATCCACGCGCGTCCTGGAGCACCGCAGTCAGCACGGTCACGGCGGCCCGGTTCGCTTCGTGAACACGAAGAAGTTCGCGCACCGTGGCTTCTTGAAGCAACGGTGTATCGCCATTGAGAATCAGATACCATGAGGGAGCGCCTCGCTTGCCCACTCCAAACACCGGACGGCTCTGCAAGACCGCATGGCCCGTGCCCAATTGTTCTCGCTGCTCGACAATTGCAACGGAAGAGCGATCGGTGGATTCCGGCATGGCGCGGCCGATCACCGCTCTGACCAGATCAGCCTGATGCCCCACCACGACAGCTACACGATCCCCGGCGACGCGCAATCCGAGCCCTACCGAATAGAGCACCATCGCCTGGCCTGCCACCTGATGCAGCACTTTCGCCTGCTTTGAGCGCATGCGCTTCCCGAGCCCGGCAGCCATCACGACCACTGCCAGGCCGGGTATCTTCCCCTGCCGCTCCGAGCCTGCAGACTTCTTTTCCGTCAAAACTTCACCGGCGCGTGAACGGCTCATCCGATCGGCACTCCCGTTTCAGGCTGTTTGACCGCGCTCCATTTCGCCGAGTCAGTCACCGCCGATGCCAGAGACGCGGACGGCGAGCAGAGCCCGCCTGAAACGATGAGCTTCATCGCCTCTTCGACACTCATATCGACGGATGTCACTTCATGTTCCGGCACCAGCAGAAAATAGCCCGACGTCGGATTCGGCGATGTCGGCACATAGACATGAACCAGCGGCTCCTGCGTAAGATCTTGCATGCCCCCTTTGGTCACACCCGTCACAAAAGCGATACAGTAGTGGCCATTCTTGGGAAACTGAATCATCACGACGCGGTTATACGAAGCCTGACCCGGAAGCGATAAAATATCCATCATGGATTTCAACGTCGAGTAGATCCCTCGCACAAGCGGCACACGATTCAACAAGGCCTCCCACCCCTTCACGATTTGTCGGCCCATAAAATTGGTGGCAAACAAGCCGGTCACAAAGACCAGGGCGATCAACACCAGAATTCCCAGCCCCGGCACATAATGACTGGGCACCAACCGGGCCAGGAGATCTCCAAGAATCCCTTCGACACCCAGGAAAATAGCTTTTAAAATGAGGACTGTTCCCCAGATGGGGATAATCACGAGCAAGCCCGTCAGAAAGTAGCGTTTTAGCAAGGTTTTCAGCATACATACGAGCCGATAGAGATAGCGGGTTATCATACAAAGAGTTACGAGAGCCTCGCAAGCCTTTTCTTGCTATTTTCAACTACTTGGAATACCATCCCGCCCGTTTTCTTCACCGCCGAGAGTACGACACGATGGGGACAAAGACACATCGGACCCGTGGACCGTTTATTACCCTGGAGGGAGTCGAAGGCAGTGGAAAAAGCACCCAGATTCAGCACCTCGCGGACGCGCTGAGTCAGGCAGGGTATCGCGTGCTCCAAACCAGAGAACCTGGCGGCACCGCCACTGCGGAGGCCATCCGCCATATCCTCCTCACCGCAGCGTCTCAAGAACCGATCGCACCTCACACCGAAGCCCTGCTGATCCTCGCTGCGCGAAGTCAGCACGTCACGCAGCTCATCATGCCGGCGCTCCGACAAGGCGCCGTGGTGCTCTGCGACCGGTTTTCCGATTCCACTTTTGCCTATCAAGGATTCGCGCGTGGCCTTGATTTACAATGGCTGCGGACGGCCAACGAGGTCACAACCGGCGGGCTGACGCCGGATCTCACCGTCGTCCTCGATCTTCCGGTTTCAGTGGGTTTGGCCAGGCGGCAAGCCGATCGCGGAGAACAGAATCGGTTAGATCGTGAGACTGAACGCTTTCATCGGAAGGTACGCCGGGGATTTCTGGCACTCGCCGCCGAAGAGCCCGGCCGCATAATGATCGTGAATGCCAATCGACCGGAGCAAGCAGTCCGGGACGAACTCACCGAGATCGTGCTACGCTGGATCGCTCGACCGTCCCGTTCACGACGCCGCAGGAATTAACATGCCATTTCGCGATTGTATCGGCCATCACACATCCATCGAGCTCTTACAGTCCGCCGTCACCCATGAGCGACTGGCTCACGCCTATCTGTTCCACGGCGAAGATGCGATCGGAAAACGATTGACCGCCATTCGCCTTGCTCAAGCACTCAGTTGCGAACACCCCCCCGAGACGGACCGTCTCGACAGTTGCGGCGCATGCCGGTCCTGCCGGCAGATCGAAGCCTGCACGCATCCGGACTTTTTCATCATCGAGCCTGACCCTGAGCAAACCACCCGGCAGATCAAGATTGAGCAGGTCCGCGAGATCGAGCACCAGGTCATGTACCGTCCGCTCGTCGGTGAACGAAAAATCTGTGTGATCGACAACGCCGACCGCATGACGATCGGAGCAGCCAACGCGCTGTTGAAAACGTTGGAAGAACCGCCCGCGCATAGTCTCTTTCTCCTGATTTCAAGTCGCCCCGCGGCCCTCCCGGCGACCATCCGGTCACGCTGCCAGGCCCTGCGCTTTACGACACCCGCTCGCACGCAGGTGGAAGCCGCGCTTATTCTGAAACGAGAACTCCCTCCCGCCGACGCGCGGTTCCTTGCCATCATCAGCGAAGGCCGAATCGGGGAAGCCCTCACCGCCGAGCTGAAAGATACACACGCGCGCCGGCAGGAACTCGTGGAGTTGGTCCGCCCCCAATCCTTACAATCGATCGGGTCTATCTTGTCATCGGCGGAAGCGATTGCGAAGGGCGACCGTGCGCAGGACATGCTCGCCTGGCTGGCCCGTTGGATCCGCGACCTTGTCTTGATTCAGGTCGGAGGAGACCGGGACCAGTTACTCTACCTCGATGACCTCGCGACGCTCGAGGCCTATGCACAACAGGCCGACACCGATTCGCTATTGGGCCTGCTCTGTGAGATCGAGATAACCGAGCAACGCGCCACGCGGAACCTCAATCTCCACATGGCGCTGGAAATGATCTTGCTTCGACTGCGCGATGCGGTGACCGCCTCACCAATCCCGCAACCCATCTAGCTATCGCCGTTTATTACCTGATATCTTTTCTCACGCCACATGAGTAGCCAGAACACCTTTTACATCACAACCCCGATCTACTACGTGAACGACGTGCCGCATATCGGACACGCCTATACCACCGTGGCCGCCGACGTCCTTGCTCGTTACTGGCGCCTGCGAGGACGGGACGTCTTCTTTCTCACCGGGCTCGACGAACATGGACAAAAAGTCCAACAGGCCGCGGCCAAAGCCGGGATTGACCCGCAAGCCCATTGCGACAAGCTGGCGCCACAATTTCAAGACCTCTGGAAACGCTTGAACATTTCAAACGATGCCTTCATTAGAACGACAGATCCTCCACATAAACTTAATGTTCAACGTCATCTTCAGGAACTTTACGACAAGCAATTGATTTATAAAGATGATTATACTGGATGGTACTGCGCGTTTGATGAACGGTTCTGGACTGAAAAAGATGTTGCGGACGGGCTCTGTCCGGACTGTAAACGCCCTGTTGAGAAGCTCAGTGAACACAATTACTTTTTCAAGATGGGTCAGTATCAGAATCGCCTGATCGACCACATCAAGCAACATCCGAATTTCATCCGCCCTGAGTCTCGTCGCAATGAAGTCCTCGGCTTCTTGACCACGCAGAAGCTCGGCGACCTCTCCATCTCTCGACCGAAATCCAGACTCTCCTGGGGCATCGAGTT
>CAZVEZ010000155.1:0-6516 GCA_964626135.1 uncultured Nitrospira sp.
CTTGCTGGAAGGCCATTTTGAGCATCCTGCGATTATTTTGCTATCAGCGTCATACGTTATGATTCTATTTGCGCATTATGTATAAACCGAGTTTTCCCGCAGCCTGCTAGGTTCATTGTATGCGGCCGGTCACACCGATCCCCACCGGCTCCTGAATCAACTCCTCCAGTTTGCGTGCTGCGGCCTCCTCTTCAAGCGCCCGGCGTGCCAGTGGCATGCATGACGCCCATGTCGTCCCTTTGCCTGCGGCATACAGAATCAACGCCGCGTTCATCAAGACCCAATTGCGCGGCCCTCCCTGCAATTGATTGTGGAGGATCCGTCTGAGTAGCTCCGCTTCCTTGTCACGTTGATTCGACGGGAAACCGGCCATGTCGCGCAACGTGCCCAACGGCAAGCCGGCATCTTTTGACGCGAATGAGAGGGGAGTAATCTTTTCATCTCGCAATTCCAGCACTCTGGTGAGGCCGGCCACTGAAAGTTCCGGATCCCCTTCAACCCCGCTGACCACTAAGGCTCGCGGGCAAGCCAACATCCGTAACACTTCAGCCGTCTTTTCAAAATGGGGGGGATGAGACAGGCCGACGACTTGCGACAAGGCACGAGCCGGGTTCAAGAGTCTCGCAATCGGATGAAAGATGTTCCGCACTCCCAATTCTTGGCGCATCTCTAAAAAACGATAGACCGGAGGGTGGTAGAGGGCGATGTCGAGATAGGCAAATCCATGTTGCGTCACTGCGTCTGCCGCCGTTTTCGATTCCATCTCAACCGGCAGACCCAAGGCTTTGAGCGCCCCGGCATTCCCCGCGCGACCGGGAATCCCGTCGTACCCATGCATCAACACCGACGCGCCTGCAGATGCTGCCACAATGGCAGCGGCAGCAAGGGCATGGAAGGTGTCCTGTTTCCCCGCATAGCTGGGCAGATCTACGACGCCGAGTCCTCGTGGGATGGGCAGGGGAGGCACATACGAACGGACTGTCGCGGTCATCGAGGCCAATTCGGTGACGGACTCCATCTTGATCCGCATGGCCATGAGAAAGGCTCCTGCCTGCGCAGGCGTTGCCTCCCCTTCAATGAGCGCCTTCGTCACCCGCTTCGCTTCGTCCCAGGTGAGATCCTTGGCAGATCGAGGCCCCTTCGCAATTTTGGCGATCAAGTCCTGCATCGACATCATGAGGCCTTGTGCAACCCGCACTCCGTCTTGGTAAAGTTTTTCCACCGTCCCGCGCGGGGGTCTTCGCCTGGCATCACTGGACTCGTACAATACGTGCAGCCGATACTGGGATAGTTGCGGTCATGCAATTCGTTGTAGGGCACTTCATAGACGCGAATATAGGTCCAGACTTCCTCCCACGTCCACTTCGCGATCGGATTGATTTTCGCCAACTGAAATTTGTGGTCCCACTCAATCAGCTTCGCATTGGCTCTCGCGGGAGATTGATCCCGCCTGATCCCGGTGATCCATGCGTCGAATCCCTTGAGTGCGCGGATGAGCGGCTCCACTTTGCGCAAGTCGCAACATTGATCGGGATGGCGCGCCCACAGGGCCTCGCCATGCTGAGCGGCTTGTTGCTCCGGCGTCAGCAACGACTTCACCTGTATGACTTGTTGTCGCTGCAACCCATACTGCTCGATCACGCGATCGCGCGTGGCATAGGTCTCGGGAAAGAGAAAATCCGTGTCGAGATAGAAGAGCGGCACAGACGGATTAATGCGGTGGACCATGTCCACAAGCACGACGTCCTCTGCGCCGAAGCTGCACGCGAGCACAATCTTCGGCGCGTATCGCTCGATCGCAGCAACCAGTACCTCTTGCGGCTGCTTCGTCTCGAATGACTCGCCCCAGGTTTTCAGTTCTTCTGATGAGAGATTTGCCATTAGGCTCTTTCTACTTTCACTTACCCTTCAAGCGGCGAGGGGATGATTTCCAACTGCGCGCGACTTTCTCACCCTCCCACCCGCTGGCACGCCGAGACGTGCCATTAACCCGGGCGAGGGCCTTCCAATCCTCTATTTTTCTATGCCCTTCTTTAGGGGAGTGGCCGGGCTGCCCTTTACTGCGCGCATCGAACGAGCACTTTCTGAATGTGCGCGTTCTGCGAGCAAAAAGGGCACCTGGCCGCTCCCCTCTCTCCTTCTGAGGCCGCGCGTTGCGCGAGCAAGGAAACATCCCTTCGCCGCGTCACTCCACTTTTTCGACCAGAATTCGATAATGATCTGCGGCTGTTTCGAGCGGTTCCTGCAACAACAAGAGATGTCCGTCGTTTTTCAAACTCATCGGCACATTCTTGATCGGTTCGCCCGCATCGAGCCACACCTCCAAACGTTCACCGGCATCCATCATCTCTAGCTTCAACTTGGTCTTCACGTAATTCAGCGGGCAGGCGACTCCACGCAAATCGTAGACCGGCGCACTGGGTGCCATAGGCGCAACCACAGCGGCGACAACCGGTTGGGCCTCGGACGGCGCATTGCCCGTATCCACTGCAACCTTGTCTACCGGCGCCAGTTTGAGATCTTTGCCCATCTGCTCCGTTGCAGCGCGACAGGCATCGACGAAGCCCTTGGCGAAGGCCATCTTGTCACAAGCCGATTCGCCGGTCGTGTCCTTGGGCCCTAAATCGCCGACTCTCTTCCTCAAATCACGATACAGCGCCGGCACAATACCTTTTTGCGCGATCCGGCCGTCGAATTCGACGAACGTTTCTGCATCCGTCGAAGGCTCAAGCCCTTCCGTGACCAGCAATGCCTTAGCAGCGGCTAACACCGCGCGATAGGATTTGTTCACTGAGACGGAATATTGATGGTTATCGACAAGCAGTTTCGCTTGATAGAGCTCTTGATCGGCTTCTAGAATGCCGTTCTCGATCATTTCAAGCGCGCCACCCGCACATTCGCCCGGGCCGAGATCTTCCAAGACAAATTCTTCTTCCCCTTCCCAGTCGTAATAAAATGTCGGATCATCCTGAAAGGACGGAACGATGGTATACGGAATCAATTCATCCTTGAGTTTGACCTTGCCGACACGATCGATGAAGGCCGGCAACCCTTCGCCGGAGAGGCGATCACGCCGATAGACGTCGATCAGATGCGTGATTGCCGCCGACACACTCTTGGCCGGCAGCTTGACGACCATCTGTCCTATTTTCGCCGTCCCGTTGACCCGTCCGCCCAAATGCAGTTCATAAAAAGGAGCAACGTGTTCGCCGATACGCCTCCCTACTCCGTGCAAACCGATCGTGGCGATATGGTGTTGGGCGCAAGAGTTGTGGCACCCGCTGATCTTGACACTCACATCCTTCAGATCCTCGGGAACCCGCCCGGCTGGAAACACCTCTGCCAACGCCCGCGCAAGCCCCTTGGAGGACGTAATCCCCAAGCCGCATGTGTCGGTGCCGGGACAGGCAATAATATCTTCAACCAATTCGGCGCCGGGATCGGCCAAGCCCTGTGAGGCTAAATCTGCATAGAGGCCAGCGATGCGTGACTCCGGTATCCATCGAATGATCATGTTTTGATTGATCGTCGTCCGAATATTGCCATTGGAGTACCGGTCCGCAAGATCGGCAATGTGAAACATCTGCTCTGCCGTGAGGTCGCCCATGAATAACTTGGTCACGGCAGCGACATAGCCCTCTTGCTTCTGACGCACGACATTGGTGCGTCGCCACATCTCAAATGGCGTCTCCACCGGCGTCCCGTTGGCATGACCATTGGCCTGCATTGCTGCCTGCTTCGACCCATTCGACGTCGGCATGATGAGGGGAACTGGTTCATCCTGATACGACAAGAGCTTGATCGGCTCATGGGTCGGACGGGCATGTCCCATCGACACATAGGCCTCTTCCCAGCGGCGTTTGAATTCCTCAAAACCCAGCTTCTCGATCACAAACTTCATTCGGGCCTTCGTGCGATTCTTTCGATTACCCAACGTGTCGAACACCCGAATGACAGCTTCCACACTCGGGATAAGTTCATCCATCGGGGTGAATTCGCGTAAAACCTGCGCAATCCGTGGGGCTGAACCGAGACCGCCGCCGACGACCATGCGAAAGCCGATAACTCCATCCGCGCGTTTGGCGGCAAGCAGTCCGATATCGTGAATCGGTGTGAGCGCGCAGTCCTGTTTGCAGCCGGAGAAGGCAATTTTAAATTTTCGCGGGAGGCTCTGGTTGAGCGGATTCCGCAAGAGATGCAGCGCGACGGTTTTCGCGTAGGGCGTCACATCGAATACTTCCCCCTGACAGATCCCGGCAAGGTGACAAGCGGTCACATTGCGAACCGTGTTGGCGCACGCTTCTCTGGTCGTCAAGCCGACTTCAGCTAACCCGCGCATCATGGTCGGCACATCTTTTAATTCGACAAAATGCAACTGGATGTCCTGGCGCGTGGTGACATGCCCGACACCAGTCGCATATTGCTCGGCCAATTCCGCAACCCGGCGTAGCTGATTCGCTGTCAATCCTCCGAAGGGGATTTTAATACGGACCATCTGGACACCGGCTTGTCGCTGGCCGTAGATCCCATACTGCAGACGGAATGGTCTGAATAAATCGCCTGAGACGTCGCCGGAAACCATGCGCCTAGACTCGGCTTCGAACGTCTCAATCTCTTCCATAATGGCGGGAGGAATAGGCGCTATCGTGATGGGAACCGTACTGAATGGTGTGCGACTCATAGGTGACCTCAAATGTGATACATCAACGACCGCTCTTGCTCGATCACTCGTTGCTGTCCGGCTAATTCTTCTACGCTTATGGCCTCGAGCACTTGACGCTCCGCTTGATAGACCTGCTCCCAAACCTTCCCGAGCAACAGCTCGGGTTTACTGAGTCGTCGCATCTGTGTTCGGTCCACTTCACCGACCGGCGGTGATAGTGGACCATCAAGCGCTTCAAGAATCTCGACCACCGATACTTCGGAGGGTTTCTTCGAAAGCACATACCCTCCTTGAGCGCCGCGAAGGCTCGATACAAGGCCGGCCTTCTTCATACCGTGAAGGACCTGTTCAAGAAAGCGGGCAGGAATAGCTTGACGACGTGCAATCGATTTCGCTTGGACAGGCGCAGTCCCACGGTGCATCGCTAAATCGACTGCCGCCATAATTCCATAGGTTGCTCTGAGAGATACCTTCATACACGAGTATTCCGGTAGGAATTAAAATTTGCTGCCTACTTCATACCCCCGGAGCAGCCCCCCTGTCAAGCCGACTATCGCTAATGACTCGAGAGCATAGCCTAAGAAAGTTCTGTCTAGACTGACTAAAACGAATCTGTTGAGGAGGAAGATTGAGTCGTTTTACATACCGGTCGCGTGACCTCAATCCCCACTCACTAAGTCGATGTCTCTCATTCGGTACAGCAAGACCATTCTGCTTCTTGCGCGCGAGCCAACAAAAACGGCGGTCCCTAAATTTTCTTCATTGACATCAAAATGGCCCTGGGCAATAATCCGCACCACTTCTTCGCTCTTCTCCTGGAACGTTCATGTCGCCTACGTCATCCACCTTCAGTATGTTGTTGCTCTGTAGTGATCCAGACATTCAGAGTCAGTTCAAGCACACCTTTAATGAGGCTTCCGTGACCACGGCAAAGGACGCGGCTACGCTGCCGAAAGACATCACACGCCGCATATTCGACGCAGTGATTGTCGAATTGAAACCAGGCTCATCCGATAGGTCTACTGCGATCCCACCCGACATCGACCTCGCACACTCAATGGTCATTACCGGTTCTCGAACTATGCTCAAACGAGCCTCCAAGTTCATGCACATGATGACACGTCAAAATCCAGCTCGGGCGAACGGGAAAGACGCTCTGTCGCTTGAGGACTTTCTAGAGTGGAAGATGGGAGACTTCGTGAAGGGCATGCGAAACGGCTCGGGACGCAATCTGCATCCCATGTTGATCGCCGCAATTGAACGTCCTTTAATTACCCGAGCCCTTCAGGAAACCAAAGGCAACCAGATCCAAGCCGCAGAGCTGCTGGGATTGAATCGAAATACTCTCAGAAAAAAGATCCATGATTTGCACATTCCCGTGAAACGGAATCGGACTGCACAGACGCGAAGAGCTTGACGCGTTACGCGTTCTATGGAAAAGCAGGTCTATGTGAGCATGGTCGCAGAGAACGTTGGTGGCAAGGAGTCGCGTAGTTTAACCCTAATGACAGGAGGGGCACGATGACGAAAGAAGAATTGATCGCAAAGATGGCGGCATCCGCGGGTATCACCAAAGTTGCGGCAGGCACTGCATTACAGGCTTTCACCGGAGCGGTGACGACGTCCCTGAAAAAAGGACAACGCGTCTCGCTGGTGAATTTTGGAACCTTTACGGTTGCCAAACGGAAAGCCCGGCTTGGGCGGAATCCAAGAACCGGTGAGGCATTGCGGATTCCCGCAGCTAAAGTTCCGAAGTTCTCTGCAGGGAAAATCTTGAAATCAGCCGTCAGATAACAGCGCAGGATCGCCGGATCGCACAGCTGGTCATTAAAAGAGAAGAGGACGTACTCCAT
>CAZVEZ010000156.1:0-6513 GCA_964626135.1 uncultured Nitrospira sp.
AGATCTCGAGAATCGCACTGCGCACGAATGGCTGACGGCGACCGGCCAAAGCGTCCAGGCCCGAGAGCGGATTTGGGGGCCGCTCACTCATTGGTTGACAGGAAACGATCTCTCGCGCCTCTCCGCCGCGACCTTTGTGCAGTTACTCTCAACCATCTTTCTCAGCGACGCGTCGGATGCCAGGCTCACCTCTGTGCTTGGTTCCATCGAACAGAGGCTCATGACGCCGATCAAACGGGCGTTGGGTCACGGCCCTATCGAGTTCCACTCTCTGACAGCTCGTCCACATCTCCGCTTTGGGGAGAACGGTCTACGGGACATCCGGTTACCGGACGGCACGACAATACAAGCACAATGGTACATCCTCGCGCTGCCGCACCAGCAGTTGCTTCCGCTCCTGCCGGAGCGGCTGTTAACTCGCTATGCGTACTTTGCCCAGGTGACGGAACTCAACGATCTCAGCGAGATCGTCGTCCAATTGACATGCCAAAAGGCTACTCAAACCCCTCGCCTTGTCTTGCTACCAGGACGCCCGTTCCGCCAACTCGCCATCAATCCGCGTGAGTCTGGAGAACTTACATGCCGCCTCTCTGGCCAGGCCGACTCACTTGCAGACTTGACCAACGATCAATTGATTGAGGCTGCCATTGGCGAACTCGGCCGGACCCTCCCCAACTTGACTTCGACAGACGTGCTCACGCATGAAATCTTTCGAGAACAGCATGCAACACTCTCGCTGGCACCAGGCACGGCGCGACTCCGCCCCCTTCAACAAAGTCCAGTCAAGAATATGCTTATAGCAGGAGCCTGGACAGATACCGGCTGGCCAGCCAACGTTGAAAGCGCGCTCGTCAGCGCTCGCCGCTGCGTGGAGGCCATTGTGAACTCCAAAGATTGATCCCTTCGCTTGTAGATGGTATCACTACCTCATGAAAAGACAGTACAGAGGCCTTCTGATCCTCGTCATGCTGGCTGGGTACGGCTGTGCCCCAAGCCCGTATGAGCGTGGAGGCCACCCAAGTGGACTCTCCCGCTATGATGTGGAACGCGATTATATGGAGTGTGAGTACAAAGCGAGATTAGCCAACGAACAATCTTTCTACAGTCAGAGTTCGCCCTTTCCATTCAGCCCAGGTCCTCAAAGCCCAGCCGACCATGCCCGAGCGCTGCATGGCCTTTCGACCATCAACGCCATGAGGGATACCTGCCTTTCGGCAAAAGGATACCGCCTTAATTAATGCCGGTGCGCAGATAGCATAGGTCCTCAAACCGTTCGCCTCATAGATATTTTGATAATCTTCATTCTTCGTGGCCGTTGAATCGGCTATTCTCATCTATCTCGGCATACCCTCCACTATCAACGGCCGGTTTTAGTCGTGAGTTTCTTCTGCTGATGCGCCGAGAGATAAGGTCTTGCTATTCCCGTCCGCAAATCACCCGTGTAATAGCCGGTCACTGTTGGCCTTCGGAATATCCAGCGAAGCTTTGTTGCAGCTGCTTTGTGCGTATCCAAAACTCCTGTTGCTTCATAATTTGTCTCCCCTTCTATGGGGTCGCGGATGGCCAGGCTAAATGGGATAGCTTCTGACCAGTTTCGAAAGTTCGTGATCACTTTGTTCAGGCCAATCGTCAAAATCCCGATTTGGCGTCTTGGCCCGTTTCGAAGGAGGTACAAATCACCCGATAACGAGCTGTTCCTTTGGCTAATCCCTGATGGTACTTCTGGAATCGGATTCACTGTGGGATGCGTATGAATAAAGAGCCAAGGATGAGCCTGACTCCCTACATTGATTGCTAGGGCAAGATCGGGCGTGGATGGGTATCGCATTGGTCCGCCCGTCATAATCGACCCAGTTATTGTTACCTTTTGTGGCGCAGCACCGAACTTGACGGGGCCCACTTGAATCCGGCCATCATCATAGCGAAAGATGGTCAACACACGCTCAACCATCAGGGGGTTCACATTGGAGCCCAAAGCCGAAAGGTGCGCGGAAGGAACCTGTGTTGAGAGAAGCGTTTCGACGGCATCCATGACCTCTGGCGCGAGGATGTAATCCGCTTGTGGATTTAGAGGCTGCCCTGGCTGATTGTAGGGAATCGACGGAGGCACGCTCTGTCCAAGGCCATACCAGTTCAGAAGGCAAGTAGTGTGGTGGGGGAGATTGGAGGCTTGAGATGGCTGCAAGTTGGTAATCTGTTCATGGCAACCTGAGCGCGATGCTGTCAATGGTCGATCAAAGATGTACATATCCCTTCCTCATCCTTTCACACCAGCTTACCCCATGAGGCGAGAGAGCCAGCTCTGTTCGCTCCTAAAGGAGCGAAACCAATAGTATTGTCTCCGGCTATCATAGATGCCGTGGCTCCATGCTCCCTTAATAACCGCGTGCCTTTTTACAAAAACCGACAGGTGGTCTTCCTACTGCCATTTCAAGGAATGCGATATTCTCGTTCACCCAAGCCCCCATTTCGTTAGGGAGAAGCGCTGCCGGGACACGTCTCTCAGAAAAGAGCCGTTCTACTTCATGGATATCCCAGGAATTGTAAAAGGTGCATAAACTTGGAGGGTCGCAATCAAGATAATATCCACCTCGCGCCGCAATATCGGAACACTCCCGCATGATGGCACCTATGTAAAGGAGCGCACCAGGAGTTGTAGCCAATATTTGTCTGCGCTCTTCCTCGGTCCGCTGAGGGAGTCTGGCACGCTGTTCTATTTCTATCGCCGCCGTGATACCAGGTGAAGCGCCAGGCGTCAGAGACTCTCTATAGTGAACTTTACCTGGTCCGCTGAAACGGGCGGTACCCGTCGCGGTCCTCAGTTCTTGAGTAAACGAACCTTTGGGGTTTAAAAGGGCTTCCCAAGCTATGGCGCCAGCAATTGCACGGCGATCAATATGATACGCTCGTTCGGTGCTCACGATTCCGCTGATATTTTTTATCAGCCACAGGAACACTCGACCCTCCGAGGTGCTCGCATTTGGCGCATCTGCAAGTTCGATGGAAATTGTGGCCTGCCCTAGCTGCTGAAGATGACGCAGGATTTGACCAAACGTCGCCTGAGTCCCCAGAGCAAGTTTAAGTTCGGCACGACCATTCACCACTCGCATCCAAAATAACCATCCGACGTCCACATCAAACCTTATCCACTTCCCTTTAGCTTTATCAGCAACTTGAGTCGGCCCATCCATGATTTTAAAAACCTGTGTCGCCACTCGTTCATATGGATAAAGCTCGATTTCTGCAGGAGGATTTTCTGTTCGGTAGGTTACCTGATGCCTTTTACCGCCAAGCCTGTCGTTGAGGAAGAGATAGATCTGGGTGTTTCCCCGCAATGACCCAATTAAGGCGTCCTCATGAACACCGAACCCAGGATCAGTTCGAACTTGGATATACATAAGTCCTCTCTATCTGGCCATATATGCAAGGTTATCTACTAAGACAGCGTATTTGCCTCATGTTCTGAGTCCGATCTGTAGAGAGCGTGCATTCGCAAATTTTCCTTCTGGATCAAGCCTCCCGGCTTGTGCCTTCCATGCGGCAAGGTTCGGGTACAACCGCGGAAGATCGCGTGCATCCATAAACTCTTGCTGCCCCCAATGCGCGCGGGCTCCGAACTTTCGACAAGCCTGCCAGATCGATCGGACCGCCGCGTCCGGATAGTATGGGAACTCGCGTTTCTTTTCTTTCTCGTCATGAATAACCAGCCGAGGAATCTCAATGAAGCACCAGATGTCGCTCGGCGGTGCGCCGACCTGCTCGCTTCCGTTGGTGCCAATGAACTGCGGACCCGCCTTAACGAAGCGGAGCGAGAAGGGGGAAGTGAGCACGCATCGATTGTGTTTGTTCTTATTAGGGTGGTTCCACTCTGTTGCAATAGACAGAATCGTATCGACCACCTTATTTACGTGTTCAAGAGGCACAGCCATCTCGAAACCGTGCGCACGCGCGCCGATCCCCAGCAGGAGAATCCGGTAACTGCGGTCGATAAAGTCGAATCGCTTCTGTTGCTTCGGGATCAGTTCGTTCATCCCAGATTGAAGCAACTTTCCGGCCCCATCCGGGTGGTGTACGAGGTATTCACCGAGCGGAATCTTCACGACGATTCGGCGGATCGTGCGCTGGAGCTCGTGGAGGACGTGACGTGAGTTCGGAGGTAGCTTATCGGGATCATCGGCTGGCGCTGGAACGGGGACATCTTTGAGCTCTTTAGGTGCGATATCTCGCTGTGTTAATACGGCGAAGTGCTTTGCGTCTTCGGATTTATACGGGCAGATCAGTGCCTCCCAGTGCCGCACGGACTCGAGCATCTGTTTCCATTGTTCGGTGTTCCTCGGCAGAGCTTCGTAAGTGCTCGCACGGCGGATCTCCCACAGCTTATACGAATTCATTACACTGAGAGTCATCCCAGTGACACAGCCAAGCGCCCCCGCATGCACGCCGACCGAACGCCATAGTGCCAGGTCGTCCTGGACAAGTTTCCAGCCCGGGTTCGACCTAGCAAAAGCACTCTTTGTTGTGAACGGCCGTGTCGGATCCTCGATACGCCACGGCTGACCCATGCCGTCTACTAGCTCAACAGCTTGCATGAGATCAGCGAATGACCCCAAGTCTGCGCCCGAGCCATGCGTACCAGTTCCGACTGCCCCCGCAAAGTACTGGTGGTCGAAGCTCCCCATGTTGGGCAGCGCCAAACCCATATCCCACAGGCGGTGGTTCGCATCGAAAACACGCGTCCCGGCTCCGATGTGTACCAATGCCCCGTCCGGTGTCTTCCTCACGAGCGACACACCGGACAGGCGCTTCGGGTCGATCATCGCGGTGCCGTCATCGGGCCGTCCGACACGGTTGTCAGCATGACCAGCACCGATTGTCTTGAGCTTGCCCTCACTCTTCACAGCGCGCACAACGTCGTCGATGGAGGACGGAACATAGCGGCGCACACCTTGGCTCACGTTCTGGTCAAGCCAGTCACTCCAAGTGGTCATGGTGCTTCTAAGATACGACAGCGGGGTTGGTTGAGACCTAGGCCCCTCCAGACCTCTTACGTAATTAGGTTCATAGTGGTGTTTAAACGGACGATCGTAGATATACATGTTGACTCATCTGCAAGATTTTGAGAACTGAAGATTCTCCTTCAGAAATTTATAACGGTCCTTGCTGATCTTACGGAGTTTTCCTGGGTCGGTTAGAAAATAAGTCACCGAATCTGCGATATCTTCTGATATCCATCTTGGGTCTTTGGGCCCCATAAATTTCGAGACATCTTCCCCACCAGTCAACGAGCGATGTCTCGGCCAACTGGAGAATTTCTTCCAGAATAGCGCGTCAGTGTTAAGTAGCGCGTGAGCTAACTCGTGGATCACAGTGGCAATTTTCTCTTTGGATTTGCGTTCTATGGACATACCTTTGTCGAAGATCATGATCTGAGCGGTGCCTGTAGTACACTCAGGGTCCCAACCAGTACACGGGCCACATTTTGTCATACCCATCTTTCCTTCGTCGCGCTTTACCCAGCTTGGAAGCGGCACAGGATGCCGTTTGGGCCAACCGCTAAGCCGTGAAATGTTGATTTTCATGCTCGAGCTTGGAAGCCGGCCTAAACTGCAGTAGATCTTGCATGCGCTCTCCACGACCCGCAGATCATCAAGCGTCCAGGAACGAATTGAAGCGATTTGCTTCGCATCGGCCTCGGTTTTATCGTACATCTCTTCGGCCCCACGCCTCTCAAGTCCTGACACCTCACCATCGCCCTTCATCACACGGTCCACCGCACACGCGTGACCGAGAGTGGAGTCGAATGTTACCCCGTATTTATTAGTAAGAATACCGGCAAACGAGGCTTCCGGGGTCACCGGCATCGACGGAGTCTGCCCGAAGCCACACTTGATCGGCACTTGATTCGGTGCATATGTCCAGAGATACATTTCAGGACTCCTTAGCGACTATGATTACAGCCGATTCGGTGCCCCACCGTATATCGTGTTGTACCAGGTGCGGCCCAGGAGCCGGCCTCCGACTTGAGACAGTTTCACGTCACCCGTCGCCGGCGTGAGTTTTCTGACCACAAACTTCACAGTGCAGCCCTCTTCCAATCTCAAATGAATAGGAGGAGCGTTTTGCCCCCACGGGTTCAAAATGAGGTCGGTGGGGAGATACGGCGCTCGCGGTTGATTGTTGCAGAGGATCACCCATTCATACCCGGGCGCCTTGGGAAATACCTGCCTCTGAGTTTCAGCTAGTTCGGCGTACTGCATGAAATACAGCAGCGTGCCACAATACTGTGGGCTCAGCTGATAGCGAGCGACCTCGACTTCTTCTCCAACCTTCGGCGCTGCTTTGATGCTGGCGACATCGAAGTACCCGGCATCCTGAGGGACCCCACAAACATGGCAGACGTTGTGATAGCTGACGTCCCGAGGACTATCGCAGACATGACTTGTGTTCATGACAGCCCTGTCCCATAGCCGAGCATCTTATAGCCGTGCAGTACGATGAACAGTTCGGCGCCGA
>CAZVEZ010000157.1:0-6471 GCA_964626135.1 uncultured Nitrospira sp.
CTTCCGCTTGATCGGATGGGGCAAGGCGGCAGCACCGGGCGAGGATACTAATCGCGTGAAGTGCGCGACAAGCGAGACGAGCGCGACTGGTAGAGACACGACCTATATCTTCCAAGTCGCGCCTTTCTCGCATCTCTCGCTCGTCTCGCCACCTTTCATTGACTCCTCTCCACCCCCTCCATATAATGCCGCTCGATAGTAGATTTCGACTGCCTTTCCACACAGTTATGGCTTCTTTCTCCAAGACATCGTTGGCAGGAAAATGGGACAGGGTTCGCGATGAACTCGCCCATGCGTTTTCCATTCAATCCGAAGCTGAAGCGTTTACGGTTGAAGACCTTGCGCTGCTTGAACGAGTGGCCGATTCTGTGGTGAAGCGGGGCATGACCGCTCCTGCCACCGTCTTTCTTGAATCGCTCGGTCCCATGAATTTTCTCGGCAGTCAGGCGCTGTATTTCCTGGCTCCGATCGTCGAATGGGCGTTGAACGCGAAGGAAGTTGAGCAAATGGCCCGGTTGCTTGAACGACGGGAGACGATCTCCCGGCTCATCGCCATGATAGAGACAAAGTCTGCGCCTCCGGCTCCTCAAGGAGCCTCCGCTCAATGATCGTGCCGAGTCCAGCATCCGCCAAGCCGGTGACCACCCATCCCATCAACGTCATTGTCGCCACCGACTGTGGCAGCACCACAACCAAAGCCATTCTGATCGAAAAAGTCGGCGACGAATACCGGCAAACCTATCGAGGTGAAGCCCCGACGACGGTGGAAGCTCCGTTCGAAGACGTCACGCGCGGAGTGCTGAATGCAATAGCGGAAATCGAAGAGCTCTCCGGCCGGAAAATCCTCGACGGAGACAAGATCATCACGCCCTGCCGCGATGCAAAGATGGGCGTGGACATCTATGTCTCGACCAGCAGCGCGGGCGGCGGGTTGCAAATGATGGTGACCGGGGTCGTGCAAAACATGACGGGTGAAAGCGCGCAACGGGCAGCGCTCGGCGCGGGGGCTATTGTCATCGACGTGCTTGCATCGAACGACGGCCGGTTGCCGCATGAGAAGATCGAGCGTATTCGTACGATGAGGCCGGACATGATCTTGATGTCCGGCGGGACGGATGGTGGCGCGATGACCCACGTGGTCGAGATGGCGGAGTACATTTCGGCGGCAGAGCCACGCCCCCGGTTCGGAGCCACATACAAACTTCCGCTGATATACGCAGGCAACAAAGACGCGCAGCCGCAAGTGAAAGCGATCTTGGGCGAGAAAACCGCGCTGGTGCTGACCGACAATATTCGTCCTGTGTTGGAACGGGAGAATCTCGCGCCGGCGCGAAACAAGATTCACGATCTGTTTCTCGAACATGTCATGCAGCAGGCGCCGGGTTACAAGAAACTGATCGACATGGCCGGCGCGCCGATCATGCCGACGCCGGCGGCAGTCGGCGTCATCATGGAAACGATTGCGAAGCGGGAGCATGTGAACGTGATCGGGGTGGATATCGGCGGCGCCACCACCGACGTGTTCTCGGTCTTCGAGGGACTCTTCAATCGGACCGTCAGCGCAAACCTCGGGATGTCGTACAGTATTTCCAATGTGCTGGCGGAAGCAGGGCTCGCCAATATCATGCGCTGGGTGCCCTTCACGATCGACGAACAGACGCTCCGCAACCGGATCAAGAACAAGATGGTCCGGCCGACGACGATTCCGCAGACGCTGGACGAGCTGCAAATCGAACATGCGATCTCCCGCGAAGCGCTCCGGCTCGCCCTGATCCATCATAAGTCCCTCGCGACGGCGCTCAAGGGGGTGCAGCAGGAGCGCACCATCTCGGATGTGTTCGAGCAGCAGCAGTCCGGCAAGACCCTGATCGATATGCTCAAGCTGGATCTCATCGTCGGGAGCGGAGGCATTCTGTCCCATGCGCCGCGCCGCGTGCAATCGATGCTGATGATGGTGGATGCCTATGAACCGCTCGGAGTGACGAGGCTCTCGGTGGACAGCATCTTCATGATGCCGCATCTTGGCGTGCTCTCGACGGTCAATGAAAAGGCGGCGACCGACGTCTTCGTTCGCGATTGCATGGTCTATCTGGGAACCTGTGTCGCCCCGATCGGGCAGGGGAAGGATGGCGAACGGTGCGTGGACTATACCATCACCTTCCCGGATGGCCACGTGGACAAGGGGTCTCTCTCATTCGGCGAGCTGCGGCTGATTCCATTGGCCAGCGGTCAGAAGGCTTCGATGACGGTCCAGCCGGCCAAACAAGTAAACCTCGGGGCGGGGGCGGGAGTCGCGGTCACACGAGAGGTACATGGCGGGGTAGTGGGGCTCTTGCTCGATGGCCGCGGGCGTCCGTTGCAGTTGCCGGCCGATCACACAACCAGAATCGCATCGCTGATGAAATGGTACGACGCAGTCGATCTCTACCCAACGGCAAAGTAGAAGTTTTGAGTTGTGAGTGTTTAGTTGTTTGAAAGGTCGGAGAGAGTTTAACTCAGCACTCAAAACGAAGAACTGTATCTATGGCTCATAGTTATACCCCCGGTTTAACCGTCACAGAGCAGGCTGTGGTCCGCCGCCGCCGGATGTTGTCGCTGCCCGGCAGCGTACTGGTTGCCATCGGGGAGACCGTGCGAGCGAATCAGGCGGTGGCTCGTGCAGAATTGCCGGGGAAGGTCTATCCGCTGAATCTCGCTAATCAACTCAGCGTGGCGCCGGATGAGATCCATGAGTATTTGATCAAGAAGGCCGGCGACTCGGTGCAGAAGGACGAGATCCTCGCCGAAAACAAGCCGCTCATGAAGTGGTTCAAGACGGAAATTCTCTCACCGATCACTGGTGTCGTGGAATCGGTCTCCCTCGTTACAGGGCAGGTGTTGTTGAGAGAGCCGCCGCGTGTGCTCGAATTGCTGGGCTACGTCGACGGGCGTATTGTCGAAGTGATTCCGCAGCAGGGTGTTGTGGTTGAGACCGATTGCAGTCTGGCGCAGGGCATCTTCGGCATCGGCGGTGAATCCAGGGGCGAGATCGTCATCGCCGTGACGTCGCCGGACGAAACGCTCGCGCCGCGTCATTTCACCGCAGCGATGAAAGGCAAGGTCGTCATAGGAGGCTCCTTCATCTCGTCGGATGGGCTGGCTCGCGCAAAAGAGGTAGGCGTGGCAGGCGTGGTTGTCGGCGGTATTCATGATAAGGATTTACGCGCGCTGCTGGGTTACGACCTTGGCGTGGCTATCACGGGCACGGAACAGGTCGGCTTTACCCTGATTCTCACCGAAGGGTTCGGCTCCATTCCCATGGCAGGCAAGACCTTCGCGCTGCTCTCTGCTCATGCAGGACAACCGGCTTCGATTTCAGGCGCCACGCAAATTCGAGCCGGCGTCATTCGGCCGGAAATCATCATTCCCAAAGGCGCAGGCGCACCAGCCGCTCAGGGCGCAGCAGCTGTTCCGGAACGGGAAGGCATCCGGATCGGCGATCAGGTTCGCATCATTCGAGATCCGTTGTTCGGCAAGCTCGGCGAGGTTGCGAGTCTGCCGTCCGATCTCCAGAAGATACCGACCGAGAGTGAGGTGCGTGTGATGGGCGTCCGTTTTGCCGACGGCAGCACGATCATGATTCCGCGCGCCAACATTGAATTGATCGAAGGAGCGTAGGACACGTGTGTGGTAAGGGGTTAGGGGTAAGGGGTAAGGGTCTCGCGGTGGTGCAGCGTTCCATTCTCGCCACCTGTTTCTTCGGTTTATGGTCCGCTGTTGTGTTGGCCCAGACATCAGTCCCTCCTCCGGAAGATGTTCGAGTGTTCGATACTCCGAGCGATGGGGGCGGCAGTCTGACTGTGCTCTGGTCGCCCTCTCCATCCGATAGCGCCGAAACCACGTATCAGGTGTTGCTCAGCGAGGGAACCACAGTGCCGGACCCTGCTGCCATGAAGGTTGTCGCAGAGTTCCCCGCGAACCAACGCTATGTCCGTGAATCCAAATGGCCCTGGTGGACGAGGCCTGCGGCAGGAGACCAGCACCAGGTCACGCTGAGAAATGGGAAGGGAGTTGAGCTCAAGGACGGGATCGCCTACCTCGTGACTGTAGCAAGAGTCACGGGGAACGATCGTGGAATTGCCACGCCGGTTCAAGCGACGCCGCAACCGAATTGGATCAACTGGAATCAGATGAATAATCTGTTGCTGGCGCTCCTGTTCGGCGGCATCGTGTTCTATGCGATAGGAACAGCCAGAAAGCGGGAGATATTTCTCCGGCGCATTCCCGGACTCGCTGCGGTGGATGAAGCCATCGGCCGCGCGACCGAGTTGGGCAAGCCGATACTCTATCTCACCGGCGCCCACGACATGAGCGATCCCTCCACTATTGCCGCGGCGGTCATTCTGGGACGCGTGGCGAAACGCGCGGCCGCCTATGAGACTGATTTACTCGTGCCGCACCGCGATCCGATTACGATGGCCGTGTGTCAGGAAATTACCAAGCAGGCGTATCTGGAAGCCGGCAAGCCTGATCTCTACAAAGACGATTCGAATTTCTTCATTACGTCGGATCAGTTCAGCTATACCGCGGCGGTGGACGGCATCATGCTGCGCAAAAAGCCGGCTGCGAATTTCTTTATGGGGCATTACTTTGCCGAGGCATTGCTGTTGACGGAGACAGGCGCAAGCACCGGTGCGATTCAGATCGCCGGGACAGACGCCGATCACCAACTGCCGTTTTTCGTCACCACCTGCGATTACACCTTGATCGGGGAGGAACTCTACGCGGCCAGCGCCTATCTCTCCAGAGAACCGGTTCAGGTCGGCACGTTGCGCGGACAGGACATCGGCAAGGCCCTCATCCTCGGCGTACTCGGCATCGGAACCATCCTGGCTACCCTCGGGGTCATGCTTGACGCGCAGTGGCCGCAATTATTTCTGGATGTATTCAAGGACGTGAAATGATCTTTCTCCGCCGGCAGCTTCCGCTCTTGATTACGCTCATCACCGGCATTGTGTTCGCGGCGCAATACTATGTGCCACACCCGGCTTCCGAACAGATGTTGACCTCCGTCACCAAGTGGCTTCAGATCATCGGGGGGTTTGCGCTGGTGTTGGGCGTCAGCAGCCTGTTCCACGTCCATGCCGTTAAGATCCGGCGCAAAGAAGCGGGATGGGGTTATAGTTTTGTGCTCTATGTCAGCATGGTGGGCACTATTGCGGTCGGCCTGTGGTCGAACGGCAAGGAAGCTGTCGACGGCGCCATGACGGCTTTCGGGTGGGTCTACAACTTCATGATGGTCCCGCTTCAGGGGACCATGTTCGCCATTCTTGCATTCTTCATCGCCTCGGCAGCGTATCGGTCGTTCCGCGCACGGAGCCGCGAGGCGTCGGTGCTGCTCATTGCCGCGGTGATCGTCATGATGGGGCGTGTTCCGCTCGGAGAATATCTCATTCCCATCAGCGGCGACCTGTCCCAATGGATCTTGAACGTGCTGAATGCGTCGGTGCGGCGGGCAATCCTGATCGGCGTCAGCCTCGGCACGGTCGCGCTCTCTATCAAGATCATCTTCGGCATGGAACGGTCGTACCTCGGAGGAGGTAAGGAGTGAAGGGTAAGGGGTGAGGTGTTAATGAAGCAGAGGTTGGGATCGAGTCCGATGCGGTTTACCCTTAACTGCTTACCCCTCACCCCTCACGAGGTGTTGTGGTAATGACTTTCGCGGAGCGCATGCTGAAGATCGACCGGCGGATCATCTTTCTGGTGATCGGCCTCTGCACGCTCTTGCCGTTGCTCTATCCGGTCGGGTTGCCGATCAAGATTTCACAAGAGGTCCGCGGTGTATACGACCACATCGAGTCGCTTCCTGAGGGGTCCGTGTTTCTGCTCTCGCTGGACTTCGACCCGGCATCGAAGCCTGAGCTCCAGCCTCAAGCGATTTCCTTGCTGCGTCACGCCTTCAAGAAGAACCTTCGCGTGGTCGCGTTGACGCTCTGGGTCTCCGGCACCGGCCTGGCCGATCAGATCATCACACAGGTTGCCCATGAAATGGGAAAGGAAAACGGGAAGGATTATGTGTTCCTCGGGTGGAGTCCCGGCGGCACCGCCGTCATCATCAATATGGGGCAAGACCTCTACGGGGCCTTCCCATCCGATTACAACGGCAAACCGACGAAGGAATTGCCGGTGCTCCAGCACGTCGCCAATCTGCGCGATGTGAACTATGCCGTCAGTCTGGGCGCCGGCAATCCCGGGGTCGAAGCCTGGTACGTGTTCGGCAAGGACAAGTACAAGTTCGAGCTCGGCGGCGGCTGTACCGGCGTGATGGCGCCGGGGCTGTATCCGTTGTTGCGCAGCGGCCAGCTCAACGGCCTCATCGGAGGCTTGCGCGGCGCGGCGGAATACGAAACGTTGATCGACCAGAAGGGAAGAGCCATTGCCGGCATGGATGCGCAATCGGCCACCCATCTTGCCATCATTGTGCTCGTGATC
>CAZVEZ010000158.1:0-6307 GCA_964626135.1 uncultured Nitrospira sp.
TCGCCGCGTCCTTCGGCGGTGGAGGCCATACCCACGCCGCAGGATTTTCCGTCTCGCTCGGACCTTATGGATCCTTGCCGGAGAATCCGGCACTCCCTCGATCGATCATCGACCGGCGCCGTGCTCCCTCTCAATAGGCTGCGGAAAAAACGAGTGTGGCACGGTGGAGATTCACTGGTCTGTACGTCTAGGACAATAGGAGAACACCACGCAGGATGTTCAACAAGGCTGTCCAGCAAGACCGCAGCGAGCGAAAAGGCGAGGCGTACGCTTCGGTACGTTGAGCCTCTGAGTGAAGCGAGAACGCCGATGGAGGACCTTTTCAGCATTCTGCCAGTGAGCGCGCCATGATTCCTCTCCATGACGACAACCCGACCAAATTGACACCGGTGGTCACAATCGGTTTTATCGCGACCTGTGTCCTTGTCTTCTTGTACCAAGCCAGTCTTCCTCCCAACTCAGGTGAAGCATTCGTCTTTCAGTACGGAGCGATCCCGGCCCTGGTGTTCGGGCAGGCTGATCTCTCCGAAATGGACGTGGCCATTCCCCCCTACACCACATTGGTCACCAGCATGTTCCTCCATGGCGGCTGGATGCACCTCATAGGAAATATGCTGTACCTCTGGATCTTCGGGAACAATATCGAAGACGTCATGGGACATGCGAAATATGTCACATTTTACCTGCTATGCGGAATTCTGGCCGCCTTGGGCCACGCCTTCACCGATCCTTCTTCGACTATTCCTATGGTCGGAGCAAGCGGCGCTATTTCCGGTGTCTTAGGCGCTTATGTACTGCTGTTCCCGAGAGCCCGCATACTGGTACTGATCCCTGGATTCGGCATGACAAGGGTGGCAGCGGGTTTTGTTCTCGGCATGTGGTTCGTTATGCAACTATTGAGTGGAGGAATGAGCATCGGCAGCGAGGGTGGAGGCGTCGCGTTTTTTGCTCATATCGGCGGGTTTGTGGCGGGGATGGCACTGATCGGTCTGTTCAAACACCCGGATGTGCCCTTCTTTGCGCCAAACCAGAGAGGGAGGTGGGACGGCTAGCCCAGTTGATCTGGTTTGTTTGGTTTGTCTTGTGTGTTTGGTTAAACCAGATGAACCAAATGAACCAGATGAACAAAACAAACCAAAGAAACCATCCGGTGTTCACGTATCCAGCAGCTCACGCACTTTTTCCACCAACCCAGTTTGTCGATAGGGACGCCTCAAGACATACCGGGGGTTGAGACGATGAGTTACCATCGTCTCGTCGTCATACCCGGAGATGAAGAGCGGCTTCATCATCGGATGATGGTTCAACAACCGTTTGGCTAAGTCACGCCCGCCAATCTCCGGCATCATGAGATCGCTCACGGCCACCTGGACGGTTCCAGCATGTCGCTGCGTGAGTAGTAGAGCCTCAACAGACGAGCTGGCCTCCAAGACTTGATAACGATGCCGCGACAGCGTGGAAAGCGCGAGTTTTCGATCGATTTCATTCGGCTCTACCAGCAGAACCGTCTCTTGGCCCTTGGCTGCAAGGCGGGCCTGGATTGATTGGACAGGCAGCCGGCCCTGCCGTACAAGAGGCAGCGCAATCCGCACTACGGTGCCCTTACCGGGCTGGCTGACAACATCAACCTGCCCCGCGCTCTGTTTCACAATGCCATAGACCGCGGTAAGCCCAAGCCCCACATTCATTTCTTTCGTGGAAAAAAACGGTTCGAACATGTGCGACTGGGTCTCCTGGCTCATTCCGCTTCCGGTATCCGTCATCTGAATCAACACCTTAGACAGATATCCTCCCGTTCCATTCATCGTCCCACTCTCGTGTCCCCGGAACGCCTGTTTTGCTTCAAGCAGGAGCCGCCCACCATTCGGCATGGCATCCCGCGCATTCACCGCCAAATGAAGCAAAACCTGTTCGAGTCCTTCGCGATCAACCTCGACATCCATCGGCACATCTTCAATGATCATGTTGAAATCGATAGAGGCGGGCAGCAGTCCCCTCATCACATCACGAATCTCCTCCAGCACGGTTTTGATCGATAGCACTTGCCGGACTTCACCGCCATGCAGATCCAGCCCAGCCAGCTGAGCGGTCAAGGCTGCTGCCTGTCCTCCGCTGCGAAATATCTCATCAACCGGCCTATACAGCGGATCGTTCACATCGAGACGGGCAAGGACCACGCCCGTCTGCCTCCCGATGACCGACACGAGATGGCTGAGTTCATTGGCAATCCCTCCGGCGATCCGGCCGACCGCCTCCATCTTCTGCGCTTCATGCAATTGTTGCTCAAGGCCTTGCCGCTCTTTTTTCTCCTCCCGGACATGCTCATTCGCTCGCGAGAGATCGCCCTTGAGACCCTTAATGCGGACCTCTAGTTGATCGCGAGACAATTGCAAAGCCTGCTCGGTCTTTTTCAACGCTTCGATACTCTCTAGCAGGCGTGTTTTTTGTTGCCGTTCTGCCCCGATCGTTTGCAGCGCGAGTCCATAGAACATCGCCATCACCAACAACACCGGTACTCCAAGCAGATGCCCCGGTGACAACGAACCGGTTTGTACGACCCCTTGATACAGGACGACGCCATATCCGGTACACAGCAACAGGGATAACCCGATGACATGGGAGAGCCGGCGCACCGACGCGGCAATAAGCATGAGCACGAAGTAGGCTAAGTAAAGATCCGATCTGGCATTACCGGAAAGATAGATTGTCGCGGTCACAAGAGCCGTATCGACGCCTATCATGGTTCCACTGAACCAGGCGGCCTGCAGAATCGAAGTCGGTACATACCACAGACAAAGGACCATCGCGACCAACCCGATGACGATCACTCCACTCGTTGCGCGGCTTGCGATCAACCCCACTCCCGAGAAGAGCTGATACGCCAACATGACACCGATCAGCGATTGAAGCACTACATAGCGTGGACGAGAAATCGCACTGTCGTGACAGGAGTCCGTTGACGACGGCTCGACATAATTTTCAGAGGAGAGGGCAAGACCACTCATTCGTTGACCTCCTGTTCTGGCGACCGAAAATTAGGGGTGGAGCAAGTCCTATACCGATGTCCGCGCGGAGCGAAACCATGTTTTTTCCGTAAGCTATGCTCTGAAGGAGGTGCGCCATTTGTTCATCACCCTACAACACGTCACAAAATAGAACGACCTGGGATGGCCCAAGGCGGCGCATTGATTAGGCTTGCCTGGAAATACGGCGGAAGAGAGGGTAGGTTCTTCCTGTTTACACATCCTGCCCGTTGATGTCGGATAGATCGGATAGAGACGAAGCAGATGATTGAAGGAGGTTATGCGGACAACCGTGAGCCGTTCACTAACCCATCACGAAATTGCTTGGCATGATCGAGAGCGAAACTGAGCGTTTCTCCGAGGAACGTGACATGCCCCATCTTACGGCGAGGGCGAATTGCGCGCTTACCGTAGAGATGAAGTACCGCTCCTGGAATAGCCAGCAGGGCTTGACTGCCTGTGCTCTTCATGATGGTCGCAGCGTCATATCCTATCAGATTTACCATGACGGCTGGGCTCAGGAGACGCGCTTCGCCGAGCGGCATCCCGCATGTAGCGCGAACCTGTTGCTCAAATTGAGACACGCTGCAAGCATCAAGCGTATAATGGCCTGAGTTATGGGGTCTCGGAGCGATCTCATTGATGAGCAGTTCTCCGCTTGGCACTTGAAACAATTCAAGGCAGAAGACCCCGACGCCATCCAGCCGATCTACGACTGCACGCGCAAGGGCTGCTGCTTGCTGAGCCACAGCTGAAGATCCCGGGGCCGGCACCTTGGTCGTTCGAAGAATTCCCTCTTCATGCTCATTCTCAACCAGGGGATAGATGCGACTCTGCCCATCAACTCCACGGACCATGAGAATCGAGAGTTCGCGTTCAAACGGCACTAAAGACTCCACGATCCATCGCATGCCGGGACGAACAGATTCCGACAATGCTCGCTCCACATCCGGGACATCGGACTTGTGGAGCATCTTCCACTGTCCTTTGCCGTCATAACCAGCAGTTGCCGTCTTGCAGAGAGCGGGATACCCGACTTGTCCAACAGCGGTCCCCAATTGATCGGGAGCGGTCAGGCCGGCGAAGGAAGCAACCGGAAATCCATTAGCGACCAGAAACTCCTTTTGCTCAAGGCGATCCTGAATCTTGCTCAGGACAGCGCTCGACGGACGAACCGGCTTCCGCTGCTCCAACGCTCGACACACCTCTGCCGGAATATTTTCCCACTCATACGTCACGACGCCGACCAGGTCGCCAAAGCGCGCGAGCACATGCTGGTCGTTGAACGGAAGGGGAAAGCTGTGCGTGGCAAGACCATGAGCCGGCGCCTCAGGATCTGGATCCCAGACGGCGACGTGATACCCGAGACGGCGCGCCGCCATGGTAAACATAGCGCCCAATTGGCCACCGCCCAGGACACCCAGAACAGACCCTGTTTCGATAGCCTCAGTCTTCACAACCGGCGACTCAGACGACCGGGACCTTTTGTTCCGGTCACCAGACCCTTCGCTTCAGGAGACTGGAGCACGCTGTCGGTCTGCGCCTGACGGAATAATTTCACACGATCGGCAATCACTGGATAGCGGCCCGCGAGGATTTGCGCCGCAAGCAAACCGGCATTCTCCGCCCCTCCGATAGCCACCGTGGCGACGGGAATCCCTTTTGGCATTTGCACAATGGAGAGGAGCGAATCGAGTCCGCGAAGATTCTCCGTCGGGATCGGGACTCCAATAACCGGCAAGTGCGTCTTTGCAGCCAGCATCCCTGGAAGATGGGCCGCCCCTCCTGCGCCGGCAATAATGACCTCGATCCCCCGGTCAGACGCTTGTTCTGCATAGGCGAACAAGCGATCCGGAGTCCGGTGCGCAGAGACAACCATCAATTCGTGTGAAATTCCAAGATCGGTGAGAATTGCAACCGCCTTTTCTAAGGTCGGATAATCGGATTTGCTTCCACCCAACACCCCGACCAAGGGATGCGGACGATCCGTCCCTCGCCGCCGTGATTGTGACCCTCTATTGAGACGAGGCATATGTACGCAAGCCCTTCTTCAACAGCCAATGGCGCTCAACAGAGCCCACCTTAGCGATTCTCAGACTGATGGTCAAGCCGCCCCCTTTCCTCTAGCAATCCGTAAGACGCGATTCGTCAAACGTGAAACGTTTGAGAAAGAGGCTTCGAACAGTCTTACATTTCACGTTTCACAATTCTTGAGCGCGAAGCGAGAACGCCGCATGGGAAAGGCACGGCTCTTGGCACAGAGGCTGTCTTGGCATCTTCAGGGCCGGCAGGTGAGACGCGAGACTGTTTCAGTAACCTCTACGCTTCTAACTCAGCCTTGACCGTGTCGAGGAGGGTCTTCATCTCAAAGGGCTTCTGAAGCGCGCGGTGGGCTCCCAACATTTTCGCGACGTCGAGAAAGTTGAGGATGCCGATCATGTCGCTGCCGCCGGTGATCGCGATGACTTTCACATTCGGGAATTCCCGTCGCAATGTGGCGGTAGTCTCCAGGCCATCCTGATCGGGCATGAGAATGTCCATAATGACCACATCGGCCGGCGACGACCGATAATGCTGGAGGGCCTCCTTTCCATCACGCGCTTCCGTGACGTGATAGCCGGCCTGCTCCAATGTTTCACGAATCAATTGGCGGATTTGCTGTTCGTCATCGACGACAAGAATGGACGGCATCGTGTTTCAGCTTCGTGAATGACGCTGGATCATCAAGGAAAGACTTACAAACTGTACCATCTCTACAGTGAACGGGCAAACAAACAATGCCTCATCGTCTCTGCCGATACCACATTCACAGCAACGCGAAGGCGCGAATGGAGCCGTTCGTCGCAATTGCCTAGGCGCGTTTCACTCTAATCGAATCACTACGCGAGAGACACAGGACTGGCACGGCGAAACTGGTCTGTTTCGTCAGCCTGCTTGGCAGAACCAGATTACGATAGACACCATAGTAGCCGGAAAGATTTCGCGATACGGCCGGCACCGGTACGCATCACGCCTGGCGTTTGACGAAGAAAGTGGCCGCTTGTGCGCGTCGTGAGATATGCAGCTTTTGGAACATGTTGGAGAGGTAATTCTTGACCGTCTTATCGCTGAGTTGCAGTGTGGTCGCAATTTCCTTGTTGGTCAATCCTTCCGCTACCAACGCCAGCACGCGCTCTTCCTGAGGAGAAAGGGATTGTCCCCGCGCCGAACCATCTTGAGCCGGCCACATCTTGATCCAATTCAGCGCTCGATGGGTGAGGTCCGGATTGAGAATCGATTGCCCG
>CAZVEZ010000159.1:0-6290 GCA_964626135.1 uncultured Nitrospira sp.
CCCATAGAGGAGCCTATTCTAGTGTGGATGGAAGGCTCCGTGCAAGAATAACCGATGTGCGTGTGGAACGGGTCAAACCATACAGTCCATAGACAACAGCACATAATCGAGACATAATCCAACCGCTTCCGATACAACCGATGGAGTAATCTTGTGAAAAAAGCGTTGATTACCGGCATCACAGGGCAGGATGGCTCGTATCTGGCGGAGTTCTTACTCGAGAAGGGCTATGAAGTGTACGGCATTATTCGACGATCCAGCTCATTCAATACAGGCCGCATCGATCCTATTTATGAAGATCCCCATGTTCCGCACCGACGACTCCATCTAGTCTATGGAGACCTCAACGACGCCAGCTCTTTGAATCGCATCATCAGAACGATCCAGCCCGATGAAATTTATAATCTGGGAGCGCAAAGCCATGTGCGTGTGAGTTTCGATATTCCCGAATATACCGGCGAGATTACCGGACTCGGAACGATCCGTCTCCTGGAAGCTATTCGTGAGTCGGGATTGAAACCGAAATTTTACCAGGCATCGTCCAGTGAAATGTTCGGCAAAGTGCAGGACGTGCCTCAGCGCGAAACCACTCCGTTCTACCCCCGCAGCCCCTATGGCGCAGCCAAGGTCTATTCATATTGGGTGACGGTCAATTATCGAGAAGCCTACGATCTCTTTGCCTGTAACGGCATTTTATTCAACCATGAATCACCTCGGCGAGGCGAAACCTTCGTTACCCGCAAGATTACGAAAGCAGCAGCCCGCATCAAGCTGGGCATTCAACGGGATCTGTTCCTCGGAAATCTCGACGCCAAGCGCGATTGGGGGTTTGCCGGCGACTACATCGAAGCCATGTGGATGATGCTGCAGGCGAAGACTCCCGACGATTATGTTATTGCGACCGGCGAAACACATACCGTCAAAGAAATGCTGGAACTCGCGTTCGATCGTCTGGATCTTGATTGGAAGAAACATGTCCAGATCGATCAGAAATACTATCGCCCAACTGAGGTGGATCTCCTCATCGGCGATGCGAGCAAAGCGAAGCAGAAGCTTGGTTGGCAGCCGAAAGTCCGCTTCCAGGAATTGATCGCGATGATGGTCGATGCGGACCTGGCTGCCGAAAAAGAGAAACTGGATGGGACCGGAAAAAAGGCTAAGGCATAGAAGTCGGAGAATCCCACGCAACTATGACATCATTTTGGACAACGAAGCGCGTGGTCGTCACGGGCGGGGCCGGATTTTTGGGATCGTTCGTCGTTGAACAACTCCGCGCGAAAGGCTGCCGGGAGATCTTCGTGCCCCGCAGCAAAGACTACGATCTCGTTCAAATCGATGCGGTGAAGCGACTCTATCAAGATAGCGCGCCGGACATGCTCATCCATCTGGCCGCACGGGTCGGAGGGATCGGCGCGAACCAAGCCAATCCGGGGAAGTTTTTCTACGACAACTTGATGATGGGCGCCCAACTTATAGAAGTCGGGCGTCAACAAGGGCTGAAAAAAATGGTGGCATTGGGCACAATTTGCGCCTATCCCAAGTTTGCTCCTATTCCATTCAGAGAGGACGAGATCTGGAATGGATATCCCGAAGAAACGAACGCGCCCTATGGTCTTGCCAAGAAAATGATGCTGGTCCAGTCGCAGGCGTATCGTGACCAGTATGGATTCAGTTCAACGGTCTTATTTCCGGTCAATCTCTACGGTCCTCGAGATAACTTTGACCTGGAGACCTCTCACGTCATCCCGGCTCTCATACGCAAATGCGTCACGGCAAAAGAGTCGGGCCACGCCACAATCACGCTGTGGGGCGATGGATCTCCAACTCGCGAGTTTTTGTATGTTGAAGACGCAGCGGAAGGTATTCTTCGCGCAGCGGAGTATTATGACGGAAGTCTGCCCGTCAACCTGGGAACAGGGGAGGAAGTTTCGATCCGCAGTCTTGCTTTTATGATCGCCAAAGAGGCCGGTTTTGCAGGTCAGATCCTATGGGATACGACCAAGCCCAATGGGCAGCCTCGACGCTGCTTGGATGTCAGCAGGGCCAAACAACTCTTCGGCTTTCAAGCGAAACATGCACTCGGGGAAGGCCTCAAAAAGACGATGGACTGGTATCTTTCTAATCGCCATAATCTTCGGCAGATCACCTTTTAGTCCGAACTGCTCATGCGTCCCCTCTGCGCCACCCGCTCCGCGAACCAAGCGGAGCGACTCTCGCAACCTCGACCGTTCTCGCATGCCCAGCACCGTCCCGAAGCGCAGGGGCAAATTTGAACAAATAGGCAGATGCGTGAGTGATTTCAGTTCACAGAAGATAGAGTAAAAGTAGCGCAAAGATGTTGAAACGCAATGGGTTCGGAAAACGTAGCGCATGGTCTGAGATTTGCGTTCTTCGTCCCATTTGCTTTCATCGTCAATAGGGAAAAAGACCGTGAGTGAAACCAACGGGGCCTCGCCGGAGAATGAAAACAGCGACTACATTCTAGCAGGACCTTTACAGGCACTCGACGCTTCAGCCTCAACTGAGCCACCCAATGGACAAGAATCCTACGAGCGAGGAGTGACACTCAAAAGCGTAGGGCTCTTTAGACAGGCGGCAGAGCATTTCGAGAAGGCCGCGCAAGATCCTGTATACGCACTTAAAGGTTTTGCTCAAATGGGCTTGAGCTTCAAGCAGAGCGGCAAGCAAGAAGAAGCTGCCGCGGCCTTCCGTCGAGCGCTGCAAGTTCCCTCGATATCATCGAAAGAACAAGTACAGATTCTCTACCTTTTAGGGAGAACGTTGGAGTCCCTTAATCGCTTTCCTGAAGCCTTAGAGGTCTATCGATGGCTCAGGCGTGAAGCGCCTCATTACCGGGATGTCGCCATACGCATAGAATCGATAAGCACCAGACGCATGCATCGCGACATTGACCAAGGGCAAGGGGGACGCCTTTGGGCAATGCAGGCAATGCAACTGTGGCAGGGTCTTCTGCGAAACGGAAAGTAGCTCTACTCGGCGAAATTCCTCGGCTGAGGGAAGAAAAGGCAATCATCCAAGTATTTTTCTAGCAGGCCATGTATCCTTTCTGATTCAGCGATATGCTGATGAATGGTCACCTTCTTCGTTCATGGTTCGTGCAGTCCACCTGATTTATTTTGATGAGTCTGGCGCAGGCACACAAGCGAGACTGAGCAGACCGGCGCGCCAGGCAGTGTGCATACATGCTGATTGAGGCCAGACGATGAAGCGGATTGATTTGATTGCAGGGGCGCGGCCGAATTTTATGAAGATTGCGCCGATCATCGACGCGCTACGCGCAGCAGAAATATCGGGCAGTTCCTTGCGTTTTCGTCTGATCCATACGGGTCAACATTATGACCGCGCTATGTCCGGTAGTTTTTTCGAAGAACTTGGCATCCCGGATCCGGACATCAATCTGGAAGTAGGCTCGGGTAGCCAGGCTGAACAGACTGCCGCAATCATGGTGAACTACGAAAAAGTTCTGATGAAACAAAAGAGCGACCTCTGCCTTGTCGTAGGGGACGTGACTTCGACCATGGCCTGTTCCATTGCGGCCAGAAAGTTGGGAGTGCCGGTGGCGCATGTGGAAGGCGGCATACGCTCAGGCGACTGGAGCATGCCGGAGGAAATCAACCGGGTGGTGACTGATGCCATTACCAATTGGTTTTTTACCACCAGCGAAACTGCCAACAACAATTTGCGCCACGCCGGGATCACAGATGATCGGATCTTCTTCGTCGGCAACACCATGATTGATACTCTGATCAAGCACCTCCCGCGCCTGCGTCAGCCGGCCTTTTGGACCTCGCTCAAGTTGGAGCCTGGAAAGTATTTTGTGATTACCCTGCATCGCCCAGCAAATGTGGATGGAGAACAGCAGCTGCTGCGATTGCTGCATGCCATCGCTGAAGGGACACACGGCCTTCCCGTCGTATTTCCAGTCCATCCACGCACGGCCAAAAATCTGCGTGATTCCGAGAAGGAAGCTCCGTCACTCCATTATGTCGACCCACTGGGTTACCTCGAATTCAACTACCTTGTGAAGCATGCTCGGGGCGTCATTACAGACTCAGGCGGCATTACCGAGGAAACAACAGTCCTCGGCGTACCCTGCATGACCTTGCGCGATAACACCGAACGGCCTGAAACCATCACGATCGGCACGAATGAACTCATCGGCACCGATCCGAGTAAATTGTCTCCTGCACTTACACGTTTGATGATGGGCCAATGGAAGAAAGGCGCGATGCCTCCGATGTGGGACGGCATGGCCGCGAAGAGGATCGTTGAACATCTGGAATACATACTCGCCCGACACGAAACACCATGACCATGGTGAGTCAATGTCCCATCAGTACGCACGCAGTGAAGAGATGTACGAGAAGGGAATGTGGCAGTGCAAGAACCGACCCCGAACGTTTGCGTTAGTGCGCAGCAGCAGCAGCAGATGGTGCGTGCAGTCGGCTGGACGGGCCTTGCGAAAATAATCGGACAGATCGCGATGTTCGCAACGACCCTTCTTCTCGCTCACCTGCTGGATAAAGCCGACTTAGGGTTGTTCGCGATGGCGGTTCTGTATGCCGGCATTGTGGACACTGTCACGGACGGTGGGTTTCAAAGTGCGATCATTCAGCGTAAAGACATTAGTGCCGATTCTTTATCGAGTTGCTTTTGGTTATTAACCGGCGTCTCTCTGAGTGTTGTCGCGATTAGTCAGCTCGTTGCGCCTTGGATTGCTGCAGTCTTTGCAGAAATGCGATTAGCCGGTGTTGTGCGGCAGATTTCATGGATTTTCTTAATCCTTCCTCTAACAATAGTCAGCTCGGGAATTTTGTCGCGCCGATTTCGGCTTGACGTAATCGCCAAAGCAGAACTCGGGGCTTGTCTGGCCCGCTGCGCGATTTCTGCCGCATTGGCTCTGGCAGGTATGGGTATCTACAGTCTCATCTATGGTTATCTCGCTGAACGAATCATAGTCGGATTCGCCCTGGCGCGCGTAGCCCGTTGGAAACCCAGCCTGCATTTCAATTACCGGAATGTCAGCCCACTCATCTCCTTCGGGCTAAATGTCACCACAGGCAGGCTCTTGTGGCTCGGATACAGCAAGATGGATACGTTCATCATCGCCCGGTTTTTGGGCACGGAAATTTTGGGCATGTACAGTGTCGCATCACAGATTGCGCTAGCCTTTGGGCAATTTGTCTCCGCGGTATATTACCGTGTCATCTTTCCGCTTTTATCGAAGTCGCAAGATTCACCGAACTTCAAAGAGATTCTGCTCGCGTCCAGCGTGTACCTCTCGATCGTCTCGCTGCCGGTCATGGTAGGGCTTGCGGTTGTCGCTCCCGATATCGTGTCGGTATTCCTGGGGGAGAAGTGGCAGGAGGCAAGCCTGGTGATACGAGTGCTGTCAATCGTGGCGGCGCTGCAAATATTATCCGGGCTATTGCCTCAGGCAATGAATGCAATTGGTCGCGCGGACATCAGTATTTGGATAAATCTTTCAAGCCTGATTGTATTCGGAGTCAGCTTCTATCTCGGTGCTCAATGGCAGGGGTTGAACGGTATTCTCATCGTGTGGCTCATTCTGGGGCCACTGCGTTCCATCGCTAACGTATCTATCGCTTGTTTGCTGTTGCAGTTGCCGATTGTTGAGTACATGAGAAAGCATGCTGGGTCATTCATGGCAACGTTGATTATGTTACTGGCGGCAATGGCCGTCGCCGAAGCAACCGGCACGTGGCCTGCCATATCCCGCCTCGTATTGAGCGTGAGCATTGGGGTATTGGCCTATGTGGCCGTCAGTCCGTTGTTTCTTCGGCGCCCATGGGTAGAACTCTTTTCAGTTCTGAAGATATCTCCCAAAGCGACCGTATAGAAGAGGGCACACAGAGCAGTGGACAGAACAACACTCCCATTCTTTACGATCCTGATCGGCCCGGCGCCAATCTTCAGTGGGCTATTAGTTTTGACTTTGCTGTTCACGAAGCGACCTGAATGACCCCGACTCCTCGTATCGGCTGGTGGAGGGGTAATAACCATGGCGTCATTGATCGCCCTACTGTACTTTTCTCAGATTAGAGCATCACTCCTCTCTTCTCCGCTCTCCGGCCGTCATTTTGCACGATGCGTTCTGATTTGAGACGAGCTGGAAGCATATACGGTGCTGCTGTCACTCACTCTCTCGATGGACATGGAGACGTGTATGGGCAAATGAGATGCAAATTGCCGGCTATGACTGCAATGCTAACAGGAAATGTGGTTTGTCCATACATCTAGAAATCACG
>CAZVEZ010000160.1:0-6259 GCA_964626135.1 uncultured Nitrospira sp.
TACGCGCCGCACAAGCCACAAACCACAATGCATGACGCGCGAGACCCAGCTTGTTTATCGGGTTTGGTTGGTTGAACGGGCGAACCAGATGAACGAAACGAACCAGATGAACCAAATCAATCCTTCCCGCCAGTCTCGTTCGACTGTCCCATGGAGGAGGCCTGCTATACTTGACCCCAGATGGCACAGAGATCCGTTGATCCTGCAGCGCCGTTCGCCATCTCCTCGGCCAATGGAGGAAGGGTGATCAACCGGCTCTTCCGAACCAAATCCATCGAGCAGATCCTTGCAGATGCTGAACATCCCGATCATCGCTTAAAAAAAACCCTGACAGCCTGGGATCTGACAGCCCTCGGTATCGGCGCGATCATCGGCACCGGCATCTTCGTCCTGATCGGCACCGCCATCGTCGGCGATATCCACCGGCCAGGGGCCGGGCCTGGAATCATCCTGTCATTTGTGCTCTCCGGCCTGACCTGCGCCCTCGCGGCACTCTGTTATGCGGAGTTTTCCACCATGATTCCCGTGGCCGGCTCTGCCTACACCTATTCATATGCCACCTTGGGAGAATTCCTGGCCTGGATCACCGGGTGGAACTTGATTCTCGAATACGGTGTAGCCTGCGTCGCCGTTGCCATCGGATGGTCCGGCTATTTCAATAAGCTGCTCCGGTTGGCCGGCATCGAATTGCCGCACTGGGCCACGCATCCACCGATAGGACCCGACCCAGGTGTGGCAAATTTTCCTGCCGCCATTATCGTGTTACTCGTCACCATCATCCTTGTCATTGGGATCAAAGAAAGCGCTCGCGCAACCGGCATCATTGTGTGCTTGAAGCTCGCGGTCATCCTCTTCTTCATTGCCGTGGGAACACCGGCCGTGAATATCGACAACTGGACGCCCTTTATGCCGCAAGGATTCGCCGGTGTCGGCGCCGCGGCGGCCATCGTATTCTTTGCCTACATCGGATTCGACGCCATCTCGACGACTGCCGAGGAAGCCAAAAACCCTCAGCGCGACCTGCCGATTGGCATCATCGCCTCACTGAGCATCTGCACCATTCTCTACATCACCGTAGCCGCTGTCCTGACCGGCTTGGTCCCCGTTGCACAGATCGACATCAACGCACCGGTGGCCGAAGCGCTCAGTATGGTTGGTTTCAAGTGGGGAGCGGCGATTGTGGCGATTGGGGCCGTGGCGGGAATTACCAGCGTGCTCGTCGTCATGATGCTGGGACAGATCCGGGTCTTCTTTGCCATGTCGCGTGATCACCTCTTGAGCCCTTGGCTGTCACACGTGCATCCACGCTATGGCACGCCTCACCGTGCTACCATTCTGACCGGCATCGGCGTGGCCATCCTTGCTGCCCTGATTCCTATCGGCGACGCAGCAGACATGACGAACATCGGCACTCTCTTTGCCTTTGTCCTAGTCTGTATCGGTGTCGTCGTCCTACGGCACACGAAACCCGACCAATTCCGCCCATTCCGGCTTCCATTCATGCCGGTCGTTCCCATTCTGGGTATGCTGGCCTGCCTTGGCCTTATGAGCTTTCTCCCATGGGTAACCTGGGTTCGATTCGTCATCTGGACTGCTATCGGCATTGTGATCTATATGGGATACGGCCTAAAGCGCAGTAAACTGGCCGATCCTTCCCCGAAAAGCCACTTACCCAAACGTACGACCTAGCCCGTCATCATCAAAAGGTCGTCGTCTGATCTATTTGGCGTATCTTGCTCATTTGGTTGAACAAACTAACCGGTGAGCCACATCAACCAGACAGACCAGATGAATCAGGAAGAGTGGACTAGCTTGATTTATCGGCAGGTTCAACCACCAAGGCCGGTGTAGAAGACGATGTGCGGTCAGCAGGAGCAGCTGAGGGAGCTGCAGGCGAAGCTTGTTGGCCATCTGGCACCGATGCAGCGGAAGATACCGCTGGTTTGGGAGCTGTGGGAGGTTTGGGGGGAGCGGGTCTCTCCGGCTTGATGCCCCCTTCCCAGGAAGGACCGGAGTACATATCCGTCGAGAGCCCTTTAGTCTTCCATTTCTCCTCGAAATCCGCAGCCGCCTTATTCGGCGTCTCGCCACTTCCCACAACGCCGTTCCACGGATAGACTTTCGGGCCAATCTGACAACCGGCCTCCATCCGCTTTAAATACAAGGCGATCGGATTCCCGCGGTACGGTCCGAGATAGATATGCACGCAACCGGCATATTCGAGCAGAGGGTCCATACTCGTCTCCAAGAGGGAGGCATGATGCCATAAGATGGAACGGGAGGGCAAGGACAGAGGAGGGCGAGGAGGCTGCTCTCTTGCTCGCGCAACGCGCACAATGAAACGTTGCTCGTTGGACGTGCGCAGTGAGAAAGCTAGCCTCCTCGCTCTCCAAGGAATGGGAAATGACCAGACTGCGTAAGGAGGCTCTAAAGGGGCTGTTGATTGACAGCCTTTTCAATCGTCCCGTAGACTGCCCCCATGGCTTCACGATTGATCATCCCGTCTCGCTCAAACAGTAAGAAGACCTCCATCGGGTTCGTCAATCTGGGCTGTTCGAAAAACCAGGTTGATTCTGAAATCATGCTGGGGACATTGGTCATGGACGGATTTTCCCTGACCGCCGATCCCCAAAAAGCCGAAGTGGTCATCATCAATACCTGCGGTTTTATTGAAGAGGCCAAGCAGGAGTCGATTGATACGATCATTGCCCACGGCAAGCTAAAACAGTCGGGGTCCTGCCGTGTGTTGATCGCTGCCGGATGTTTGGCGCAACGATATCAAGGCGACCTCCTCAAGCAATTGCCTGAACTCGACGGTGTCGTTGGAACCGGTGAGTTCGGAAGGATCGCGGAGATCTGCCGGGATCTATTGGCGCCGAAAAAACGGCAACAACGACTCTGGATCAGCGAGCCCCCCTACCTGTATGACGCAGACGCGCCACGTCTCCGCCTCGGAAAGGCCCATAGTGCCTATGTAAAGATCGCCGAAGGCTGTAACCGCAATTGTGCTTTCTGCGCAATCCCTCTCATGCGAGGCAAGCAGCGAAGCCGTCCGGTGGAATCGATCGTGACGGAAGTGACCCGCCTTGCTACCGAAGGCGTGAAAGAGGTCAATCTTATTTCGCAGGATACGGTGAATTATGGCGTCGATCTTGGCCTGCGCAATGGCCTCGTCACACTGCTTCGAGAGTTGGTGAAAGTGAAGAACTTGCGTTGGATCAGGCCGTTTTATCTCTATCCGCAACAGGTGTCGAACGAACTGTTGGATCTCTATGCAGGAGAAGAGAAGATCACCAAGTATATCGACATGCCTCTCCAACACATCAACGATCGGATGCTCAAGCGCATGCATCGGATTGGCGACCGGGCCGCCATTACCTCCCTCGTCGATCGGATCCGGACGCGCATTCCAGGCGTCACGTTTCGCACGGCCTTCATTGTCGGGTTCCCGGGAGAGACGGAACAGGCGTTTGACGAACTCAGGAATTACGTGGAAGAGGCCCAGTTCGATCGGGTGGCGGTATTTCTGTATTCGGACGAGGAAGACACACCGGCCGTTGGGCTTGACGACAAGGTCGAACGGTCGGTCATGGACGAGCGAAGGAATGAAATTTTGGCTGTGCAAGAAGGGATTGCGTCGGCACAGGGCCAATCCCGTATCGGCTCTGTGATGGAGGTCTTGGTCGAAGGGGTCTCAGAGGAGACAGAGTTACTACTTGAGGGACGCCATGAGGGGTTGGCTCCGGAGATCGACGGTGTCGTGTATATCAATGATGGATCAGCCGCAGCTGGTGAACTCGTCAAGGTCGAAATCACCGATGCCGCTCTCTACGATCTCGTGGGCCACATCGTCACCTAAACAGGATGCTGAAAAAGGGGGATTGGGGTAGCTGGGACGATCCCCGTGCTCGCGCAACGCGCGGCCTAAGAAGGCCCTCGTTGGACGCGCGCAGTTGGGATCATCCCACCCACCCCAATAAAGTGACGGTTCGCTGCGGCCTTGCCTGGGCCAAGGCACGTCTCGGCGCGCCGGGGTTGGGTGGGTGAGAAGGTCGCCTTTTTGAGCATCCTACTCGCATCATTTCCCGCCGGTATCATTGCTCACCTGCTATACTTGTCCTGACTACTCTCATCGGAAAGAGAGCCCCACAATGGCACACCGAAAAGAATCTGTCGTCCTCCTGATCCATTGCAAGGATCGCAGGGGTATTGTGGCCCGTGTCTCAGGTTTCATCCACGACTTCGGCGGGAACATTCTCGACTCGGATCATCATACCGATGAAGAGACGAACGAGTTTCTCATGCGCATGGAGTTTGCTGCCGAAGGTTTGCAGATTCCGCCCGATGAAATCGCAGCCGCCTTCGCGCCGGTCGCAAAAACCTTCGAGATGCGTTATGAGGTTCGCCCTGCAAGCCGCCGAACGAAGGTCGCGATGTTGGTCTCGAAACAGGATCACTGCCTGGCGGATCTGCTCCAACGGCACAAGCGCGACGAACTGCATATCGAGATCCCGGTGATTATTTCCAATCACGATACCTGCGCCGGGTGGGCCGAGCTGTTTAAAATTCCCTTCTCCGTCTATCCCGTGACGAAGGAGACCAAGCCGCAACAGGAGCAACAAGTACTCTCCTTGCTGAAGGATCATCGGGTCGAGCTTGTGGTCATGGCCCGATACATGCAAATCCTCAGCGCCGGCTTTCTTTCACAGGTCGGCTGTCCGGTCATCAATATCCATCACTCATTCCTGCCGGCCTTCATCGGTGCCAATCCCTATCGGCAGGCCTATGACCGTGGCGTGAAAATCATCGGAGCCACAGCGCACTATGCCACAGACGATCTGGATGAAGGCCCCATTATCGAACAGGATGTCATCCGAGTGGGGCACCGGGACACCGTCGACGATCTGGTAAGGAAGGGACGGGATCTGGAGGAAATTGTCCTCGCCCGTGCTGTGCGCCGCCATGTCGAGCGGCGGGTGTTGGTGTATGGCAGAAAAACCGTGGTGTTTGATTAGCCGGAGACCCCAAAAGTCCGCCAGCAGCGTTCTCGCATCGTTCAAACCCTCAACGTACCCCAAGGGTACGCCTCGGATCTTCACTCGCTGCGGCCTTGCTGGACGAACTGTTTAAGCATCCGGCTGGGTCTATACCTGTTGTCCTAGACGTGCAGACCATTGAAATTTCGGCGTGCCCAAGAGAGATAACGTTGTTATGTTGGTCGTTATCTCTCTTGGTGCTTCTCTAAATTCTGGCGGCGACAACCTCGACAGGCGTCGCTCTGCATGCGCTCACGGCCATGGTGAGCCGTGAACCTAACGGTCCGCTAATCCGGGAGCAAAGATGAGATTGACAGGAAGCTTTTCCGCTAATGTGTAGGGGCTCGCCTTATTTTCCTTCACCCACCGCTTCTCGGCCACAGATTCAAAAGGCGGCGCAAGCTCCCCTTGGAGAGACCACAGATCGCAAGGTGTCTCATCGACGGAAATCTCTTAATCATATCCCCTGTCCTTGACGTAGGGAGCTATGGCCACATCAAGTGTCCTGATCCACCATTCTCTAATGACGGGACCAGGGAGTGTCCTGGCAATATGGTCGACCTTGAAGCGGACAAATTTGTTATTCGGTTCACCACCGACAAAGCAAGAGTCCTTGGCTATCTCTTCAAAAATGAATACGACATAGAACTTAGGGATCGCCATTGCATAGACCTCCGTCACCTGCTTGGCTAACGCCTTTTTGTCTTCGGCAGTGAACGCTCCGGCTGGATGATAGACTTTCCATAACGGAATTTTTTCATCCCTCCCCATTGGTTGAACACCTGCTCTCGTGGGTTTGTGCTAGAAAATCGAGGCCCATGGTCATACCTACTTCCGAAGACCCGTTGACTCTTTGGAGTCATGTTCCATCGATCAATCCTCCTTTCTTCTCAACAGATAAAATTGACATGCACCATGCCGCTTGCCTGGCAACACATATGATGAGTTGAGTTCCACGTTTCCAAAGATGCCGCGGTGGGCGCCGGTCTACATTCTGAGAACATCTCTATCTCCTCTTCTGGATCGTGTATCTGGTTACACAGGAGGAGGTCCCCTCGCAACCCAGTCACTTGCACATAGAAAGTCACTATAGCCAGTGAGTTGTATAATGCAAGTGATGAGACTACGCTACGGGCTGAAGCTCGGTCCCCCACAGAGGTGAGACTATGGATGTGGGCAACCGTGGATAACAGGTGGAACTATGAAATTTACACGATCATCTT
>CAZVEZ010000161.1:0-480 GCA_964626135.1 uncultured Nitrospira sp.
CACCGTCAGATTCCCTGACCGGCAGTGTCGATCCAATCGTGCCGTCCGGAGTCCTAACCGCCGCCAGACTGGAGTTCGCCGATTCCGGACATTATCCGAATGTATCTGACAACGTGTCATCCTTGGATTTCTTTGCCTTCCTCAGACGACGCCGTCGAACGACAATGAGCGCCCAATAAAGGGCTGAAAACCCGGCAATGGCGATCAAGCCGTCCAGAATTCCGCTAACCCAAAACAACTCAGCGTCTGATACTTGCCCATTTTCTATTTTGCCTTCGTGACCCGCGCGCCTTCTCAGGATGTAAACAAGCATAATCAAGAACGAAATCGCCAGGTAGGCAGAGCGCGCGGAGACTTTTGTCATCAGTCTAACCAAAAATGCGACTTCCGATCGTCCAGCTTTAGTCACCTTTTGCACCCCCTAACGGCGCCCGTTTGAAACAGGGCTTATACCAACCTGCGTTGATCATCATCCATGAG
>CAZVEZ010000161.1:490-6252 GCA_964626135.1 uncultured Nitrospira sp.
TTACGTGTCGCAAGAAACGGCGATCCGCTGCTTTTCCTATTCGTCTGAAGCGCCCGATGCGAGGTATCCGGCAATCTGTGCTTCGAGCAAGCGGCGTTCAGTTGTGATACGCGTTGCCAAAATTGCGTTCACGCGCCGCTGCACTGTGAGGACGTCCAACAGAATTGTTTCGCCAAGATCGAACCGGATCTGTTCGACTGACAGGGCTTCCTGCGCTGCATCGCTGGCGCGGCCCAGGGATGCAAGAGACGTTTGGAGTGTCGCTACTTCATCGAATGCGTCGTTGACTTCAAATATCGCAGTGCGGAGCACCTGTTTGTGACGGCTCATCGCAGCGTCCAGACGCGCGATCTCACCGGCGACCTGCGATTGATTGCGACCGGAATCGAACAGATTGGCCGTGAGAGACGCCGCCAAACTCGCGATGTATGCATCGGGGTCGAACAAGTCGCCAATATCTACCCCGCCCGCCCCGACGCGGCCAGACAAAACTACGGATGGCCAGTCACCTTTCGCAACCCCGTCGAGCGAAGCGATCTGAGCCGCGAGCGCTGCCTGGGATGCCGCAACATCAAAGCGCGCCTGTAGCGCGACAGCGGGCATGGGAAGGGTGCCCAGTGTTGCAGCGGGCGGAAGCTTGTCGCTGACGATCAACTGGTCATCGCCAAAGCCACCCAGCAGAATCGACAGGGCACGTCGGGCCGAACGTGAACCGAATTGTTGATTCCGGAGAGACGCTTGCGCGTTCTCATATTCCAGTTCCGCCAATGCCAAATCACCACGCGAGATGTCGCCCGCCTCGAAACGGGCTGCGGACACACGTCTTGTTTCATCGATGAAGCTGAGATTTTCTTCTGCTAGCTGCAAAAGCTGATCTGCTTCGATTATCCGCACATAGGCCCGCGCTGTTTGAGACAGCACGACCCGTCGCAGGCGTTCGGTATTCGCCGCTTCAACTTGTAGCAATGCCTCCGCGCGGCGGACATTCGCCTTCATCTCGCCGAAGATGTCCGGGTTCCAGCGCGCGGCAGTATTTATATTCGACGACCGGCTCAAATCGCCTTCTCCGGACAGGTTCGACAAACCTGAAATGCCGAGGTCAACGTCTATACTCGGTCCAAGGAAAGAGGCGCTTTGCAACAGTGCAGCCTCTGCCTGCCTGACGCGCGCGGCGGCCTGTTCAATATCCAGATTGGCGGCCTGAGCCTCGGCCAGATAGTTTGCGAGTAGCTCATCAGCGAAAAGCGTTTGCCAGTTCTGAGGCCGCTTTCCCGCCTCCAGCGTTGTCTGCCATACCTCGGGAACATCCCGCGTGAGCGCCGCAGCCTCAGCTTTCAATTTGCCCGTATCAATTCCAGCACAAGATGGCAGTAGCCCCACAGAGACCAAAGTGGCGCAACCGATCAATGCGCAAAAGCCGTTCTGTTTACTCATGTCGCAGCGCCTCAATGGGGTTGAGTTTTGAAGCGCGCCGCGCGGGCAGAAAACCGAACACGACACCCACGAGAAGCGCGGATCCGAAAGACAGTGCAGCGATCCGCATGGAGAACACCATCTCGATATCATCGGTCCCTAGCGAGAGCTGAGAGACGCCGTACCCCAAGGCAAGCCCGAGAATACCGGAAAGGATGGACAGCAACAGCGCTTCGGTCAGGAACTGGCCGAGAATATCACTGCCCTGGGCGCCCACAGCCATGCGCAAGCCAATCTCTCGCGTGCGTTCTGTCACTGAGACAAGCATGATGTTCATGACGCCCACGCCGCCGACAATAAGGGAGACCGCGCCCATTGTGGCCAGCAGAAGGCTGAGCGTTTTCTGGCTTTCCGCATAGGCTTGGCGATTGGCCGAGAAATTGAAGATTCTGAAATCCGGCGCTTCGTCTGCGCTCAACCCACGAGATCGACGCAGGATATAGTCCACTTCCGCTTCAATGCGTGAGAGCGCCGCCTGATCAACGCCAACGATCTTGATTGAGCGCACTTGCTTACGGACCAGTGTATGGTCACCGAACAGGCGCGCCCGCGCAGTGGGGCGCGGAATCAGCACAAAATTGTCGGCGTCCCTTCCGCTCCAATTGTCATCTTCGGCGGGAGCAGCGACACCAATAACAGTGAACGGTATATTCTGAATCTTGACGCGTTGGCCCATTGGGTCCTGCCCGCGGAACAGCGACCGCACAACGGTTTGCCCCACCACAGCCACGGTTTCGCGCCGATCAATCTCAGTTTGCGTAATGGGTTTGCCTCGCTCAATGGTCAAATCATTTGCCGCACCATAGGACGGGTCGACGCCCATGACGGTGGCACTCCAGTCGCTTGTCTCAGACACGACACTGTATTCACCAGACAGGTCCCCCGTAACGGCAAAGACTCCATCGATTTGCTGCATGTCCGTTACGTCTTGTTCGGTGAACGGCATCCAGGGTCTACGCTGGCTGGCCCGCTGATTGGTCCAGTTGGGATGCACCGACATCGACCTCGCGCTGACACTGTCGATATTCTCCAGAATTTTCCGCTGTGTGCCTTCGCCGATCGACAGCATCGCAAAGACGGACGCCACGCCAATCACAATTCCGAGCATCGTCAGGACGGTACGCATAGGGCGCTCGAAGAGCGATGAGAGCGCAAGAGAGAGCGTGGAGACGCCAGGAATGTTCATTGTATCGGGCCTTTGGTTTGATCGCTCACAATCTTGCCGTCGAGCATGGTGATGACGCGATGCGCATACGCTGCAACATCCGGGTCATGCGTAATCAGAATGATCGTGATCCCTTGCTGGTTCAGCGCCACCAGCAGCTCCATGATGTCAGACGAAGTTTGGGAATCGAGCGCGCCCGTGGGTTCATCAGCTAGCAGAAGTTTCGGCGAGCCAACGAGCGCGCGTGCAATGGCCACCCGTTGCTGTTGCCCGCCCGATAGCTCCGTCGGCTTGTGCTTCATTCGCTCGCTCAAGCCAACCCGCCCGAGACTGTCCCGGGCGAGATCGGCCTCGTTTGATAGCCTTGGTTTTCGATACTGCAGCGGCAAACAGACATTCTGCAATGCCGATTTCTTGGGAAGCAATTGAAACTGCTGGAACACGAAACCAATCGTTTCGTTCCTGAAAACGGATAATGCGCGCTTGCTGATCTTGCCCAGCGATTGTCCCGCAATCGATATTTCACCCGCATCCGGTCGGTCCAGACCGCCCAACATATTCATGAGGGTCGATTTGCCTGAGCCCGATGCCCCGATGATTGCCACAAACTCGCCATGGTCAATCACAAGGCTAACATCGTCGAGCGCGCGGATGACCGTATCGCCCCGGCCGTAACTCTTTACAAGGTGACTGGCTTCGATCAGGGCTGTCATGAATGACTATCCCCGCACGCTCGTACCAGCGGTGCCGGATTCTTCGGCCCGGATGCCGGTGATCACTTGATCGTTCTCCGCGAGGCCCGAGACCACCTCTATGTAGGCCCCATCCGACAGACCGAGACGGGCAGCCCGGCGCTGCATCTTCTGATCGGCCGTTAGCACCCAAATCCAAACTTCCCGTATATCGCGTTCTGCCGAGACAAGCGCTTTGTATTCGGACAGTCGCTCGGGGTTGAGTTCTGTCTTCAGCAAATTGTCGATCAGCTCTGCGAGCTGGATTTTCGACGGCGTATGCATGAAGGATTTTTCCGGATCATTGATGACGTCAAGAAATGGCTTTGAAGACCGCTCAATTGTATCCTTAAGGTCCGAAAGCTCAGAACCGCCAATGCCGATCCGTTCCAGACGGGTATAGATCGACGCATTGATATCAGTGTCGCCATCAACCCCTGCCGAATCCTCTGTTGTCTCCCATGCCTTGATCTGATCAGGCGTCGGACGAAAGCGTTCTGCTTGTGCGGGGATCCGCATGACCCCTGATTTGACTTCTGTTGTTATCTCCAGATTTGCCGTCATGCCCGGCATCAGTTTGTTTTGCTCGTTCCGCGCCGCAACCACGGCGACGTAAGTGACGATATTGTTCGCTTCACTGGATTTGAGACGGAGTTGCTCGATTGTGCCTGTGAGCGTCAGATCGGGATAGGCATCCACCGAGAAAGTGACCTCATCGCCTGACTGCATGCCCGCGACATCGCTCTCCACGATTTGCGCTTCAACCCGGATATCAGACAGATCAGCAGCGAGCACGAACAGTTCTGGCGCCGAAAAGCTCGCCTGGACTGTTTGTCCAGGATCGATTTTCCGGTCAATGATCACACCGTCAATCGGGCTGCGTATACTGGTCCGATCGAGATCAAGCTTAGCCGAAGCAAGTTCCGCCCGGATCTGACTCACTTGGGCCTGTGAACTTTCCAACTGAGCCTTGGCGAGATCAAGATCGGCCCGTGCAACGCCTGCCGCCTGTTTGGCCTCGTCAAGGCGCGCCTGCGAGACGGCGCTTTTCGTGAACAAGTCTTCCTGGCGTTTAAGGACGGATTGCGCCTGTGACAGATTGATCTCAGCGCGATCAATACTGGCACGACGGACCTTGATGTCAGCCAAAGCGCTTTGCAGGCGGCCTTCAAGTTGCTTCAACCGATTTTCGAACGCCTGTGGATCGATCTGCGCGAGACGGTCGCCCGCCTTCACCTCGCTGTTGAAGTCAACGCTGACTTCCAGAATTCTGCCCGAAACTTCTGAACCGACCATCACCTCGTCGCGCGGCACGATCTTTCCTGATGCCGTGACGACTCGGGTCACGTCCCCAGTGGCCACCGGCGCGCTGATCAATTTGCCTACGGCTCCGGTTTCCTGAGACGTCGATGCGCCGCACGCAGCGATCACGACAATCATTGTGGCACTCAAGTACGCTTTGGGCCATTGACGACGCATATGTATTCCTCGGGCAGCAGACGGTCGGACTATCGAATGCGGATTCGGTTGGGTCGCCATAACTGGCGGAAGCGTGCAGGGGTGGTGCATGAGTTTGCCTTTTCTTACATGCACTGGGTACATGAGAAAAAACCTTACATACTCAATTAATTGGTCGGCGCCGCAACACTGCCGACGAAACCCACACGTCCTGGCAGCCAAAACACACGTCCCAACCGTTCGAAGGTGGATGATGCGAATTTACGCAACCCTAGCATGAGAGTCCTATCATAATCCACATTGCAATTGCTTTCGCCTATGCCGTGAGTCGTCCATTCAATCGGCGACGTGAGCGGCTGGCGTTTCATCCCATGGAATAGCGTTGAATCGTCGATTCCGACTTTGGTCAGCTCACCAGAATTGTGATAACCGACGCCACTTCGATCACGTAAGCGAACCCGCTGCTGCTAATCGGTTCCCAACCGATCAAAGACCCGCGACCGGATACTGAACCGCGCCGGTAATCCCGGAGGCTGTTTGGTTGGAGTCATGCAGTCAGGTTCGTTTCCTTAGCGCAGAAAAGTCGTTGACTCAGGCTTCTGTTGGAGGGGCCTGACCGGCAGGAATGGGCCGAGGCTGTGTAAAAACGGGCTGCTGCAATTTTTCTGCGCAACAAATTTTCCCAATTCGCCGGGTATCGGGAACAGTTCGATCAGATCGCAATCATTCCGTCTCTTCGAAGGTAGAATTTTCTAACCGCGATCCTCAGTTCGGCGTTTTTACACAGCCTCGGCCAAGTCGGCTCTGAGCGCCATCTCAGACAACCGGCAGGGTCAATCCGATCGTGTCATTCGGGAGCCTCACCGGTTGCAGGCCGGACTTCGCCGAAGGCTGCCATAGCGCGCGGTCTTGGCAATGGCAGGATTACGACACAA
>CAZVEZ010000162.1:0-6224 GCA_964626135.1 uncultured Nitrospira sp.
GAATTGTGATTGTCTGAATGGGTTGGCGATTGTCGGGCTGGACTGTCAACGATCACCTGAAACTCCCCCCAGTGCGATCACGTGAAATTCCCCCCTCCCGGTGATGAATGGTCTCTATCGGGGCGATCCGTGGGTCGGACCGCCTTCCGATCGTCTGTCCTCGCGCCGTTTACGAAGCCGATTTTCCGTCCGACCCTGACTCGACTGCCATTTTGGACTTGACCAGCCCGGCTTTGAGCTTCTCGCGGAGCCGGTAGCTTTCTCCCTTGATGTTGATGGTGCTCGAATGGTGCAGCAGCCGATCCAGGATCGCGGACGCGATGACCGGATCACCGAACACCTCGCCCCAGGCGCCGAGGCTCTGATTGCTCGTCAGAATGATGGCCCCCCGTTCATAGCGCCGCGAGACGAGCTGGAAGAACAGGTTCGCCCCCTGCCGATCAATCGGGATATACCCGATCTCATCGATGATGAGGACCTGCGGCTGCGTCAGGAGCTTGAGTTTCTCGTCCAACCGATTCTCCCCGAGCGCCTTCCCCAGACTGGCAATCAGGCCCATGGCGGTGGTGAACAGCACCCGGCGGCCTTGCTCACAGGCCTTCATCCCCAAGGCGACAGCCAGATGTGTCTTGCCCACGCCCGGCGGGCCGAGCAACAACACGTTCTCCCCGTGGTCGAGATAGCGGCCGGTGGCGAGTTCGCGGACCACTTTGGGATCGATCGAGGGCTGGAACTTGAACTCGAAACTCTCCAGTGTCTTCTGGAATGGGAATCGCGCCATCGCGAGCCGCATGGCCAGATGCTTGGCGCCCTTCGCGTGAACCTCGCGGCTCAAGAGGTCTTCCAAGAACTCACTATAGGACCGTTCGTGCTTGGCCGCCTGTTCCAGCAACGTGGGGAGCTCCGTCTCTACTTGATAGAGCCGGAGCTGGTGACAGTACGCATGCAGGCGTTCCAGTTGGGGCGTACTCATGCGCCACCTCCGTCCTCGACCACCGCGGCGTAGTGGGCGAGATCGCGGACCATCACTTCGCCCACGGGCTGATAGGCGGGATCCCACTGCGGAGGCCCGGCCGCTGGGGCAAGGCCTCCGGGTCGGAACAAGCCCAGGTAATGGCTCCGCTCCATGACGACGGCGTATCGGGGGGCCTTCGCATGACGTGCGATACAGTCGTTGCCCGTGTAGAGTGCATAGTGGGTCGCGGTTTCTTGCACCGTCACGGTCCGGCCGACATACTGCACCGGCACCGAATAGCGCGCGGCCCCGATCGCCACCAGTGCGTCGGCGGGCACGCGGCGGACCTGCTCCCGCTCATAGCGATACGGCACCCGGAGGCCCAGTGGCGTGAGCGTTTCGCGGGCAAACCGCTCGATGGGCCGCTCATGAGTGGTGCCGTGGACCCGCTGATCGGCGACCGTGGCCATCCAGTCCTCCAACCAGGTATTGAGCGCGTCCCACGACGCAAACCGCCGACCGGCCAGCGCGTTGCGCTTGACGTACTTCACCCCGCTCTCCACCTTGCCCTTCGTCCGCGCCCGATACGGCTGACACGCTCTCGGCGTCACCCCGTAGTAGCGCGCGAAGTCGTGAAAGACCGGGTGCCAGTGGACCTCCCGCTCGCGCCGCCCGAGCACCAGCGTGCGGGGATTGTCATACAGACAGGTGAGCGGCACGCCGCCGAAATGGCGGAAGGCGCGCTCATGGCCGTCGAGCAGCGCACTCAGCCGCTCGTGCGGATAGGCGCGGACCCACAGCCGCCGCGAATAGCCCAACGTCAGCACGAACAGATGGACGCGCACGCTCCGCTCCCCGAGCCAGATGCGGAGTTGCCCAAAGTCGACCTGCGCTTGCTCACCCGGCCCGGTCTCATAGCGTACGGTCGCGACGGCGGCCCAGCGCGCCTCAGCCCGCCACGGGCGGATCGCCCGACGCACTTGCTGCACTCCGCCGCTGAAGCCGAGTCCCTGGAGTTCACGATGCAGCACCACCGCATTCCACCCCACTTCCGGGCCACGCTGGGCCAGTCGGTCTCGGTACGGATCCACGCCACACGGCCGCGGGCGCCCCTGGCGTGGCTGCCACTGTCCCAGCCGCCGCCACCGCTTGACGGTGTGGCGATCCACGCCAAGCTCGCGGGCAATGGTCTTGATCCTCTCGCCTCGCGCGAGTCGCGCCAACACCTCCTGCACGGTGTCTTCTTGTAACATCGGCTCCTCTCTCCTGGATGGTTCACAGGGATCGGAGCCTACCGGATTCTGATGTGCTTCAGACATGTCCCGCCTCCTTGGTTGTGTCGGAGGGGGGAATTTCAGATGATCACAGAGGGGTGAGTTTCACATGATTGCTGACAACGAGAAAAGCCCCGCCGGGCGAGAGAATCGGACGACGGAGTAGGTATTCATGAATCATCCGGGCCAGGCAGAGGCCGTTGCCGGCGTGCCGGAGAGGAAGAAGCGGCGGGAGTGACAGTCTTACTGGCGCGAGCGGTGCGCCTCGCAGGTGCTAGCCGGTCGGCCATTGCCAGGTATGGCTACGACAACAAACCCGTGAGGCGGGATGGAAACCGAAGAGACAAGCAGGAATGAGATCACTTGGAACGATTCAGCGGTTGGATCAGCGACCTTCAATTCGCAGGCCGCGGCCGTAGGGATTCGAGGGACTGCTGGGGCTGTACGGATTCCCGGCGCCGTAGGGATTCTTGATCGAGTCTGGCGAATACGGAGAGCCGAAATTGGTCTATCTCGTGTATCTGGTCTATTTGGTCTGTCTTGTTGTCCGGACCGGAAAATCACCAGAGGAACCAAAGAGACCAGACAAACCAGAGAGACGAGCAAGGAGCCGAGGCGCATCTGTGGCGAACGGATTCGTCGCCGATTGATTGCTGAAAGGACTGCCGTAGGGACTGAAGGGATTGTTCAAGCCGTCCGGCTTGAAGGGACTTCCAGCCCCGAAGGGATTGGACGTGGAATCAGGGTTTAATGGATTGGCGCTCAGCTCGCCGATATCCTCCGCGTGGACGGAGAGAGGCAATGGCAGCAGCAGGAGCAGAAGGAGGAATAGAGCCGGCATCGCGAGCCTCCGACAAGCGGAACAGCCAGTGGACTTAGCGTACTCCCCGCCTGAAGATGAGCGCAAGCACTCAGAAACGGTTCCTGACACCCTTATCTTCCCACTCTGCGCAATTACCGGTCCACTCCATGATGCGAAGCGCTAAAGCCATCGTTCTCCATCAAAACTTGCCTTAGAAAACAGAGTCTTGTGACTATAGACCGTCATCGATTCCTGCCAGCAACTTCTCGTTCTGCTGCACTTCCGTCCCGGCCCTGTTCAAAATAAGTGAAACTGTGTAGGCCTCTTAATACCGCACTGCTCTATGACGGTTGAAAATCAGAAAGGTAAACAGATAGGAGCTTTGGGAACGTGCCAGCGCTCTGGAGTTGAACCTACGGCCCACTGATTAAGAGTGATATACGGCCATTTCTCACAAAGCTCGCTATTGCAACGGTTTCCCCAATTTAGTTAGCAATACCGAGGTCCTGTAGCGTTCCATTCAGTCTATACATTCCCGTTCCTTCCTATCCATTCCAGCCTCGTCTGGTCACAAAAGTGGTCACAGCCTTGCGCAGGCCCACTCCAGCCAAGATTTACGCGAAACCAGAACTTTGGCCGGATAGGCCTGAGTGGGCTGGAATGAGGTGGGCTTGAGCACAAAACGAGCACAATCGGCTCCCCGATCTGTACGCTTTGTGAACCTTGCGATTCGAGTTTCCTCGAACAAAATCGCCTTTAGTTACACATTAGTCTTTTCGCCGGACTCCAAAAGCAAACAGCAAGGAGACTTCCTGGAATGCCAAAAACCACAATAAGGAAGAACAACGCTGGCGGTGAAAGTTCCGGCGGTGGAACTTCGGTCATCCGTGCTACTACGAATGCAAGCACACCTGCGCCAAGAACTAGTCCATTGACGAGGATTGCCAAATAACGCCCCCATCTCCTCATGGTGTAAAACGAATATGCAAGTAGCCAAGAGACGCCACACCACAACAGTGGAAGACTTAAGACAAAGAGAATGCCCATTGAGAACTCTGATAGTTTAGGTCCATACGCGAACATATAGAAAAACCCAGGCAGGGCCATAAGGCCAATAATTGCATATATTCCACCAATCAGTTTAATGGTTTGCTCATGCATGGCCTTGAGACACCTATTATAGCTTCCTCTTTACAAAAGCGATTGGGAGAGTTCGCAATCGCGTAAAGATCGCTCCTCAAACTGTGCGCTGTGCGAACCTTGGAATTCGAGTTCCCCAGAGCCAAGGCAGGCTAGCCAACAACCACCATCCCCTTTCCCCCCATTCATATGTGAGAAGGAACCGAGAAAATTACCTTCACACGTTTGGAGTGGAAATATGGAATCCAGACTAAACAACTAATAGTCGCGAGGATAAGCTCTAAGTACCGAAAGGGTTTCCAGCCAGATTGCAGGAATTGGTAGAACTGGCCCATAATTTCCCTCAACAGAAGTTGTTCCGTCATTAGAAACAACAGATTTGTCACAAGGAAGCCGATTACTAACCTGGGGACATATTGACGCTGATTAAAGAAATCTATGACCATCACACTCACTATACATAGAAGCGTCGTGCGGCCTATCAGTTCGATAAGCAATAACGGTCGTAATAAAGGATGGTAAGAGTAAGACGCAGGGTCATTTGCAATCGCCCACATAACGTGGTTGAAAGGTGGTAACACAGGAATCAAGCCCATCACAGTCTTTAAGGAGATGACTGATGCGGTTACAAGCCAGGCATAAAGCCATCCACGGATGGCTTTATAGTTGTCAGTCGGCGTTGGCGTTGTGCACTTCTTGAAACACTCTTTTAATTTTTCGCGTTGTGCGTAAAAGGTTGAATACGAGCTGAAGACAATACTAGCGGTAACAATCAGAATGAGTCCTATCGTCCAAAAGAATTCAATGCGCATCGGTAGCTCCTAGACCAGGACTCGACCCTGCGAACTTTGGGTTTCTCTACCGTTATCCTGAAAATCAAAGAATGGCAAAACATTTCGTTGACTCGTTGACAAGACTGGCTGCCTGGAGGCGTAGCAAAAACCTTGTGAAGAACTAGCGGCTATGTCTTGGATTTAGTTGAAGATCAAGTGGGAGCTGTCGAAGTGTCAAAAACAACTGATTTTGACACGATCTGTGGCGCTGTGGCGACGATTTCCTCAAATCAACATTGCCTCGACTTCAAGATCTAAAGCGGTAGAGTAATGCAACGTCACGCACTGATCCCATCACTGTTGTTTGGATCACCCTGTTGTCCTTATGAGAAGAGTTGGCGCGTTTTCTTGTCTCGCCAAAGGTCTGAAAGCACTGCGCCCCAATCTACTCTCGTCTGTTGTTTTCGCCTGGCTACTTTCCGCATTAAGTGCAGTTCCAACCCTCATAAATCGATTGCAAGGGCATGAGTACACTACCCCTCCGATCTCTCCTTGGGGTTTCTTCATGAGTCTTATTTTTTGGATTGCACAAACACTTATCTTGGTACGTGTAAGTCAGGTTGTATGGGGCTACCTCAAAAATGATCCGCATGAGCATGTCCCCCTACTTCCGAATGAGAACGTGCGCCCACAGATGTTTCTGTGGTCTATTTCATTCACGGTGATAACGTTCGTGGCTCTTCTGGGTTCATGGCTTGTGGTACAAATGGCTTCTAACCCTCTTCACTTCACTCCGCTACCTATACTGCCGATAGTCTTTTATTTTGTTGCGTTCATTCCACTCATGATGGTCGATCAACAGTTCTCAATGTGGAAAGCGATGAAGCAAGTACTTTCCTCAACCAAAGTGAATTTCGTATCACTGTTGAAGCTGGCGCTAACCGCAGAAGTAGTTTTCCTTGCCTTCGGTATGTTGGAAATTGTCTCTGAAAGACTCATCCGCGACGCATTCTCAATACCCGAATCCGTCGTTGTCGATCAGGTGATCTGGGTTTTTCTTTCAGCCCCCAGTTGGGTATTCAATAGCGCCATGATGGCTGTTGCGTATGCGGAGCTACAGGGGTTGTCTGCGGTAGGCCACCAAGGGTCAGAAAGTCCGGTTTATGAGGGAAGATGAGTAGCGTCGGAGCAGCGTCAGGCCACTAATCCCATCTGGCTCTTATAGATTTGTTTTTGACCCGCACGAGAGAATACGCCAATACCCGCAGAAATTCGGCTTC
>CAZVEZ010000163.1:0-6198 GCA_964626135.1 uncultured Nitrospira sp.
CATGCGCAAACTAGTCTATTATGTCACGCATAAACTGGCTTAATGTTATGTAATCATTAGCTTGCTCCAGTAGTGTCCCAACGTTTATGTCATCGATGGACGGAACACGTTAATTCGATTGTTGTCCGCAGCTTCTTAATCTGGTGCCGACTTCAATCACGCACCGAAATGCGTACGTAGTCGAATCAGTCACTTACGAGATACAAATCGCTATTTTCTTCAACGTTGGGACAGCACTGATCGTAACTCCGTATTCAACAAATGGTGCGGGCCATTCCCATCTCGACCTTTTGCCGCGGACAGATTCGGCACAGCGAGCAGCCCTATTATCAGAATACTTACGGAAACAACTCTTGCGTATCCTCTCATGACACACCTCTTGTTTGGTTGTGATGTAAAGTGCTGCTCATCACAGGAACGACCGTAGTCGTTCTTGGCCGAGGAGCATGACCAGATCTTGTCTTTTCCTTGTGAATCCACTTCCTCTCTCGGTTACCTGAAGTGATCGTAAGGGCTATGCCGAATAGCAGGCGGGGGACTCGATGTATTTCGCAGAGTTATGGGTGGCTCAATGACGCTCAAGCCTTATCTGGAGACGATTTGCGTCGATCAATGACAAAAGTTGGGCCGTACAAAAATGAGCTTGAGAAGGGTTCTTCGAAACTTCAACAGTATGCAGATATGTTTATGTGAGAACGCATAATAGCTAGCTTAATATACGTATAGTAAGGCTGACGATCGGTGGGTAGTCGGGGTTACCAATGCAATCTGGAAACGAGGATGCGGGAGACTCGTGTTCTTTCTGTCGAAGTCTGTGGGGGAGCCTACAGTGGTAAATGATCCGTAATCAGTGCGGCGAGTTCGTCCGGCTCCACCACTCCTTCACGGATTAGGAGTAGTTTGCCATTGGAAAAGAAGTGCGTCGTGGGGTAGGTCTCGAAGGTGTGGCTCTTTTTAATCTCGCGGCAGCGCCCTGGCACGTGCATCTTGGCCTTGCCGACTTTCACGCTGGGAAACGTGACGGCGATCTGTTCCAGGATCGGGTCGTAGGTCTTGCAAGGCTCACACGTCGCTAAACCATAGACAATGATCGAGGCGGGTGCCTCGGTAAATTCCTTATAGTTTTCGTCTCTGACGTCTTCGACAATTCCAGCCATCTTCGTCGGCCACCATCCATCTCGTCAGAAGTCCGAAAGTCAGGAAGCCCCCCTATGGAGACTTGTGACTTTCGGACCGTACGACTGGGACTAGCTGAGTGTCGCCAGGGCTGCGAGGATATCCTTGTCTTCCCGCGCCACCTTGATTTCCTGCACCTTGGCGTAGGCGACCTTGCCGTTCTTGTCTACGATGACGGTCGCACGCTTTGAGCAGTTCAAGGGTTCAAAGTAGAGACCGTAGCCTTTGGCCGTGGTCCGATGCACATCCGACAACAGCCGATGCTTAAGGTCCATGGAATCAGCCCATGCCTTGTGCGAAAAAAAGCTGTCGCAACTGATGCCGAACAGTTCTGCGTTGGCCGATTGGAACTTGGGGAAATCGTCGGTCAAACATTTGTTTTCACCTTGGCAGACCGGGCTCCAGTCCAGCGGATAGAAGCAGAGCACGACATTTTTCTTGCCACGGTAGTCGCTCAGCTTCACGTCCTGCTGGTCCTGATCCTTCAAGTTAAAATCCGGTGCGGTGTCGCCCACCTTGATTTCTGGTGCTACGTCGCTCATCTGTATGCCTCCTTGATTGTGTGAAGTCCGGTTCCTGACCCAGTCACATTTTTTACCGTGCGGCTTGAACCTCTGTCAACGGTCTTGAAGGCCTAGGGGGGTCCGATTGGCTCAACATGGCCGATAGGATCGGAAATTATGGTAACACCCTAATTTCTCGAAAACTCAGCATGCGTCCGGCTGGTGCGGCGGTGCGGTGGTTGGCAATCGCAACATTCTGACCCAAGGGGCCCACACGAATATGGCTTCCGACCTTTGGGGATTGTCCGGTTCTGGTCAATTCGTCCGCAGTGTGTCCGAGGAGATCGCGGATCGGCTGGTCTGGGAGACCAGTGGCGAAAAACATTTCAAGTTCATCCACGCCGAACTTGCTGAGGCCGAGGGTGTAGCACCAGTTCCGGCGGTTCTGCTCATCGTCGCTTTGCATGATCGGAATATGATCGCTGAGCAGAAAATGAGTGAGGGGACGATCCTGCCAATCCGACGGGTTCACATACTGGTTGGTGGTGATGTCGTAAGACGTCCCTTGCGTGAGGAGCGTGAGGCCCCGCGCAAGTCGAGCGGCAAATAAGATGGTGTCAGGCATATCGCGCGGAGGCACAAGGGACGGGGCGACAGCACCGACATGCTCATGTTCCCATGCCAGTTGTTCTTTCAGGCCCGTCGTATGGGTAGCCGGGAGCGGGATGACGATGTGAGACGTCCATGGCCCGTGGACCGCATGCCAGGATTCCGTTGCCTGTTCGTCGGCGCGCAGCGTCAACGGCCCGCCGTATTCGAGATCATACCAGACCTTGAGCTCTTCCAGAGCCGGCACAGTGCCTCGATAGCCAACGAAGTACAGTGGAGGGCGTCGGGCGGAAGGTTTGGGAGTTTTCTTCCTGATCCTCATTGCGGAAGCGAAGGCTATTTGACGGACTTGCGGGCTTTGCGGCGGTCATCCGGGTTGAGGAGCCGTTTGCGAATACGCAGGCTCTTCGGTGTGACCTCGACCAGCTCATCCGGGCCGATATACTCCAGTGCGAACTCCAAACCCATTTCCCGTGGGGGAGTGAGGATCAGCGCTTCGTCGGTTCCAGATGCCCGCATGTTGGACAGGTGTTTTTCTTTACACACGTTGACATCCATGTCCTCGTCCCGGCTGTTCTCACCGACGACCATCCCGCGATAGACCTCCACGACAGGGCCGATAAACATCGTGCCACGCTCTTGGGTCATGAAGATGGCGTAGCCGGTGCTGGTTCCGTCTTCGTGCGCGACGAGTGACCCGTGTGTCGCCACCTCAAGATCGCGCTCCTCTACGGGTTCATAGGCGACGAAGACATGGTGCATGATAATGGTGCCACGAGTTTTGGTGACCAGGAGGTTTTTGAGTCCCATGATGCCGCGGGTAGGAATATGGTACTCCAAGTGCATGTCGCTCGGCCCGGCATCGGAATGGATGAGTCGCATGTGGCGCAACTCGCCGCGGCGTTTACCGAGCGCTTCGATCACGGCGCCTTGATAGGTTTCAGGTACTTGAATGGTCAGCTCCTCATAGGGTTCAAGGACCTTGTCCCCTTCCCGGTGGACAATGACCTCCGGCTGTGAGACTTGCAGCTCGTATCCTTCCCGGCGCATTTGTTCGATCAAGACACCGAGATGGAGCTCACCGCGCCCGGCCACGAGGAACTTATCCGCGCTATCTGTTTCTTGCACACGTAAGGAGACGTTGGTTTCGAGTTCTTTAAAGAGTCGATCGCGTAGATGCCGTGACGTCAGATACTTGCCTTCCCGTCCGGCGAACGGGCTATTGTTCACGGAGAAGGTCATTTGGACGGTCGGCTCATCGACCGTGACCCTGGTCAGCGCAACCGGATGTTCCGCATCGGCAATAGTATCGCCGATGCTCACCTCATCCAAGCCGGCCACCGCGACGATTTCCCCTGCTTCGGCCCGTTCCATATCGGTCCGTTCGAGGCCGGAGTAGACCGCCAGGTCTGACACTTTTCCAGGAAACTGTGCGCCATCCTTTCCGAGTACGATCACATTCTGCCGGCGGGCGATCGAACCGGATCGAATCTTCCCCACACCCATCTTGCCCTTGTAGAGATCTTGAATGAGGGAGAGCACCAGGATCTGGAGCGGCGCGTTGGCATCGATGGCCGGCGCGGGGATCTTTTCCAGTACGGTGTCGAGGAGCGGCGCAATATCTGTCCCTGGTTTATTGACGTCGAGCGTCGCGGTGCCCTTGATCGCCGCCGTGTAGACGATCGGGAAGTCGAGCTGCTCGTCCGTCGCGCCGAGATGCACAAACAAGTCGAAGGTTCGATTGACCACGTCGTCGATCACCGCGTCCGGCCGGTCGATTTTGTTAATGACGACGATGGCTTTGTGGCCGAGCGCTAAGGCTTTCCGCAATACGAAGGTCGTTTGCGGCATAGGGCCTTCTTTTGCATCGATCAAGATCAGGACCCCGTCTACCATGCGCAGCGTCCGTTCGACTTCACCGCCGAAGTCGGCGTGCCCCGGTGTATCGACGATATTGATCTTTACGCCCTTATAGATCACGCTGGCGTTTTTGGCCCGGATGGTGATCCCGCGCTCGCGCTCCTGGTCCATCGAGTCCATGATGCGTTCGCCCATGTCGTCGATTTTGCGATGGACATGAGTCTGCCGGAGTACGGCGTCAACCAGCGTTGTCTTGCCATGGTCGACGTGCGCGATGATCGCGATATTTCTGATATCGCTCCGTCGTTCTGTAGAGTCGAGTTGTGTGGTGAGCGGAGATTCTGATGTGGCTGTCCGATCCATAGATGTTGCTGCATGCTCCCAAAAAAAAGACGCCCGGAAGTCCAGGCGCCGTGCGGTAGTATACACGAAGCGTGATGTCCGGTACAAGCGATGTTGACTGGAAGATACTGAAATTGACAAGCCGCCATCGGCTTGAGTTTTGGGAGCCTCCACGGTATGGTGAACTCGGTGTCCGTCTCCAGAAGCTACGCCTCCTTCGAAAGTAACCCCACATAACCATGATGGATCGCTCGATACAGCTTCAAGACCCGCCTCGCCAACCACCACCCCGCCGACCGTGGCGTTGGTGGCAGATCCTGCTCTTAGGCATAGGGGCGGCAGTCTTGATCGGGGGGCTGACAGGGGGCGGGTTACTGTGGCACTTCTCGAAAGACCTTCCCGCGCTGGATCAGTTAGGGACGTATCAGCCAAGTTTGGTCACTCAGGTCTATTCGAATGATCAGCAGCTCATCGGACAATTTTTCATTGAGCGTCGCATTCTGACCCCGATAGCGGATATTCCTGAACGGTTACGCCGCGCGGTCGTTGCGGTAGAAGACGTCCGGTTCTTCGAACATCCCGGCCTCGACTACATCGGCATGCTCCGTGCCGCCTGGACGAATGTGCGCAGGGGAGGCAAGGTCGAAGGCGCCAGCACCATTACCCAACAGTTGGCGCGGTCGCTGTTTCTCTCGTCCGAACGCACCTTTGACCGGAAAGTCCGCGAGCTCATTCTGGCCTACAAGATGGAATTGATTCTGACGAAGGAGCAAATTCTCGAACTGTATTTGAATCAGATCTACTTCGGACAAGGCGCCTATGGTGTCGCTTCGGCGGCGCAAACATATTTTGGGAAAGATCTCTCCGCCCTCACGATTGGAGAAGCTGCATTTCTCGCGGGTCTTCCAAAATCGCCGAACCACTATTCGCCATTCAAGGCCTTCGATCGCGCAAAAAAACGACAGGAGCATGTGTTGGCGCGCATGGAAGAGGCGAAGTTTCTCACGACGGAAGAACGCGAACAGGCTTCATCTGAAACGCTCAACTTCCGTCGCCCTGGCGCGGAGCAGGCTGCGCCCTATTTCGTGGAGTATATCCGGCAGTTGCTGGTTGCGAAGTATGGCGAAGCGATGGTGTATAAGGGCGGACTCAAGGTGGTGACGACGCTGAATATGGAGATGCAGAAGGCAGCTGAGGCGGCCTTCGCGGCTGGTTTACGCGAGTTGGATAAGCGCCAAGGGTGGCGCGGTCCGCTCCGAACGGTCGATGGGACTGCGTCTAACACGCCCATTGTCGCAGCGATAACGGATCAGGTCCTCAAAGTAGGAGATTATCGCGAGGGGGTTGTCGCCAAAGTGGCGAAAGACCATTACCTGGTGCAGATCGGGACAACGCCGACCAGACTGGCCTTCGACGATATGGCATGGGCGAAGCGACGTCTTACTGGGCCGGACACGGCGAAAGATGTCGCGATCAATCCGAATCTGAAGCGAGTGCTTAAGCTTGGTGATGTGATTGAGGTGATGGTGAAGCAGCTGGATCATGGGATCATCCATGTGCAACTCGAACAGACCCCTCTTGTCGATGGAGGGTTGATTGCACTGGAACCGGGAAAAGGCGCCATCCGCGCCATGGTCGGAGGCTACGATTTTGCCCGTAGCGAGTACAATCGGGCCGTACAGGCTCACCGTCAGCCCGGGTCCGCGTT
>CAZVEZ010000164.1:0-6197 GCA_964626135.1 uncultured Nitrospira sp.
GAGCCTCTGAGCGACGCGAGAACGATGCTGGCGGACTTTTTCAGCATCCTGCTAGTGGAGGTAGTGGAATAAGTAGGGTAACGGGGATTACAGTTTAAGAATGTCCGGGTGATGGAAATCATCTTTCTCGCGAATTCAACGATGGGCAGATCGTGAGCGAAAGCGCAGTCCACAAACAGACTGGTCTCCAGGGGTTGAGCACGGCTATTCTCTTGCCGTCGGTGAGTCTGTTCGGCGAATCTGCCGGGTTGCATGCCGATGAAGTGAGTCCGCTCACCAGCGTCGTGGGCATCGGCTTGTTTCAGAGGGCGGTGTTGACACTGCAGCGAGCCGGCATTCGACAGCTCATGGTGCTGGTCGGACCGGAAGAATCTCAGCTCAGGCAGGCGTTGAGCAAGGGGCCACGTGTAACGATTCCCGTGCGCTGGATGCCGATTCGGGAGTTTCCACTGGACGATCCAAGAACCTGGGAAGCGCTGGCCGCTGAAGTTCGTGGCTTCTGTCTCCTGTCCAGCGTGCAGGCCGTGTTTGCGAGCTCTTTGATCGAGAGCCTGCGTCAGACGGTGCAGGAGGGGCAGGCGATCGTGGTGGCACGGGCCGACAGCAGGAGAGATCAGCAGTCTCGCCGGTCTAATCTGCGCGTGAAGGTACGGTCGGGCCGGCTTCTCTCGATCACATCAAGACAGGATGATACTGCGCTGGTGGTCGCAGATCTGGTAGTGCTTCCGGCCAGTTTCATGGGCGTCGTCGGTCACGTTGGGGTAGAAGCCGGCACGGTTCCTATTCGGCGATGGCTCGAACGGGCCGCAGTGGACGGACACGTGCAGGTTTTATCGACGGAAACGAACCGGTCTCACTGGTATCAGGATGTGCGCGATGCCGCCGATGTGCAGGCCGCTGAAAAGAAACTTTTCAATTCCCTCAAGGGCGAATTCGAAGGTTTCGTCGACCGGTTCTTCAACCGGAAGGTTTCCCGCTGGTTCACGCGAATCTTTCTCCTCGCAGGCTTCTCCCCGAACGTCATTACGATCCTGGCGAGCTTGATCGGATTGGCCGCAGCCGCAGGATTTGGGTTCGGGACATACAGCGCCGGGATTAGCGCGGCTTTGTTATTCCAACTGGCGGCGATCATCGATTGTTGTGATGGTGAAGTAGCCAGGTTGACGTTCACCGAGTCGCCGTTCGGAGCCTGGCTCGATATCGCATTGGACAACGTCGTGCACATGGCGATATTTGCCGGAATTGCTGTGGGCTCCTATCTGCAGATAGCCGGGACCGATGGGGCCTGGGTTCCTCTCGCTCTCGGCGCGGCAGCGGTCCTGGGAAATGGGCTCTCATTCTGGTCCATCACCCGGGCGCAGAAAATCAAAGCTACGAGTGGATGGAAGACGCCGGTGCAGGCTGCCTGGTCCGACTTCATGCTGAAAAATGTCGCGAGCCGGGACTTCTCCGTCGTCGTGCTGATCTTTGCGGTGCTGGGCAAGCTCGACTGGTTTCTTTGGATGGCTGCGATCGGATCCGTAGTGTTCTCGATGCTCATGCTTTGGGTCATCAGGCCTTCGGCCACGTCCCGTGCTTAAGGGCTTCCTCCTCGTTGTCGGCCTCCTCTCTCTTATATTCCTCGTCTGGCATATCGGTCCCGAGCGCATCTACGAGGCAGCGTCGCAACTTGGGCCGGTCGCGCTCCTCATTCTGCTGATTCCCTCTACGATCATGTACATCGTCGAAGCATACGGTTGGAAAATTACGTTGGGACCATCGGCGAAGCATCTTTCTTTCTGGCGCGTGCTTGCGATTCGGACTGCCGGTGAAGCGGTGAACATGACTACGCCGACCGCCTACGTCGGGGGCGAACCGGTCAAGGCGTATCTGCTCAAGAAACACCAGGTGCCGATGGTGCAAGGACTTGCCTCAGTCGTCATTGCGAAGACGACGATGACACTTGCTGAAGTGGTCTTCATCCTCCTGGGGATTGCGCTCGCGTTCTGGAGAGTCGGCGCCGACGGCTCATCCGGGCAGACGATCGCAACGGCGCTGGTCAGTGTCGGTCTGCTGGTGCTCATGACTGCGGCGCTGGTGTTCGTGCAGCAGCGAGGACTCTTTACGTGGCTCTTGGAAGCTCAGAGGAAAATAGGGCTGAGGATCCGCTACCTCGAAGCCCGCGAGAAGAAACTGCGGTCACTGGATCGAACGATCTTGGATTTTTACCGTGACAACCGCCTGACTTTTTGTTCCTCCATCGGACTGTTCTTTGTCGGGTGGCTGGCTGAGGCGTTGGAGGTCTACGTCATCATCTATTTTCTCGGTGGTCCTGCCGTAGCGCTCTCCGCCATCTCCATCAGCGCGCTTTCCGTCTTTATCAAGAGCGGCGCGTTCTTTATCCCCGGCAGCCTTGGTGTTCAAGACGGAGGCAATATGCTCTTGTTGAGGGCCTTTGGGTATTCCGACGTCACCGGCATCACCTTCGCATTACTCCGGCGGTTTCGCGAGTTGGTGTGGATCGGGCTTGGACTGCTGTGCTTAACGCTCGCCGGCGGGAGAGCGGCAATTATTCGAGAAAGTCGCGCCGATGACATAGAGAATCGCTCCTGACAGCTGTCATTTTTTAGGGTATTCAGACCGCCAGCGGTGCCTCATGCTGAAGCTCGTGCTCTTCTTTGTCGGCCTTCTCGGGATCGTGCTCATCGTCTGGCATATCGGTCCCGAGCGCATCTACGATGCGGCGGCGCAACTCGGGCCGGTTGCGCTGATCGTCCTGCTCATTCCCTCCGCCATCATGTACGCCATTGAAGCATACGGATGGAAAGTCACGCTTGGCCCATCGGCCAAGGATATTCCCTTCTGGCGTGTGCTCGCGATCAAAACTGCCGGTGAAGTGGTGAACTTGACGACACCGGCCGGCTACATCGGCGGCGAACCGCTCAAAGCCTATCTGCTGACGAAACATCATGTGCCGATGGTGGAAGGGCTTGCCTCGGTCGTCATTGCAAAAACGACGAAGACGATCGCCGAAGTGCTCTTCATATTCTTGGGCATCATGCTCGCATTCCGGACGATCGACAGCGCCGGCTCTTTGGGCCAGACCGTCTTCACGGCGTTGATCAGTGTCAGCGTGCTCGTATTCGTCACCGCATCGTTGGTGTTCGCGCAACGGGAAGGATTCTTCACATGGTTATTGAAATTTACTCGGAAGATCAAATTAAAGATTCGTTTTCTCGAAGCGCGAGAGGACAAACTACGGTCGTTGGATCGGATGATCTTGGAATACTACCGCCATAATCGTCGAGCCGTGTACTCCTCGACCGGACTGTTTTTCCTGAGCTGGATGGCGGAAGCGTTGGAAGTGTACGTCATCATCTGGTATCTGGGGGGGCCTGCGACAGTCCTCTCCGCTATTTCAATCAATGCCCTCTCGGTCTTCATCAAAGGCGGAAGCTTTTTTATCCCTGGCAGTCTTGGCGCCCAAGACCTCGGGAATTTTCTCTTGCTGAAGGATTTCGGTTACACCGACGTCGCTGGTGTTACCTTTGCGCTGGTGAGACGGTATCGAGAACTGGTGTGGATCGGGATCGGGTTAATCTGCCTCGCGTCGCTGCGTGGGCGGGCAGCGATCGTCCAGGACAGGCGCACACACGACCCCGGAACTGGTTCCTGAGACCGTTCCCAGTCCGGCTGGTGAGGCGACGTCGGGGAGCCGGCATGGATTAGGCCGGACTCGCGCTACCCGACTGTCGTCGGTGACGCGATTGGTGGCGATTTAGGGCGGTAGTCCTCACGGCTTGGGAACTGGCTCCTGACACCTGTTTCATTCAGGCTGCTTGAGTCGGCCTCATACCGATCAACACCAGAAATAGATGTTATTTCTTTGTATTACAAGTAGTTGCCGTGATTGTTGTGTTCGACGAGTTTCCCTGGATGTCCGTGATCAGATCTGTGGTATTCTCAGTCTTGATACTCTGTCTCATGAGACCTTCCACCACCACAACCCATGCTTAAAATCTCTCTCCTCCTCGTCGGCCTCCTGACTCTTGTGTTCATCGTCTGGCATGTCGGCCCAGGGCGCATCTACGATGTGACTGCGCAACTCGGTCCTGCGGCACTCCTCGCCATGCTGATTCCTTCCGTCATTATGTACGTCGTCGAGGCGTACGGATGGAAAGTCACATTGGGCCCATCGGCAAAGCATCTTCCGTTCTGGCGTGTGCTCGCGATCCGGACAGCCGGTGAAGTCGTCAACATGACCACGCCGGCCGGCTACTCCGGGGGTGAGCCGCTCAAGGCTCATCTGCTGAGGAATCGCAATGTGCCGATGGTGGATGGGGTCACCTCGGTGGTCATTGCGAAAACCACGATGACCGTTGCCGAAGTGCTGTTTATCCTCCTCGGCATTGGACTGGGTATGTGGCTGTTAGGCGGGGACGATTCATCCGGCCAGACCGTGGCTGCGGCGCTCTTCAGCGTGGGTCTGCTGGCCGCCGGGACCACTGCGTTTATTTTTGTGCAGCGTCAAGGAATCTTTACGTGGTCGTTGCAGTTTCTGCGGAAGGTCGGACTCAGGATTCGGTATCTCGAGGCCCGCGAGGAAAAATTACGCTCCCTGGATCGCACGATCTTGGACTTCTACCGCTATAATCGTCCAGCCTTTTATGCTTCCACCGGGCTGTTCTTTCTCGGGTGGATGGCGGAAGCGCTGGAAGTGTACGTCATTATCTATTTTATCGGTGGTCCTGCCATAGCCCTTTCCGCGATCTCGATCAGTGCCCTCTCCGTCTTCATTAAAGGCGGCACTTTCTTCATTCCGGGCAGCCTCGGCGCCCAAGACGGCGGGAATTTGTTCCTGCTGAACGCGTTCGGTTACTCCGATGTCGCAGGCATCACCTTCGCGCTGCTGAGGCGATTTCGGGAGCTGACATGGATCGGGATCGGGCTGCTCTGCCTCGCGCTGCTGCGCGGGCGTATCGCGAAAATTCCTGAAATCCGCGCTCTAGACTCAGAAGTTGGTCCCTGACACTTTTCCTTTGTTTTTCCTCTCCTGAAACACAGCAGTCATTTCCAAAGAAGCGGATATACAGTGTGCTTTACGGTGCGGGATAACCGGTGATATATTGGTACTACATTGTAGTACCAATATGGAGGCGCGCGCATGATTAAGAAATTGACCAAGCATGGCAATAGTCTGGCTCTAGTGCTCGATCGTGGAGTCCTCGATCTCCTGGAAATCGATGCAGACACCCCGCTGAACATCAAAACAGACGGGAAATGCCTCATCGTCACACCGGCTCAGACTCCCGTACGGCAGAAGAAGTTTCAGGCGGCGTTGGAGGAAGGGAACCGACGATATGGGAAGATGCTAAAAAGGCTGGCCTAGCAATGGCTAGCCCACTGTTTCTCTCTGTGGAAGATGTCATTGAGATCCATGCCGACCAAATTCAGCGATATGGGGGGAGTCTTGGTATTCGCGATGTTGAACTGCTGCATTCCGCACTCGGAATGCCCGAAGCCGGGTTTGGAGATCGATAGCTCCATGCCGGCCTGTTTGAGATGGCCGCTGCCTATCTCTATCACATCGTTTAAAATCATCCCTTTATCGATGGTAACAAGCGAACGGGGGCAATGGCAGCGTTCGTATTCCTGAAACTAAATGGCTTCACGCTTGTAGCCGGCGAATCGGTGTTTGAAACACTCGTTTTACAGGCTGCCCAAGGCCAAGTTGGGAAAGACGCCATCGCAGAGTTCTTTCGAGAAAACATCAAGTCATAACCCTTCAGTGTCACCATCGCGCTGTTCCGCAGTTCCGCGAGTTGGCCTGGATCGGACTGGGCGTGCTCTGCATGGCACTATCCGATCCGTGCCCGACCTACTTGTCTGAGCCCTTCACCCAGTCCATGAGTACCATGGCTCCGAGGACCGGGAGGGGGAGTACCCATAGAAACATTAGAAACGTCAGGTATGACATGGTCAAATCCTTTCGACAGGAGTCATGCTCTGAAGAACTGCAATGCCAAGGCCAACCGCCCAACCGGCAAGAATGGGCTGTGGAATTGATTGATATACAAAAGGCTTTGGTGGAATTAACTCAGGGAGCGTGAAAATGAGTGGCCCGGATTCTGGGTTTCGACAAGAAATGACGACAAAAGATGTCCTTAAGACGGGAATTTGTTCGTGGTTCCCGAAGGGGAAGGAGGGAGTGGCCAGGT
>CAZVEZ010000165.1:0-3359 GCA_964626135.1 uncultured Nitrospira sp.
AAAAGGAATGAGTAATGCACGTTAAATTGCCCTTGCGTCGAACCGGTATCAGGAATAGGAATATATAGCGGGACAACTGGGGGGCAATAAAGTTTTCCCTTTCGCACGACCGGTAACAATTCTGCGACCTGGCAAAGCATAGCGATGATGAAAGGCATGTCTGCTTGGCAGTAACGCGCAGAGTGGATCAAGTCGCGCACGGTATTCACAATGCAGCATTTCACCGTAGAGCAGCAAAATTTCTGCAACCGGGATACGGACGCCGAAAGAGCCGACTCACGGTGGAAAGTAGTGCTGTGGGAATCCCAAACTACCCGACTGCGGCTCATCGAACGCGTGGTGAGAGATTGCGGGGCTCGACCATATCGCGGCGAGCAACTGAACGATATTGAAAAAGCGACTTGCTCATCCTGTTGTGCTGCGGTAGTCGCACTCGGAATGTACCAGACAGACGATACGTTGGTTTCAAAAGCTGTCGGCTGTATGAAGCGGGCGGGAATGACCGTGATCGCTCATGAACGGGGCGCGCATGCTTGGCCTGTTGGCTTACGGTGCCGAGCCTTGTTGGCCGGTGCATCGTGTGTCCTTGACAGTGAGGAGGACGGTTTTGGGCTGGAGCTAAAGCGGGTTCTGTCGAATGTTCTCAGGCAGAAAACCCGTGAACGAGCCGACAAAGAGCACTGTCATGCGCTCATGAAATCCTTCGGGATCGAGGGAGAGAGCCATGCGATAGAGGAAGCATTTCGACAGGCCTTGCGCGTCGGTCGTTTCAGTGACTTAGCCGTGCTGATCACCGGTGAATCGGGAACTGGGAAGGAACTGATGGCACACGCCATCCACCAACTTGACCCGAAACGCCGTACTGGTCCCTTCGTGGCAATCAACTGCGGAGCGCTCAGCCCGGGGTTGGTTGAAAGTGAACTGTTTGGTCACAGTCGTGGAGCCTTTACGGGTGCAGATCGTGATCGAAAGGGTTTTGTTCGTGCCGCAGATGGGGGCGTGTTGTTCTTGGATGAGATCGGAGAACTTGGCCATGATGCACAGGTCAAGCTCCTTCGCGTGCTGCAAGATCGCAGCGTCATGACGGTCGGTACTGATCACGAGGTGGGCGTGGACCTGCGAGTGATTGCGGCCACGCATCGCAATTTAGAACAGATGATGCAGCGGGGGCAGTTCCGAGAGGACCTGTTTCACCGATTGAATATGCTCCCCGTCCATCTTCCCCCGTTGCGGGAACGAGTGGCCGACCTCAAGCCCTTGGTCAGTAACTTTTTGACGAAGTATCGATCGGTGGTGACATCAAAGACCGTTTCAATTGATCCCGACTTTATTGAAGCGCTGGCTCAATTAGACTTGCCAGGTAATGTAAGGCAACTCGAGAACATTGTCCGACGCGCACTCCTCAATAAAGGAGACGATACGCCACTCAGCTTAAGTGATCTTTCTCCGGAGATCTGGCGGCAACTCTGTGAGACAAGGCCAAAGCATACTGAACAACCGAACCTCAACTTCCACATGAATTCGGCACTTAAAGGCGCATCGCCCTCGCTCCCAGGTGGTATCGAAACCCTACTGATGCAATCGGATTCCAAGGACTGGAACCTTGCGAGCGTTATGGGATATTGCGAACGGATGCTGGTGGAGGAGGCGGTGCGGCGTGCACGAGGAAATCATTCTCAGGCAGCACGAGCGTTAGGAGTCACCCCTCGCACGTTGTACAACAAATTGAAGAAGCATCATCTCGTTCAAGAAACTTAATCCGGATCTCTCCCGAATATTCTGCTACTAACACATCGATTGGCTTTGACGGCGACCTCGCTGGGCGCGGGATTGCCTCTTGCTATCTGCTTACATGCTGTACGATTCGGAAAAGGTCTTCCGGGCCGGAGCCGGCCTTTTCCGGAAATGTTTTTCTTCATTCCTCAACTTCCAGGCATCTCTTCAGACGCTAGATTGCGCAACCCAACGTTTTTGAAGCAATGAACGCTGGCAAACGAGCGGCGTGCGCGTGGCATGTTCGCTGCTAGTAGCATTTTATAGAGGACGAGGAGATTGTGGCTGCTGAACAATTCAGCTTTTTATTGAATCGATTCGTGCGCTTCAAGGTGAGCGATGTCACCATCCCTGCTCCACAAGAGGTCGTCACTGAACTGTATGGAGAAGACATCGTGCTAGGGAAGGTCGTTGATATCACGGAGAGTGGGACGCAGGCGCAGACGTTCATTGTGGTGAAAGTGGAAGCCATGAAGGACTTTCTCATTCTTCCCGCAGAAAAAGTGATTGGGATGATAGGTCAGTGAGCGAAGTGTCACGCGTAGATTGTGGGGGAGCTCGCACGTGAATCCAACGACGCATGGCAAGGCACCGAGTGGATCGTGTCGATGCAAAACCCAAGCGGATTTGTCGAGCGGCGAGAATCTCAAGCCGAGTCGTGAACAGGCTTCAATGAGGCCAAGACACCAATCGGCGCCGCTTACTGCGCCGAAGATTGTTGTCGGTCATATTCCGAAGGGGTGGCGTGGAACACAACAGACGGTTGAGCATGTGCAAGCGCTGATTCGAGCGGGCGCGAAAGATTTCTATGTTCGCCAGAAGGCCATCGACATCTTGCTGGAAAAGCACGTTAAACCCAAGGACTACCTGGCTGAGATTCAGGCCCTCTTCGTGTGGGTTCAGCGGCATATCCGGTATACCAAGGATACGGTTCAGGTGGAGGTGCTCCATTCGGCCAGGCGCATGATCGAGTTGCGGGCCGGCGATTGCGACGATATGACTATCCTACTGGGAGCAATGTTGGAGGCCATCGGGCATCCTGTGCGGCTGGTGATCATTGGGCCAGATCCACTCCGGCAGAACCTCTTTACCCATATTTATCTTGAGGTTCTTCACAAGAGGCGCTGGATTCCGCTGGATGCCACCATGCCCTATCCGATGGGTTGGGCACCGAGAACGTTCGTTAAAAAGATCATCGAGATTGAAAGGAGACCACACATGATGTCTGCAGACCTTGAACTTCACGGGATCGGTGCAGAAGTCGAAGTCCCAGCATGGCTCAAAAGCCTCATTCAGGCGATCAAAAGCGAGGCAATCAAGCCAAAAGATGAACGAGTACGGTCCCTCTGGAACGAGTTGCGAAAGCGGCAACAGTTACGCACGCACCCCTGGCTGAAGGATGTCTTGCAGCGCATCTGGACGGATGGACTCGTTGCTCGACCGCGTCCACTCATCACTGAGAAGCTCGTCGTGCGTTTACGGCAGATAGGTCTTCTTCCTTCGGGTGGCGTTTCCAGCTCGGCAGCCCATCGTCCGAAAACCGGACACCCAAGGAGACCGATAGCCATGCGGCCGGTGCGGGTTGT
>CAZVEZ010000165.1:3459-6174 GCA_964626135.1 uncultured Nitrospira sp.
AAGGGACACAACTCTATATCGTGGGAGGAAGCTACCAGGTCACTCCGCGAGGGATCGAGGGCTGAGCGATAGCGATCCAGATTGGCAATATGGTGTGCTGGTGGTTCGCCGGCACATGTGAGGGGGATGACATGAGAAAAGATCGACGGCTCGGTCTGGATGAGTTGATGATCGTGAATCCCAGTTCATCGGAGATGGAAGCCATGTTTCTGGGCGAGGACGGCACCTTATATCAGGTACAAGGCCAATGCTTTCTGAGCGAAGATGGATCGCTGTACCAGGTGCAAGGCTTCGACTCAGACGGATCAATTGAGCTTGGTGAAGGGGCAGGTGAAGACCTGGGAGAAGATGAGGTCCGTGAACTCGGCCGGTATTTCCTCGGAGCCGATGGTGGGATATACGAGGTTGTCCAATAAACTATGTTCGTTACGAACACATAAAGGAGGTTGCTATGTCGAAGGTTCAAGGTGTGAAAGAAAAACTTCATTCCCCGCTCTACGATGCGTTCTTCGTGAAGGAAGAAAAAAAAGATGGAACTAACCCCAAGAAGTTCACCGACTTTATGACAGATCCACGGGTGATTCGCTTCTTTGTGGATATTCAGAACAAGACCAAGCTGGAAACGAACCTTCAAGCTTCCGGCGTTCTGCCCAGCTTGAATACGTTCGAGGCGCGGGCTTTGCGCGTAGTGGTGTCCAACCTGCGTCCCACAGAGTTTAAAAGTAGTACAGGGGGTGCTGCCTCGAAAAGCCCCATCAATGAAAGTGAAATCTTGGCGGACCTAATCTACAACTCGGTGACCTCGTTGATCGTGGGGGAAAAGATCATGATTGAGATGCCCACCTTCTGGTTTCCATCCGGCGCTGGTGTCAGTCCTGGTCTCTCCGTCTCCAACCACGGCGAACCTGACCCGACTGCAACGTTCCGATTCGCCGAGCCTGTGTTCATCGAGCCACAGCAGAACTTCCGTGTCGAGATGGCGTTCCCTCAGGGAGTACCTGGAGTACGGGGAGTAGATTCAGCTGACGAGAAGAAGTTGGCTCACGTGACGGGCCCGCTCCGCATCTGGGTCGTGCTGGATGGCTATCTGACCCGTGATGTTCAGTAACCGGTGCAAACCAGGAGGAGGGTGAACCATGAGGTATCTAGGTGAAGACGAAGTCCCCCGGATGAATGGTATCGACTTGTATCAAGGAGCTGACGGTAATTTATACGAGTGGGTCGACGGAGTGGACGAATGGGGCGAGCAGGAGTTCTCTCAAGCCGAAGATCCGGCATTGAGAGGTCTGGGTGCCCTGTATCAGGCGCCGGATGGGACCCTGTATCACATGCAGGGCCTGGCAGAAGGAGAGGAATCGGGTGGCGAGCAACCCGCTGGTGGGGAACCACCTGCAGGCGAGGAGCAACCCGAGGGTGAAGAGCAACCCATGAAGGCAATGGGTCCAAAAGCACAAGGTCGGCAAAGGTTTTTTAGACGGCGGCCACAACGACCTGGTTCTGGCGTCAGGAGGGGGCGGCCTCGGAAGAGAGGCGGCTTTCTCAAGAAGTTATTACCCATCGCGAAGTTTGCCTCGCGGTTTATACCCGTACCTGGGGCAGGAGCAGCAGTGAGGGCCGGTCTAACAGTGGCCGGCAAGCTTCTGAAACGGAGGAGGGGAGTCGCGGGCTATGACGGTCTTGGCGCCTTGTACGCAGCGCCAGATGGTTCTTTGTATCAAGTCCAGGGATTCGCAGAGGAGGAGTTACAGGGTTTTGCGGAAGACGAAGAGCTGCGTGGCTTTGCCGAAGATGAAGAACTTCGAGGCTTGGACGAAGACGAGGAATTGCGCGGTCTGGATGAAGAGCAAGAGCTGCGAGGCTTTGATGAGGGCGAGGAACTACGGGGTTTCGCCGCGGATGACGATCTCCGTGGATTTGATGAAGATCAGGCCATACAGGGCATCGATGGCTATGTACGGCAGGATGGGATGAATGGACTGGAAGCCTATGTGCCGCAGGAGCCTCCGCAGACACGTTGGCATGTAACGCCAGTCCAGGTGGCAGAAGTATGGAAACCACTGTGGTAATTCGAGTGACAAGATTCCTTGTCCGGCATCTCGGGTACGTGATTTAGCGTTCAACACCACGAACGAGAAACCTGGGACAAGGGACAAGGCAGTAGGAGGTACTGACCATGCGATTAGGACTCAGTCAAGTTCAGGAACAGGCACCCACGCATTCAGCGTCGAATAGCATCCCGCAACCGGCTGTCGCACCGACAACCAAGGAGATCCCATACGATTACGTCGCGAGATTCACGCTGCAAGGAATACGTGGCAACCGGGTGCAGGATGTTGTGAATGTCAGCGTCGATGGCGCCTTTGTAGTTGTCACGATCGGCTACAGTTTCATTCCGGCTGAGCAAAAAGATGGTTCAACTCCGACCAAAGACCGATTGATTGATTTCAAGTACAGCGTCGTCGACAGTGGCAGCGGGCGAGAATTACAGAATCGGCCAATCCATAACATTGCCGGATTGGGTGAGGCAAACGGCATCCGTCCGTTTCGTCATCTCGCCAAACCTATGGTGTTTATGCCCCGCTCCACAATCCGATTCGAGGTTGAGGAAATCTCGGAAGGAGATATTTATGGTCGTGAGGATCCAGTGACCAAGCAGCGTTTCGGCGCCGAACTGTTCATCGTACTGCACGGCTATAAGATGCTCGGCTATGGGAC